>JAZOTA010000059.1:0-10611 GCA_045657425.1 Eubacteriales bacterium
TATAAAATTACTCATCGTTTATCTCCTTCCATCATATAACCGTGTCCCCACACGGCTTTTAAATATCTCGGCTCGGCAGGATTTATTTCCAGCTTTTCACGCAGGTGGCGAATATGCACCGCAATCGTATTTTCAGCGGTCATCGGATTTTCGCGCCATATTTCGCGGTAAATTTCCTTTGGCGAATAAACTCTGCCGGGGTTTTGCATAAGCAATTTCAAAATTTCGTATTCGGTCGGAGTTAAGGAAACCTGCGAGCCGTCACGCGTAACGGTTTTTGAATTGTCGTCAAGCTCTATTCCGCCTATGTTAAGCGTTTTCGGCTTAACGACCGCCGCGCCGAGTTGGGTATAGCGTCTTATTTGCGACCTTACTCTTGCCGCAACCTCAACAGGATTGAACGGCTTTGTTATATAATCGTCCGCGCCGACGTTAAGTCCCAAAATTTTATCGCCTGCTTCACTTTTTGCCGTGATAAGTATTACGGGAACGTTGCTGTTTTCGCGGATGCGAACCATTGCACTTATTCCGTCCATTTCGGGCATCATGATGTCCATAAGCACAAGATGTATTTCGGTATTGGAAATAACCTCCAACGCTTGCTTGCCGTTGTTCGCCTCGAAAAGGTTATAGCTCGAATCGGAAAGGAAAATTTTAAGCGCGTTGATTATATCCTGATCGTCATCGCAAATTAGTATGTTGTACATTGCCGCCACCTCGGTATTTTCGTTTTTTCGACTGTCGATGCCTTATTTTACAACAAACAGTATGAATTTAAAAGGGGTTAAATCCTTAAGAATCGATTAATATGAAAAAAACGCGAGGAATTTCTTCCAAGCGCATTTTGTTTATCCGATCAACCAGGTTTTCATAATTGCCAAAATCTCGCGAAGTCCATTGGGGATTGCCGTATACCACGGGGTTTCGGCATGGATATGGGTTATTCCGTTAAAGCCGACGCTTTCGGCAACAAGACCTGCTCGGTAGATGTGATATCCGTTTGTGATATACGCCGCCTTATATTCGCCCTCGCCAAAACGCAGATCGAGCAGTTTTTTGGAAAATTCAAAGTTTTCCTGAGTGCTTGTCGAGCGGTCTTCCTTGATGATTTTATTCTGCGGAACACCGTTTGAAATCAAATAACGCTCCATCGCAAGCGCTTCGGAAATATCCTCGTAAGGGCCTTGACCGCCGCTTACAACAATAACAGCTTCTTGGTTTTCCTTGTGGTAATCGATTGCCGTGTCAAGCCGTTTTTGAAGGTTTGTTCCGATCTTTTCGCCCTTTATGCCCGCGCCGAGCACTATAATCGCATCCTCTTTGTAATCGACGTTATCGCTGTTTCCGCAAATATAAAGCGAAGCGGTAAACACCAAAACGAAAACGTAACCGAAAACGACGATATATTTAAGACACTTCGGTATCTTTTTTGAAAGCTTTTTATGAAAAATTCCGTAGAGAAGCAAAACCAAGCCGAGAAAATAGGAAAAAACCGTTCCAACCGTGAAATTGGATTTTAAATTATAGAGTATGGCAAGCGCGATAAATATTGTGCCGAAAACAATCGAGCAATATTTTACAGTCTTTTCTTTTTTGTTCAAAAAAATCACCCCACAGATATTATTCTATCATATCGGCAGAATAATGTCTATGGGGTTCAAAAAAGTTTACAATTGGATTTCGCAGTCGCAAACGATTTCTGCTTTTCCGGTCATAAATGCGCTTCCGTCTTCGCAAAGCTCTATTACAAGCTCGCCGCCGTCAAGAAGCACTGTTATCGGTTTATCGGCGGAGCACAGCCCTACCTTTGCCGCCGCAACGGCAGATGCGACCGCACCCGTACCGCAAGCCAAAGTTACACCGCTTCCGCGCTCAAAAACACGCATACGAAGCTTGTTTTCGCATATGCTTGAAATAAATTCAACGTTCACGCCGTCTTTGAAATAACAGTTGCCGCAAATTTCCGCGCCGAGTGTATAAACGGGGGCGTTTTCGGCATCGTCAACGAAGATTACCGCATGGGGGTTGCCCACGTTAACGGGGATGAAATTCACTTCTTCGCCGTTTACGGTTATCGTTTTTTCGTCATCGGCAATCGCCTTGCCCATACCGACGCGAATGCTTTTAACACGGTTGTTTTCGGGATAGAGCGTAAGCGTTTTTATGCCCGACCGTGTTTCAACGGTGATTTCGGTCTTTTGGGTATGACCTTTGTCGTAAACGTATTTACCGACACAGCGGATGCCGTTTCCGCACATCATTGCTTCGCTTCCGTCGGCATTGAAAATGCGCATACCGAAATCGGCGATATCCGATTTTGTTATGAATACCGTACCGTCCGAGCCGACACCGAAATGACGGTCGGAAAGCTTTTTCGTCAGCTCGACAACGTCTTCGGGTACTTCGCAGAAGAAGTAAAGATAGTCGTTGCCCAAGCCCTGCATTTTTGTAAAGCGCATAATATCACTCACTTAATTATTCGGCGTCCTTGCCGGTTACTTCCTTGATTATATTGCCAAGATATTCTTTAGCCGCAAGAATGTCCTTTGCCTGCTGTTCGCCGGTAATTTCGCGCTCAATGGTAACGTAGCCGTCATATCCGACCTCGTGAAGTCCCTTGATAACGCCATAGAAATCAACCTTGCCCTGACCGATTGCGGTTTCTTTTCCGAGGTCGTGGCCGTTAACGGGATACAAGCCGTCCTTTGCGTGGAGGTTGCGAACGTATTTACCGAACACGTCCAAAGCGTCAACAGGGTTCGCTCTGCCGTAAAGGATTACGTTTGCGGTATCGAGGTTAACGCCCAAATTGTCCGCGCCTGCGGTTTCAAAGCAACGAAGCATGGTTACGGGAGTTTCTTGACCGGTTTCAAAAAGCAACCATTGGTTGTTCTTCTTCAAATGGTCTGCAACACGCTTAACTGCATCGCAGAAGGGAAGAAATTCGGGGTCGTTGGGGTTTTCGGGAATAAAGCCCATATGGGTAACAACGTTTTCAACGCCCAATTTTGCCGCAAAATCTGCGCCGTCGCAAAGGTTTTTAACACGCATTTCGCGATATTCGGGAGGTACAAGACCAAGATTTTGCTGACCTTCATAGAAGTTCCAAGTGCAGGGTCCTTCCCATCCGCACCAGAATGCCGAAACGGTTACACCGTATTCCTCGAGCATAGCATTGAGCTTTTCGGCATTTTCGTCGGTCCATCTTGCAGGGCTCCACGAAATAAGCTGACAGTTGTCAAAGCCTTGATCACGCAAGGTTTGAAATTTCTCGGGCATAGTTTCGATATCGCCGTAGCTTACACATACACCTATTTTCATAATAGTTCTCCTTTTATTGGTTAATATTTATTTTCGTTTTCTTTATAAAAATCAACGGTTTTTTCCAACGCCGATTCCGCAACTGCTTTTTTTGAATCGAATTGCGACGAGAACGAGCCGATAGGCTTTGCCGCCATTTCCTGAAGCAAAATGTCCAAGCCGCCCCATTGATAGACCATGCCGACGTCGCACGCGCGTGTGGGCAGGATATAATCGTTTATCATTTTCGCAGATTCGTCATCACGCGTTTTCATATAGGAAAGAACAACTTCCTGATAATCCTTTGCGATGGTGTTTTTCGAGCTTGCGCCAAGTACGTTCAAAGCATCGGCAACCATAGTCAGCTGCTCTGCAGGTACGCTTGTGGGTACTGCAAAGCAGGTCGAGCCCCAAGGATTAACGAGTGAATAATAATCGTCTTGATTTTCGTCATATTTCGGTTCGGGAACGACACCGAAATGCTGTTCCATATTACCAAGCAGAGCAACCGTACCGACAACGTCGTTAAAGAACAGCGCGCGTCCGCTTAAAAACGCCTCACGCGTGAGGTCAACGGGGCTTTCGGTAACGCTGAAATAATCGTTTGCCGAAACGTGCTCCTCGCTTTGCAGAAATTCTTGCAAGCGCTCCATAACCTTTGCACTGCGCTCGTTATACATCGTTATTGTGGGGTATCCGTCCTTATCGGCACTTGCAATCTTCTCGCCCGAGCCGAAAAAGATGCTCCACATATCGTCAAGCTGACCGCTCCAGCCGTATTCGTCCTTATAATCGACAATTCCGTCGTTCGTAATATCCTTTTTCATCACGCGAGCGGCTTCGAAAACCAAATCGGTCGTCCATTTGCCGCTTTCGACAAGCTCATAAGGAGTGCCGCCGAATTTTTCGGTAAGACCGTGCTTTTTCCAAAGGTCAAAATTGAAGAACAAAGCAGCCGTATTCGCCTTGTTAACAAGACCTATATCGCCGATGGAAAAATAAAGCTGATTCGCATAGGTCATGCTTTCGTTGAATTCCTGATTCCACCAGGGTGCATCCAACTGCAAGCCGTCGATGCCGAGCAGATTGCGAAGATGACCTTGAACAGCAAGCGATGCGCCGTCGTAAAGACAGGGTACAACGACCTGATACTCGGTCGTCGAGCTCATATTACCGCGCACGACCTCGCTGAGCATTTCGCCGTTTTTGCGCGTGGGACTGTGAAGCTGTATCTCCTCGAGCTTAAGACCCAATTCACGCTCAAGCGTTTCGGCGCGGAGGCGGAGACCGTCGTTGATGATTTGGGGATAGGTGCAATCGGCGCCATCCTCGTAGGTTTGAACGTTTTCAACGATTTCCGATTCGTAAACCTTCTTTTCACTGCAGGTCAAAAAGGTTATCGTTTGTCCGTCATACCGTTTTCCGCTTGTTTTGGCAATATATTCACCCTTGTTGTTTTGATACTCTGAATAAGAAACGTTTTCGTCTATTGTCGAAGAATCGACAACGCTTTCGGTTTCCGTGTTTTCCGAGCAGGCAACAAGAAACGTCAACATACAGAAGCACAATATAAGACACAGAATTTTCGTTTTACTCATAAAACTAAACCTCCGTTGCTTTTATCTATAATACATTAACATATACAGATAAAAATTTCAAGTCCGTGTTACAAACAGTTTCTGTTTCGTTGCCCTTTTTTGCTTGTTTTTTTGTTGTTTTTGTGGTATAATCAGTACAACAACCAAAAGGAGTGCGCTATGATTATTTTAATTACGGGTGCGTCGCACGTCGGCAAGACCAATCTTGCTCAGAAATTGCTCGAAAAATATAAATATCCCTATCTTTCGATTGACCATTTGAAAATGGGCCTGATACGTAGCGGCAACACAAAGCTTACTCCTATGGATGACGATAAATTGACCGATTATTTGTGGCCGATAGTCCGCGAAATGATAAAAACCGCCATCGAAAACGAACAGAATTTGATAGTCGAGGGCTGTTACATCCCCTTTGATTGGGAAACGGATTTTGATGCCGATTACCTGAAGGATATTAAATATTACTGTCTTGTAATGAGCGAAAAATATATCAACGACCATTTTGATGACATTAAGAAATATGCAAGCGTTATCGAAAACCGTCTTGACGATTCCTGGTGTACAAAGGAATCGGTTCTGGAGGACAACGCAAATGTTCTCGCTCTTGCAAAAAAGCATAACGTCAATTACGTCCTCATTGACGGCGAATACAAGATAAATATATAAAATAAACCTCAATGCCGCAAAACAGCATTGAGGTTTTCGTTTTTATTCTGCTCCGTATATAAAATGCTTGGTTATCTGTTGTGCCGTAAAGACGATCTGTTCCTGATTCGACATACTCGGCGTACCGTCGCCTTCCTGCGCGCCGTACATTCCGAAAAAGGAATGGCATCCGCCGTTTATTACGATCTCCTTGAAATTCTTCGGAAGATTATGCCTATTGCTTTCGTATGCCTCGTGATCCATAACCTTATCCTCGCTTCCGAAAAGCGAGATCACCGAAAGCTCGGTTCCCGAAAGATCCTCGGTCGAATAAGCACCGAGCAAAGCAAGTCCCTTGTATGATCCCGCATTTTCGCCCAAATACGACGCCGCCATCGCTCCGCCGAGGGAATGTCCGCCTATGTACCAGTCTTCGACCTCGGGGAACTGCTGTTGAATGCCGTCTGCCGCGTTAATATCGAGCACCGCAAGATTAAAGGGCATATCAACGAGCACACACAAAAATCCATAAGAGGCAAGCGATATCATCAAGGGCTTGTATGCTTCGCTTTCGACCTTCCCACCGGGATAAAAGACAAAGCCCGCCTTTACCTCCGCGCTCCTGAAAACTGTGTTTCCATTGTCAAGAATTTGTATTTCAACGGTATTGTTCGGCGCAAACGCGGCGATTGCCTCCTCGTCCGCCCTGTAATAATCGCAAAGATATATTGCGCACGCAGCGAAAAGTATAACGACCGCAAGAGTTACCGAAACGATAACCGTAAATCTTTTTCTTCTGCGCTTATCCTGTAAAAAGCTCATAAATAATCCACCTTTCGGAATTCAAACGAATCTTTGTGCATAACCGCACCGACGGCATAAGTCCTCGGATGCTTTTCCACACTTGAAGCCGTTAACGATATTAACCGCGCGCTCGGAACTTAATATCTTTTCGATATCCTCGTTAAAAACGTTGCCGAGGTTAATAACGCCGTCGCTGTCAAGACAACACGGCACGACTGTGCCATCGGCAAGGATGCCGAATTGGTCCTTAAGACCGTAGCAGAAGAATTTGTTCCCCTTTATTTCCGCATCAGCGTCGGGCCATTCAAAGCGGTCGCCGTATTCAAGATAAAGCTTTTCTCTTATTCTTATACCGCGTGTATTCTCTGCCCACTCGCCCGAAATGTGTTCCTTAAGAAGCTCGATTGACGCTTCGTTTTTGCCACAGTCAAAGCCCTTGTTCCAAAGGCGAAAAACGGTTATAACGCCACATTCCGCCGCGTTTTTCGCAAATTCCGCGAGGTCCTTAACATACCTCGCGTGATCCTCATCGCTTCCCTTTTCAAAGCTGTGCAACGAGATGTTGACCTTATGCACACCTGCAGAAAGAATTTTCTCTCCGTGTTTGCTCAAAAGAGTTCCGTTGGTGGTGATAATCGACTTAAATCCGCGCTCGCCCGCAGTTTTAATGAAATCGGGCAAATCGGGATGAGTCAGCGGTTCGCCCATTAAATGATAATAGATATATTCCGTCTGTCCGCTTATCTTGTCGAGAATAAGCGAAAATTCATCAGCGGTCATTCGCCTCGGCTTCCTTTTATGCCCGTGACAAAAGGAGCAATTCATATTACATATATTGGTGATTTCAATATAAACCTTTTTATACACGGCTCCACCCTGTTCGTTGATTTAACCCATTATACCCCATCGAGGCGCATTTTACAACCCGTTTCTTTAAAACTATAAAAACGGCTCGGAAGCATAACCTCCAAGCCGTTTCGTATTATTTCTTTATTCCCACTCGCTTGACCGTAGTGTGAACACCGTGATTTGGGGTATTTTCGGCACTATTTTGTGCCTTTTTGACTCATAAATCCGCATCGTCTCCACGCTCTACAAAGAATGTGTAGTCAAAATTGTAGTCAGCGACTACAAAATGTTTTACATGTTTTTTATTTATATATTAATCACATTGCCGTTTTCTTTAAGGTGTATTCCGTAATACAATTCAAAGGTCTTGAAATCGTCAATACTGGCATAATATTCAGAATTTTCACCTATAAAATCAGCGAGATCATTAAACTTTGCTTCTCGTTCGTCACTATCGTAGGTTTCCATAATAGTTGCCAACATATAGGCAAGGTTGATTGTGTGGTATGCGTTGCTGATACAACAGGCAGCCGTCATTTGCATATGGGTGATTTTACTCAACCATTCCATAATTTCGCCTTCACGAACACCACGGACGCCCCAGATTTCTTCCCACTCGGTGCCTTCAACATCAGTGGTATAAGTCCAGTCATAACGGTTGATAAAACTGTCTGCCAGAACATCTTCAACCTGTTTATGTTCCATTTTTGAGAAATTTTCTACCATCGTGTAGTGCCAAGGCAAGATGCTGTCGGCAGAAAAGTCGTCGGGACCATATGTATCCAAGTCTTCAAGAATTCTCTCTGCAAGTTCAAAATAACTGGTTTTAAGCACTGCGCCACGAGGAGTGGTGGCATATTCTTCGTCTTCGTCAATAAAGAAGTAGCAACCATCCTTCTGAACAATAGTCCATTCTTCGCCTTCTTGAACAATCTCATAGTCTGCTTCTTCGGTGGATTCATCCCCTTCAACTTCACCGCCGAGTTTTGCCTTCATTTCGTTATATAGGTCTGCAAGGGCATTATCAATTGCAAGACGGGAGTATTCTTCACACCACTTGATACATTCTTCGGGTCTACCCAAGTCTCTGCAACACAGAGCAAGACCATACACAGGGTTCGGTCTAACTTTGTTCAGTTCGTGTGCTTTCATATAGCAGTTGTATGCTTCCTGATAACGCCCTTGCCCACCGTAGATGCCTGCCATATTATTGTATGCGTCGTAAAAATCAGGAGCAATTTCAAGGGCTTTCTTGTAAATCTCTAATGCCTTGTCGCCTGCACCAATTCGCATTAACATTGCACATTGTGTATTGAGATAGATTGGACAAGTATCATCGCAATCTTTGGGACAAGCGTCGCCAGGACAAACTATCTGCCCGTTGACATTTCTCCATACTACTTTTCCATTATCATTTTTATTCTTAAAGATACCAAATAATCCCATATTTTATTCTCGCTTTCAAAATCAATTTAACGCAAAAATGCCCCGCTTGTTACAGCAGGGCATTGAAAAAGTATAGTCACACGAATTTTAAATATCTCAAAACCCTTTATTTATGCGGTTTTGGGAGGGACTAATTATTCCCACTCGCTAACCATTTTTGTCTCTGGTGTCTACAAGTAAGAATTTGGGTCATTTTCTATGGCATTTTGGGTCAAAATTGCACGTTTTTCTCACCTGTTTCAGAGGTCTACGGGCATTTGACCTCATTTTGACCTCACGAATTGTCCTCAATTATGGGAGATGTAAGCGTTAATCACTAACTTGGAGTAATGAGGACTGTCTCTGAAATCTCTCAGGTGGCTTGTGAGTGTTGTTTCGTCTCACAAATGAAAACCGATTATTGTGTGCAATGTTGTCTGATGGCTTGCAGGTAATACCTCCTGTAAGCGTCCTCATTATATCACAAATTCGGCAAAATTACAACTATCCCAGATGTAACTAATTTATGAACGGCAAAAAGAGCCTGCAGCGAACTGCAAGCTCTTTTGCGAGAATGGGTATTTATTATTTCCGACGATGCTTCAAAATGTAATCGTAACCAAGGTGGCGGCATCTATCGCAGGGTTCCTTTTCTTTCTGGAACGGGTCTCGTCTGGTGATAATGTACTCGTTGCTGTCTCTATATTCATCCAGGCATCTTTTACAGAGACAACGCACGTCGTCCTTGGGCGCATGATAAACCCACAACCCATAGGTCTTTTTCAGCGCCTTGGAAATCGCATTGAGTGTAGTATGATCTTCTACGGTTCCGATATAAGGACCCAACTCATTTTGATTTACTGTGCGGATTTGCTCTAACATAACGGTGGATGGACGATCAAGCCCGTAACGCTCACCAAGGAAAATATGCGAAGGAAGATACATCCCTTTCTGTGCCGTTGTGATAGCTGCAATAATGGTTGTAGGACTATTGGCGTTAAAGTTGGTTGCTTGAATCACCAATGCCGGTCTAATACCATTCTGAACACTACCCTCGTTCTGACCAAAGTTGTACCAATAAATATCTCCACGTTCTACTTTGCTTTTCATTGTATAATAACCTACCTTTCATTTATGTGAAATCAGTCCCAAATCGGATCATCGTATGGATCAAAGTTTTCTGCTTCTAAAAATTTTTTCATGGTCGCCAGAGACCGTTCGACGCTTTGCTGTACCGCTTGTACTGATACATTTTCCTGCTTTGCTATTTCAACAAAGGTCAAGCCATCAAAGAAATGTAACTCAATTCTTGCTTTTTGCTTTGGAGCTAACCGTGTAATGGCGGCATATAGCTTTGTCCAGTTCGGCTTGCCGTCGAGTAAGTTGATAATCAAAGCGGGATTGCAACGTTCTGAAATATCATCCTCATAAGTGAAAGGAACAACGTGAGCAGCATATCTACGGCTGTGTTTCCTGTTGTTGTTGCGAAATTCAAGGATAGGCTCATACTGTTCTACCGTCATGTAAACGAAAGGTTCATATTCGCAGAGAAGCAGGTTGTATTTTTCACGCAGTTCCTTTTCACTAAGGGATGAAACAATACCGTATTTCTCTGTGCCGATGAAATTGCTATACTCCAATTTGAAGTCAATTACTTTGCACTCTGCCTTAAAAGCCTGTTCAAGTTCAAATCTGTTTTTGGTTGTCATTATGTTTTCCTCCGAATTTTTGAAATTTGATTTTGGTTAAAGTCAAATTTCAATCCGGGGGATCACGACAACCATGTGCCGTACTATGGCTGACAAAAAAAGAAGGGGCGCTTCTGCGTTTTGCAAAAGCACCCCTGTTAAGGAATGTGTGGTTCAAAATAGAAACCTCCGTAAATTGGTTTAAGAGCTTTTGCTCCTAAAGGCTAACTTACGGCTGTCGCATGAAAGTGGCGTGAGTGTCGCACGAGAGTCAAATGCCCCCCGTTTGCGTCGCACGAGAG
>JAZOTA010000060.1:0-6458 GCA_045657425.1 Eubacteriales bacterium
TACCGCTTTGGGATTCTTCGATGTTAAACGAAGGATCGTTGTAAAAATCGGGCACCTCGGACAAATCTACGCAAGATGCCAAAACAACGGTAAGCATCATTACAAGTCCAAGCAAAATTGCCACCCTACGGGATTTTCTAACATTCAATTTCATTATTTTTGCCTCACATTTGCAATTAGTGGTTTTTTAGTATTTCCGAACTGTTTTATCTTGCCGTTACGTCCTACGCAACGGCAAGATCATTTTTAAGCTTTAATTATTCTTCAGCGTCTTTCTTTGCTTCTGCGATAACCTTTTGAGCAACTTCAGCAGGAGCTTCTTCGTATCTTACGAAGTCAAACGTATAAGTACCTCTACCCTGAGTCATAGCGCGGAGCTGTACAGCGTAAACGGTCATTTCAGCAGAAGGAATTTCCGCTTCGATAACGGTGTAGCCCTTACGTGTGCTTTCGCTCATACCCATAATTCTGCCGCGGCGCTTACTTACGTCACCCATAATATCACCCGAGTAGGAAGTCGGGATGGTGCACTTGAGGTATCCGACAGGCTCAAGAATAACGGGGTTTGCCTTGGGAAGGCCTTCCTTAAATGCGAGCTTTGCAGCGAGCTTAAAGGAAATTTCGTTAGAGTCAACGGGGTGGTAAGAACCGTCGAAGAGGTCTGCGGCAAGGTTTGCCATGGGGAATCCTGCAAGAACGCCCTTGAGCATTGCTTCCTGAAGTCCCTTTTCAACTGCGGGATAGAAGTTCTTCGGAACGTTACCGCCGACAACGCTTTGAGTAAAGGTAAGTCCGTCTTCCTGACCGGGACCGAAGGTGATCTTAACGTGACCGTACTGACCCGAACCGCCGGACTGTTTCTTATGCTTACCTTCTACTTGAACGGTCTTCTTAATTGCTTCGCGGTATGCAATCTTCGGCTCGATAAGCTCAACGCCGGTGCCAAATCTCGATTTGAGCTTAGCGCATACAACGTCGAGGTGGATATCGCCCATACCGGAAACGGTCATTTGCTTGGTTTCTGCATTGTTGAAGTAGCGAAGGGTGGGATCTTCTTCGAGAAGCTTGGTGATACCGGAAGAAATCTTATCCTCGTCGTTCTTCGAGAGGGGCTTGATAGCCATGGTGTAGTAGGGAGTCGGGAAATCGATCTTTTTGAATTCCTCGCCCGATGCGCCTGCTACGAGAGTGTTATTTACGTTAGTGTTGTTAAGCTTTACTGCATAACCGATGTCACCGGTAACGAATTCGGTGCATTCGATTTCCTTCTTACCGATAGCGGTACAAATCTTTGCGAATTTTTCCTGCTGACCGGTGGAGATGTTGTTAAGAACCTGGTCCTTTGTCAAGGTACCGTTCATAACCTTAAAGAATACCTTCTTACCGAAGTTGTCGGAAAGAGTTTTGAAGACAAAGAGCTTGGTTTCGCCGTTTTCATCTGCATCCTTCATCGCTTCAAGAGGAGAAACAAAGGAAGCCGCAGCAGTATCAAGGAAGAAGCGGATACCCGAAAGAGCGGTTGCAGAGCCACAGAATACGGGAGCAATATCGCCGCTGAGAAGACCCGAATTAAGTGCGTGAAGCTTTTCTTCAGAGGTGAAGGGCTCTTCCATAAGGAATTTTTCCATAAGCTCTTCGCTTGTAATAGCCAAGGATTCGTTAAGAGCGAGCTTATATTCTTCGATCTTATCGGTAAAGCTTGCGGGAACGGTGGTTTCAACACGGTTGCCGTTCTTTTCGCAATAGAAAACTTCATCAGTGATGAGGTTGTAAAATCCTACCTGACCGCTGCCTTCATTGAAGGGGATAAGGAGAGGACATACCGATGCGCCGAACTGTTCACGAAGACCGGCAAAGGTACCTTCAAAGTTGGAGTTTTCATCGTCAACCTTATTTACAAAGAATGCCTTGGGCTTACCGGCAGAGAATTCCCACGCAAGCTCGGTACCAACCTTACAGCCGCTCTTTGCGTCTACAACGATAACGGTACTTGCCGCAATGAAAGCAGCCGCCTTCGATTCACCTGCAAAGCCGAACATACCGGGTGCATCAAGAATATTTATCTTCGTGCCGTTCCATTCAAGACTTGCGAGAGCAGCGGATATAGAGTAACCTCTTTTAATTTCTTCGGGATCAAAGTCGCAAACTGTGTTACCTTCCGAGGGCTTACCTAAACGGTCGGTAACCTTCGCAAGATAAAGCATAGCTTCAGCGAAAGACGTTTTACCGTCGCCACTGTGACCTACAAGACATATATTTCTGATTTGAGAAGATGTAAATTTCGCCATTGTTATAATTCCTCCGTAAGATATTAACACACATTTTATGTATGCTATACATTATATATCAAAAAGTCAAATTAATCAAGAGGAAATTTTATTTTTTTATTGCAAATTGACAAATTTTTCAATTTGTTCACTTTCTTAGCATCAAAAACGATATCAACCATATCGGAAGCAACCAAAACAGCTGGAATGCAACCGCATGGACCGACGTTATTGCGCCTATCGCCCCCGTCACCGAAAGAAATGCGACCGCCGCAAACGACAGTACAACGCTTACAACACTGATGATGATATTGCTCTTGGTAGCGTGACGCGCCTTATCGCAAAGCGAAAACATCTTAAGGAAATTGTGAAGCGTCGAGTTGCAAACGATACCGCTCGTCGCATTTTCAACCTCGCCCATAACGTCTTCGGGATCGGTTCCGCGAAGCACCGATATCGGACACTTTTTGAACTTGACCTGCGAAGAGATCATTTCGTTGTTGATGTTGGGATCGAGTGTTTTCACACCAAGACACAATCCTGCCTTGTACATATCGCGTAAGAGCGAATCGAACAAGGGGTTAAGAGTGTACTTTATGTAAAGCTTTGCGGCGAGCTTTTCGTCAACGACAACGTACATAACCGAGCCGCCGTTGCGGTCATAGGAATCATCGCCCTCGTCAACAGGAGTTTCAAAGCGATAACGGCGCATATAAGAACGCTTTCCGAGGAAATAGTTATGTCCGTCCATCGCAACGCAAAGTCCGTCGTTTGCGCTCTCGATAACCCTTATAGCATTCGGATTTTCGACCTGCTCGCTAAGAGTTGCGGAAAGCACCTTTGAAAGCGGACCGCCGACGTATTTAAACACCTTTGCCATATCGGTGAGCACCTCATCGATACGGAAATCGCCGTACATACGGATGTTGGTAATCTTAACAAGACTTGCAGGGTAAACCTCGGTATCTGCAAAGGAAAGCACCGATGCAGTCGCATATTCCTCAGCAATCGCGTTGCCGATAAAAGCGGTCGAATGCTTCACACCCACGCGGTTTGCCGAAACGGCAGGCAGGGTAAACACAAAGAATGCGGTTGCGGGAACGCTTGCCGCGAGCAATACCGAAAATGCGGTATATGCATCGTAAATTTCGCTTCCGAGCACGCTCATGGCAATGAAAAGCGCCGCTCCTGCGAAAAAGATAAGCGGAAGTATAAAGTTAAGGACGTCTTCAAACTTGGTGCGTTTTTCGGTTCTTTCAACAAAGCCGTCGATAAAGTGCGCGCGCTTTACGGTGTAAATATCGCTGTCTTCAAACAGATATTTATAGAATTCGTCTGCCTCCTTCGTGCCGCCGACAAGCTCGCAAGCGGTATACTTGGGGCGCTTCGACGCAACGATTCTGAAGCAACGGTAATCCTTTTTCGCACACATATATCCCGAAACGGCGGCGCAGAATGCCGCAAACGCCGCAGGAAGATTGTAAAGTTTAAGGTCTGCCGCATAGGGGTTTCCGAAAAGCGTTACCAACGAATATGCCGCCGCGAAAAAGATCGAAACGACAAGCAAGCTGTCGGTATTCAAACGCAATTTGAAAATTCCCGACAAACCGTTACGGATAGAGCCGAGCATTGCGATAGCAATAAAGAACAAAAGCTGAAGGTCGATAAGAATATAGATTATGCCGTATCTTCCCTGCTTTGCAAAATCACCGTGCACACTGCTGTCCTTTGAAGCAATTTCCAAAAACAGTATTCCGAGTGCAAGTATACCTACGATGATAATGCGTATCAACGACTTGCGCATACGCTTGCGGAAGTGCGATGCGATTTCGGAATTCTGCTCGCGCGAGGTGTATTTCACACGGGTTTCGCCGTCGCGGCCTTCCTTTTCCGCCCTACTCTTTTCACGGTTGCGTTCTGCAATCTTTTTAAGCGTGCCGTCCTCGTCTTCCATCATTTCAAAGGCAAGACGAAGATTTATGTCGGTTTCGTCAAGCTCTTCCTCGCCCAAAACCTCAAGCTTTTCGTCGTCGGCAACAAAACGCACCTGACCGTCGTTTTCGTTTTGAAAATCTATCTCACGTTTTTCGATCTTTTCGGTCAGCTGCTCGTAATCCGAATCGAAGCCGGTAACCTCGTTTTCGTTAACGTCGTCATCAAAATGAATGGTATCACCGAGAGGGAACATTTGCTCTTGGGTATATTCCTGCTTTTCGGGAATCGGCTCGTCGGAAAAGCGCGCAGATTTAATTCCTGCAGGCGGTTTTTTCTCGAGATCCGAAAGCGTGCGCGTGCGCGCATCGTTTATCATTTCGTAAAGCTTGTCAACTCTCTCGCTCTTTGCGGGTTGCTTTTCCTCGGCGAGATAACCCAAAAGCTCGGAGCTTTCGTTTTGCTCCGCAAGCTTCATTCTAAGCTTTTGAGTATCGCTTAACGATTTATTCTCTTTTTTGGTGCTGTACTGATCTATAAGCTCGGCTGTTTCGGCATTAATACGCTTGGTTACCTTGGTGCGCTTTTTAGGCGTATTTTCCAAATCGGCAACGATAGTCTTGTCCAATTCGGGTTTGCGCTCTGTCGCTCCAACGTTCATATCGGCGTGGTTTTTCTCCTCCGCCTGACGGAGCAATTCAAGTATATCCAAATTTTGCTTGCCGTTCTTGGAACCTGGCATTTTATTCACCTGCTTTTTAGGTAATTATTTGGAGTTGCGTTGCTTTGCGGCTTCAAACATAACTATTGCGCCGGCATTGGATACGTTAAGCGAGTTCACAGTACCGTACATCGGAATTCCTGCGATAAAATCGCTTTCCTTCTTGAGTATATCGGAAACACCCTCTCCCTCGCTTCCGAGGATAAGCGCACACGAGCCGTTAAAATCCTGCTCGTAATAGGGTCTTCCGCCTGCCTCGACCGCCCAGATCCAAACGCCGTTTTCCTTAAGCGTTTTTACTGCGCTTGCAAGGTTGGACACTCTTGCAATAGGCATTGCGAAAACCGCGCCTGCGCTTGATTTCGCAACCGTTCCGTTAACACCCACAGCGCGTCTTTTCGGAATGATAACGCCGTTGACGCCTGCACAGTTGGCGCTTCGGATAAGCGCACCGAGATTGTGAGGGTCGTTTATCGAATCACAGATAAGGAAAAACGGCTTTTCACCCTTTTTATCGGCATTTGCCAAAAGCTCCTCAACCGTTAAGTAATCGGTTTCCGCCGCAACGGCGATAACGCCCTGATGTACCAGACCGTCGGCAAGCTTGTCGAGCTTGCGCTGATCGGTTTCGACCAACGGAATACGGCTTTCGATGGCGCGTGCACGAATCGTGCCGAGCACACCTTCGGATTGCTCGTTACGGATATAGATACGGTCGACGGTTCTGCCGCTGCGAAGCAGCTCCATAACGGCATTACGACCAACAAAAAGTCCTTCCTGTGCCTGTTCGTTATTAAATTTTTTGTTATCTTTTCTGTTATCTTTCATCAAACGTTTCCTTGTTTGTATAATCCAAAACATTATATCACAATTATTGTCGGGTGTCAATCAAAATGACGATATCGCAGTGATGAATTTGTAAATTCTTTTTTATTCATTTTGTACATTATTGCAATTCAAGCCCCAAATATCAAAAAACGCCGTGCCATTGCACAGCGTTTTTGCGTTTATACTTAAAGCGTTATGTGGTCGATAATATAGTTAAGATACTTCTTATAAGCCTGTTTATCGGCAACTATGCGCTTCATTTCATATAACTTGTTGGGAGGAATGCGTTCCTCTTCCTCGAGCTTAAGCTTGCCCTTCATAAGCTTATCAACGGTAAGAGCATCGAAAATGTCCATCGATACGATATTATTGCCACGCAAACACATAACCTGCTTCATCTGTCCTGCAACGAGGTTTTCAACCGCCGCACAGCCCATTTGAGTTGCAAGCACACGGTCACGAAGCGTGGGTGCGCCGCCGCGCTGAATGTGAGCAAGACGTGCAAAGCGGGTTTCAATACCGCTGCGCTTTTCGATCATACGACTGAGATCCTCGCCGTAGTCCTTACCCATACCCTCGCAGGTTATAATAATAAAGTTGCGCTTACCGCCCTTACGAGCCTCTATCATCTTTTCGATAACGTGGTCAAAATCGGTGGGGATTTCTTTAATCACCGCGGTAACCGCGCCAAGCGCGATAGCGGTCTGAAG
>JAZOTA010000061.1:0-8203 GCA_045657425.1 Eubacteriales bacterium
TAATGGAATTAGTTGCAACCTGTCTGTTTGGTCTCGAGGGCTTGCTCGGCGAGGAAATAGACAACCTTGGCTATAAAAGAATAGAAACAATTGACGGCAGAGTAACCTTTGAAGCGCCGACCGATGCGATCGCAAAATGTAATATCCGCCTTCGCACGGCAGAGCGAGTTTTGATAAAGCTCGGCGCGTTTAAGGCATATACCTTTGATGACCTTTTCGAGGGCACAAAAAAGCTTCCTTGGTCGGATTTCATCGGTAAATATGATGCTTTTCCCGTAAAAGGACACTCAATAAGAAGCAAGCTGTTTTCTATTCCCGATTGTCAGAAAATTATTAAAAAATCGGTCGTTGATGCGCTTTCGAATAAGTATAAAATACGCATTTTCCCCGAAACGGGCGTTAAATATCAAATCGAATTTTTTATACTTAATGATACAGCGACGCTTATGATCGATACAACCGGCGCAGGACTGCACAAAAGGGGTTACCGGGCTCTTGCAGGTGCTGCACCTCTGCGTGAAACACTTGCCGCTTCAATGGTTAAGCTTTCGCGTATGCGTGACAACGTTATTATTTGCGATCCGCTTTGCGGAAGTGGTACCATCGCTATCGAAGCGGCTACACAAGCGTGTAATATCGCTCCAGGTCTTAACCGCAAATTCATTGCCGAAGAGTTCCCTTTGCTGATAAAAACGATTTGGACAAACGAACGAGAGTCGGCAAGGGCAGAGATTCGTGAGCCGTTAACCAAAGTTTTCGGAAGCGATATCGATCCTGCGGCAGTCGAGCTTGCACGCGATAATGCAAGAAAAGCAGGGGTAGGCAGATATATCGATTTTAAGGTCGCCGACGCACGTAAATTTGTATCCCCCATTTCAGATGCGCGCGGTACGATAATTACAAATCCGCCGTATGGCGAGCGCCTTGGAGATTTGACCGAAGCGCGTGACTTGGCAAAGGCGATAGGCAAACAGTTTGCAAACGAGGTGCCGAATTGGCAGATGTATATCATCACGTCGGATGAACTGTTCGAGCGCTATTTCGGAAGAAGAAGCGATAAAAAGCGCGTTCTTTACAACGGAATGATTAAATGCAATCTGTATCAGTTTTTTAAACCAAAAAAGTAATAATAAAGACTTGAATTTCTAAAAAATATGTTATATAATACTTTCTTGGTGTTTTAAGAAACTCGTTAATAATAATTTACTTAAATATTTGAACGTAACGGAGGTAATATTTATGAAACTTAAACCCCTTTCCGACCGCGTTGTTGTAAAGATGGTCGAAGCAGAAGAAACCACCAAAAGCGGCATCATTCTTACGGGCGCCGCTAAAGAAAAGCCCCAAATCGCTGAAGTTGTCGAAGTCGGCCCCGGCGGAATCGTCGATGGTAACGAAGTCGTTATGACCGTTAAGGTTGGCGATAAGGTTATTACAAGCAAATATTCCGGCACCGAGATCAAGCTCGATGGCGAAGAATATATCATCGTTCGTCAAGGCGATATTTTGGCAATCGTAGAGTAAAATTTGGAGGTATATTATAATGGCTAAAGATATTAAAAACGGCATCGAAGCACGCGAAGCCCTTCTTCGCGGTATCGATAAACTTGCCGATACTGTAAAAATCACCCTTGGCCCCAAGGGCAGAAACGTTGTTCTCGATAAAAAGTTCGGCGCTCCTCTCATCACCAATGACGGCGTTACCATTGCAAAGGAAATCGAACTTGATGACGCTTTTGAAAACATGGGCGCTTCTCTCGTACGTGAAGTTTCCACCAAGACTAATGACGCGGCAGGTGACGGTACTACTACCGCAACTCTTCTTGCTCAAGCTATCATCCGTGAGGGTATGAAGAACGTTGCCGCAGGCGCAAATCCTATGGTGATCAAAAAGGGTATCGCAAAAGCAGTTGACACCGCAGTTGAAGAGCTCAAGAACTCTTCCAAAAAGGTCAACGGTACCGAAGATATCGCACGCGTAGGCGCGGTTTCCTCTGCAGATGAGGTTATCGGTCAGCTTATCGCAGACGCTATGGAAAAGGTTACCGCAGACGGCGTTATCACCGTTGAAGAAAGCAAGACGGCAGAAACAAGCTGTGAAGTCGTTGAAGGTATGCAGTTCGACCGCGGTTACATCACTCCTTATATGGTAACCGATACCGATAAAATGGAAGCTGTTATCGACGATGCATTCATTCTCATCACCGATAAGAAGATCTCCAACGTTCAGGAAATCCTTCCCGTTCTTGAACAGGTTGTTCAAAACGGCATGAAGCTCGTTATCATCGCTGAAGACGTTGAAGGCGAAGCACTTTCCACCCTCATCGTTAACAAGCTCCGCGGCACCTTTACCTGCGTTGCAGTTAAGGCTCCCGGCTTTGGCGACAGACGTAAGGATATGCTTAAGGATATCGCAATTCTTACCGGCGGTGAGGTTATCTCCTCCGAGCTCGGCTTTGAACTTAAGGAAGCAACCGTTGCTCAGCTCGGCCGTGCACGTCAGGTTAAGATCAATAAAGAAAATACCATCATCGTCGGCGGCGCAGGCGATGCAGGCGAAATCAAGAACAGAATCGCTCAAATCAAGGCTTCTATCGAGGTTTCCACAAGCGATTTCGATAAGGAAAAGCTCCACGAACGTCTTGCAAAGCTTTCGGGCGGCGTAGCTGTTATCAAGGTTGGTGCGGCTACCGAAACCGAAATGAAGGAAAAGAAGCTCAGAATCGAAGATGCTCTCAACGCTACCAAGGCGGCTGTTGAAGAAGGCATCGTTGCAGGCGGCGGTGTTGCACTTTGCGACTGTATTCCCGCTGTTGCGGCTCTCGTCGATACTGTTGAAAGCGATAAAAAGACCGGCGTGAAGATCGTTCTTCGTGCTCTTGAAGAACCCGTTCGCCAAATCGCAGAAAACGCAGGCTTTGAAGGCTCTGTTATCGTTCAACGCGTTAAGAGCGAACCCAAGGGTATCGGATTTGATGCTTACAACGAAACCTTCGTTGATATGATCGACAGCGGTATCGTAGATCCTACCAAGGTTACCCGTAGCGCACTTCAAAACGCTGCAAGCGTGGCTTCTATGGTTCTTACCACCGAAGCACTCGTTGCAGACAAAAAAGAAGATCCTGCAACCGCAGCAGCTAATGCAGCAGCAATGGCAGGCGGTATGGGCGGCGGAATGTATTAATTCCCTAAAAAAATTAAAGCAGACGGTTAGACCGTCTGCTTTTTTGTTTGATTATTGTTTTTTAAGCGTTAAAAAGCTTATTCAAAAATAGTCATCTTTAACTGACCGTCAAAAAGCGTTTTTTCAAGCCATTTAATCGACCATTCCATCCATCTTGCGATGTAAGGTATAGTGTATTCCTTTGTGCCCCAATCGGGTGCGGTTTCGGCGGTTGCACGCGAAAGTCCGTGTCTTCCATCGGGGAAGATGTGCATTTCACATGAGATACGCTTATCGGTAAGTGCTCTTGCAAACGCAAGTGAGTTAGCAACGGGAACAGCCTCGTCGCTTGCGGTGTGCCAGATAAAGCAAGGACAGGTACGCTCGTCAACGTTTTCGTCAAGGTTGCCCATGTGGTTAAGAGCATCATCGCGTTCAAAACCTAAAAGGTAGTTAAAAGAGCCCTCGTGAGTAGGAACGTTTTGTGTAACAACGGGGTAGGAAAGTATTGCGGCGTTGGGTTTGCACAATTCGTTATCAATGCCCAATTTTTCAGAAACGAAGGGGAGATGCCATTGTGTTGCAATAAATCCTGCAAGGTGTCCGCCTGCAGAAAAACCTATAACGGCAATCTTGTCGGGGTCAACACAATACTTTTCGGCATTCATTCTTATGTGTGCAATAGCGGCAGCCGCATCAAGAAGCGGATTTGCAACCTTTGCGCGGTCACCGGTGATATATCTAACCGTAAAGGTGTTATAACCCTCTGCAAAATAAGCGCTTGCAATCGGTTCTGCTTCTCTGTCGGAAGTGAACTGATAACCGCCGCCGGGGAATACGACCATCGCAGGTCTTCTGCCCTTGGTAAGCTCGGGCGATACGCGGTGGATCATCAATTCCATGGTAACGGTTGTC
Organism: Eubacteriales bacterium; assembly: GCA_045657425.1. Lineage (GTDB taxonomy): Bacteria > Bacillota > Clostridia > Oscillospirales > CAG-382 > Coliplasma. The sequence continues at coordinate 4,079 of JAZOTA010000061.1, forward strand.
GCACCGTCATAAATTTCATTGCTGTGAAGTTGAATAATTTCCATTTTTTATTCTCCTTAATTTATCAAAAATACTGTAAATAGCAAAGTAAATAATAATGATAAACGAAACGTAAAGAAAAACGTCGCCTATTATCGTGTAAAGCGTGTTTGACTTGATTGCATAAACTTCGCATTCAGCGGAATCCTTGGTCAACGGCTCGGTACAAGTAATTACTCTACCTCGCTCGTCGATAAATGCCGAAACACCTGTGTTTGCCGCACGCATAACGTAACGTCTGTTTTCAATCGCGCGAAGCTGTGCGTGTCTTAAATGCGTGTAAATACCAACGCTGTCGTTAAACCAACTGTCGTTCGTTACGATTGCAATCATTTCGGCGCCGTTATCGACTGCCTCGCGTGAAAATTCGGGGAATATCGAATCAAAGCAAACCAACGGCGCAACACCGCCGAATTCGGTTTCGATAACGATTGGTTCTTCACCCTCGGTCAAGTCGCTTGTGCCCTCGTTGAATTCACCCACAAAGGGTAGCATCTCACCAATGAAATCTGCAAAAGGAATAAATTCGCCGAAAGGAACAAGGTGACGTTTATCGTACCTATCCGAAAGTGTACCGTCGGGAAGAATTGCAATTACTGCGTTATATTTGTTTTTGTCCCCATAATAATGTACGCCCGAAATTATCGTAACGTCATATTCTTTTGCGATATTAGCAAGCTCTTTATGAAGTACACCGTTAGGCACAAATGCTGTAGGAATCGCCGTTTCGGGCAAAACGATTATCTTCGAGCCGCTTTTTGCCGCATCCTCGGTCATACCGACGTAAATGTCAAAAATTGAGCCCTTGTTTGCGCTGTCCCATTTTTCATTCGATAAAACGTTGCCTTGCAATGCGGTAACCTTAATTGGCTCGCTCTTTTCGCAAGGGATTATCCAAAGCGCAGTTCCCAATATAAGATTAATACCGATTATCATTGCACCGACCAGCGCAAAGAATCTTTTCTTGACGATTGACGCCTTCGCTAACCCAAAGCAAGCCGCAACGGTAAGAAACGTAATAAAATACTTTCCGAAAAGCGATGCTGTTTGCAAATAGGGAAGAAATCCCGTCATCGATACTGCAATACCGCTCCAAGGAAAGGCGAGCATGCCCAAGGATAAAACCCATTCGTTAATAACAAAAACCGATGCATACCCGATTATATCGAGCTTGCTTGATTTGAAAAACCTTGCAAGCAGAAAAACGGTTGCGCTTACCGATGCGTGAAGCAAAGGAATGGCGATGCAAGAGCAAATGAGAATAAAGACCGCCTGATCTTCCGAAAAGCCAAATCTTGAATATGGATACATTTCGGACAAAAACAGATATAAAGGACTGTAAAAGCCCATAAAGTACCAAAAAAACGGCGCAAAAAACCTTTCATACTCGTTTCTTTGCTTTATCGCAATATAAAAAATCGCAAATAACGAAATGAACGTAAATATGAAAAGTTCTTCAAAATAATAGGGAAGCGCACCCAATGCACCCGCCAAAAGGCAAAGTAACAGCGAGATGCGCTTGCTGACTATTGCGCGGTCGACTGCCGCGGCAAATTTTATAATTGTATTTTTCAAAGCTTTGCTACCATCGCTCTAACTGCTTCCGTTGCTACCTTAAATGCCTCGAAAGGAGTTTCGAAGGAATAAACGTGATGAATGTCGTCAAGCTTGGAAAGACTTGAAAGTCCCGTGAAGTTCATTAAATGCGGTTCCATAGTAAGAATAACGGTTTCGTTTTCTCTATCAATCGATACCGCCTTGAGTGTTTCTTCAAGGCAGGCAACACCTTTGCCGGGAGGAACGATAGCGCCGCTTTCGTCCGCATCCTTAATGTGGAAGTAATGAATATAATCCTTCAAAAGGGGATAGCCCTTCGAAGCGTCTTCAAAGCAAAATGCAAAGTTGCCGGGATCTAAAACCGCCTTAAGACGTCCACCGAAATACTGCATAAGCTCAAGCTCGCGCTCGGGGGAGCAACCGAAAATATCCTTTTCATTTTCGTGGCAAAGAATAAATCCGCGTTCATCTGCCATATCAAGAAGTTCACCAATATATTCAAAGGCAATCCTCTTGAATTCTTCATCGCTCATACCGTCGGCAGGATAAAAGCTGAACATTCTCAAAACCTTGCATCCAAGAATATCACCGATATCCATAATGCGTGAAAGCAAGTGCTTGTGCGCTTCAAAATCGTCATCAACGTTGATCTTGCCGATAGGGGTACCAAGTGCCGAAATGCCGATGTTGTTCTTTTGAAGCTTGTCCTTAACGGCGTAAACCTCTTCGTCTGTCAAGGTAATAAAGCTTTTTCCATCTACACCGCGAAGCTCGATTAAACCGATACCTAATTCCTTAAGGCCTTCGATTTGCTTATCAAAATTAGCGTCAATTTCATCAGCAAACGCCGAAAATATAAAGTTTGCCATATCAATTACCTTCGGTAATGTTTACGCCGACAGCCTGACCTTCGATAAAATAACCCGTATAGGTTCTTCCTGTTTCAAAGGTATAAATGGCTTTTTCGCCGTGAACATATTCACCCTTCTCGTTTAAAATAAAGTTTCCTTCGGAATCAACTTCGCGAGTGTCCATATAGTTGTTGCGGAAGGTGCCGTTATAGCGCTCGCCGTTGCTCCACATATAAATGCCTTTTGCACCCTCGCGCTTATCGTTCTTGAAAAATCCTTCGTAACGGTCGCCGCTTTCATAAGTCATAATGCCGTAACCGTTTTTAAGATCGTTGGCAAAATCGCCCTCATAGGAAGCGCCCGATGACCATTTGAACTTGCCTTTACCGCTTCTTACGTCGTTTGTATAATTGCCCTCATAGCTGTTGCCGTTTGCGTAGGTGAAAACACCCTGTCCGTGCTTTTGCGAATTGAGGAATCCACCCTCGTAAACGTCACCGTTTGAATACTTAAAAACACCCGTGCCGGTAATTTCGTCGTTTTGGAAATAACCCTCGTAAATATCACCGGTAGCGGCAAAGCTCATAATACCGTGACCGTGTCTGCAGCCGCCGACGATTTCTCCAACGTAAACGTCACCGTTTGAATAGCTGATGGTTCTGTTGAAGTAATCAAGCGTTGCTTCGGTATCGTTTTGGTACTTAATTGTACCCGAAATAGGTTGGTCATTATCCCATTCGCCAAGGAATTTAGCGCCGTTAGAAAGGGTCAAAAACCTTCCGCCCGAAAGATAAATTACCGTAACGGTAATAACAACCATAATGATTGCGGCGATAAGAATTAAAAGTATAGGGTTTGATTTACGTGTGCTCATAATTCTTTTCCTCCGTCAAAAGCGTTTGAAAGCTGACCGCTTGCACCCTCAATAATATCGGGAAGTATAAGCGTAAGCACGTATGCAAAGATCAAAAGGAATACAAAGGAAATCAAAATAAACACAAGGTTAACGTCTTTGCCTCTGTACTTCGATTTTGCCATGCTTACTCTGTCGGGCGCGATATAATATCTTCCGTCCTCGGTGCGAAGCACTGTTTCCGAAAAATTCGTACCCGGTCTTAAGGAGTGCTTTAAAGCAGGGGAGAGCTTCATATCTATCTCCTCAAGCGTAAGCGCACTTTCGGGCGAGGTTGCATCGATTTCGATAAGCTTACGAACAAGCCGTCCCAAAAAACGGATGTTGTAATACATGATTGCCATCGCAATCGCCGCACCGAGTGTAAACATCCAGATGATTACAGTAATATCCATTTATCACCTATTTAATAACAGTTTTGCCGAGCATATAAGGTCTGAGCGCTTCGGGAATATTTACGCTTCCGTCTTCGTTAAGATTGTTTTCAATCAAAGCAATAAGCATTCTGGGAGGTGCAACAACGGTGTTGTTAAGAGTGTGTGCAAGATACTTACCGTTTTCACCGTCTACACGGATCTTAAGTCTGCGTGCCTGTGCATCGCCAAGGTTAGAGCAGGAACCGACCTCGAAATACTTCTTCTGTCTGGGCGACCACGCTTCAACGTCAACCGATTTGACCTTAAGGTCTGCCAGGTCACCCGAGCAGCATTCAAGCGTACGAACGGGAATATCAAGAGTACGGAAAAGGTCAACGGTGTTCTGCCA
>JAZOTA010000062.1:0-36735 GCA_045657425.1 Eubacteriales bacterium
GGCGCTGCAGAACGAGTAAAGCAAATCGACACTATTACTCTTGATAAATCGCAAAATGCAAGATATGTAAAATACGTTCAGCTTAAGCGTTGGTATATGCCCGACTGGAACACCTATTACAGCGGTGGTATTTCCGAATTCCGCGTGTTCTCTTTTGATGAAACCGTGTACAGAAAGCTTATCGATGAAGCGTATGAATTCATGAAAACAAGCGATAAATCCGATCCCAGACGCTCAAACGTTAGAAAATATGTAACCGAATTGGAAAATTATATCAATCAGGAAAACATATTTATTTCGAATGCCGAGTATCTGTTTAATCAGCTTACCAAGGCGTTGGATCCCAACGCTCCGATCGATCCCGATCCCAAGCCCAATCCCGATCCCAATCCCGATCCCAATCCCGATCCTAATCCCGATCCCAATGTATCGAATCCCGAAACCTCCAATCCCGATGTTTCGGATGACGAATCAAACACACCCTCGGATAACTCGGGTAGCGAGGAAAACTCGAGCAACGACTCCAACACTTCGCCGGACAACACCGATGATACGTCTGATGCTACACCCGACGATGCGTCCGATACCGCATCCGATACAGCATCCGATACCACAACCGATAACGAATCGAGCGGTGGCATGGTATGGGCGATAATCGGTGCAATTGCGGCAGGCATCGCGGCTGTTGCGGCAATATTGTTTGTAATTAAAAAGAAAAGGAAAGCGTAAAAGTGGATAATATCAAAGCGACCGTGAAAGATATCGTAACTGAAAACAACACTGCGCATTCGGTGGGAAGTGGATCGCTTGCGGTCTATGCAACCCCTTCAATGCTCGCATTGATCGAAAAGGCGGCGTGTGAAGCGCTTAAGGGCGTTCTTGACGAAGCCGAAACTACCGTAGGAACACTTCTTAACGTCAAGCATATCGCTGCAACACCCGTAGGAATGCAGGTCAGCGCAACTGCCGAGCTTGTCGAAAGGGAAGGCAGAAAACTTGTCTTTAAGGTTGTCGCAAACGACGAATGCGGCGTTATCGGCGAAGGTATCCACGAGCGTTTTATTGTTAACTCCGAAAAGTTTATCCAAAAAACCTATTCTAAAAAACAATAACAAAATAAAGTACCGCCGAGAGTTACGTTTGATTGCTCTCGGCGGTACTTTTTATTCGTTTTCAAAATAGGGTTTGGTTCTGTTACAAGTGAAATCATAATAACATTGTCTTGCATTGATAAATTGATATGCCATCATCAATAGCGGACGGATTTCGGGATTGCTCCACTTATGATACACCTTGATTATGCTATCATCCAATGTTAAGCTATCTTCATTCAAAAGACCGTATTTAACAAGTAACGGTTCAATTTCATGGAATCTTTCAAGTGTGATACCGATTCTTTTAGCCATCATATCCGCCGTATATTGACCTGTTTCGGTTGTACTTTGCGTGAAAACAATTGCCTTCATTCCATCTTCCGAAGCAAGTAATGAGAAGAATTGACCAAAGTTCTTTTCAGACAATAATTTTTTTGATATTTCCGGAGTATCACTGACAGCACAAAAAAATGGAAAGTTTTCTACAAGCGACAAATATGTTGTTCCTTCATCGTTGATGATTTGTGATGTTATTTGCTGATTGCCTCGATTCTTGTCAATAACATCTTTTAATAGCGGTCGGCGTTCATTCCCGAAATATGCGCTTTGTACGGTCCATATAGTATCAAACAAAAATTTGAACAAATCTATTCCTTCATCTTGGCAGTGTGTCTTTTGAAGGCAAAACTTAAACAAATCATCAAGGATTTCGTCTTGAGAGTAATCAGATATTTTCTTTTCTACTCCGAACAAGGCATCAATAGACGCACCCAAAACCTTAGAAATGGTCGGCAATAAATATGTGTCGGGAACCCCGCCATTTTCCCATTTCGATACAGCTTGTCCCGAAACGCCTACTAATTCTCCGAGCTGTTCTTGCGTATACCCTTTTAGTTTTCTATATTTTGCAATCTTTTCTCCAATTTTTGGTTCCATAAAGATCTCCATATTTTCATCATCACCGGTGTGAACTTATTATATCACAAATCAAGGTTTGATACAATAGAGGTAATGTTACGTTTCACAACTGTGAGTTGAATTTTGCATCTACAAATACAATGTTTGGCAAGAATAAAGCAGAGAACGTAAAAACATTCTCTGCTTTATTCCTGTCAGTCGGTAACGCATTCTTATAACTGTCCTTTAGAACCCGAGTCATAACCGCTCGATTTTTTATCGCCGAACAAAATGCGCTTCGTTCCGCTTCGGTATATTCGTTCCCCGAGCCGCTTATCGGGTCGTAAAATGAAGAATAAGAGAAAATACAAACCCCGTCGGCATTTGTGTTAACGATGCTTTCAAATGATCTTTTAAGAATGTCCTTGTTGTCACGCCATTCATATTTGCCGAAAGTACCTGCATAAGTATCTTCAACACCCTTGCTGCCTAACTCACATTTCGCGGCAGACAGACCGATATAAAGCTTTATATTACCGTTTTTAACGGCTGAACTCCAATCGTTTAATACCTGTTCAAACGGGCAGGTCGAATTCAAAAAACCGAAATAAAGCTGTGGCATGATATAGTCAACAAAACCGTCGCTTTCCAACCACTTGTAAATATCGACGCACCATCCGTTATTCAGTGAATAAATGTTTCCTGCAGGCGCGATGCCGAATACCTTATCTTTAAAAGTATGCACAACGTCGTATAATGCGGTAACCGTTCTGTCGATATTAGAGCGTCGAAAATCGCCAATGTCCGAATATCCGCTTAATAAAAATTCGCGCTCGTCGTCGAATTCAAATTCTGTCGGGTAAAAATAATCGTCAAGGTGTATTCCGTCAAAGTCATACTTGGTAAGTATTTCTTTCACTCCGTTAACTATTAATTCAGTTGCTTCTTCATAGCTCGGGTCAAGATAAAGCAATCCGTCGTTTCCAAGCTCAATTCTTTTTCCAAGCCCCTCGCTGTACCAATTTAAAAGCAAGCCCTTGCCATAATTCACCAATTCGCTTTCACTGCAAAGCCGAAATGGGTTTATCCAAGCATGTACCGATACCTCTTTGTACCTTGCAATTTCAAGAAATATTGATATAGCATCGTATTCAATAATACCTCCGTAGCTTCCTGCAATATATTTGGAAGTTGGATAGATTTCACTTTCAAACATACTGTCGCCGTTTGGACGCACCTGTAAAAATATAGTATTAAACCCATCGCGGATAAGATTATCGGTAAGCAATTCAACCTTTTGACGGTAATCGGCTTCATCGCGTTGCTTGTTGCCGTCGCGGTAAATTGGATGCATATCAAACTGCGAAACCCAAATGGCTTTAATAAAATTATTTTCGGATTCTTCTTCCGATGATAGATATTTGCTTTCTTCCGCAAAAAGCTTAATTTCGGTAACCGAAAATGTGTTTTCAATATAAACGTCATCACTTTTGTAAACGGACACACTGCAAGAATTCAAGAAAAATATAAACGTCAAAGCACAAAATAACTTCTTCAATTTTACCACCCGTTAGAGTGTATTGCAAAAATTTGAAAGTTATGCTATTATAAGATCAATAAATCGTTGCGAGGGAAAAATGACTGTAAAGCTTTCCGAAAAGGCAAAGTTAATAATTGATTCGTTAAGAAATTGCGGATTTGAAGCGTTTGCGGTCGGCGGCGCGGTGCGTGATTCCTTAATGGGAAGGGTAGCGGATGATTTTGATATAACAACGTCTGCAAAGCCCGAAGAAACTAAAAAGGTGTTTTCGCTCTTTAATGTTATCGATACGGGGATAAAACACGGAACCGTTACCGTTTTAGTCGATGATACGCCTTTTGAGGTAACAACCTATCGCTCGGAAAAGGGATATACCGATTCGCGTCATCCCGATTCGGTAAGCTTTGTAAGCGATATTACCGAAGACCTTGCAAGGCGTGATTTTACGATGAACGCAATTGCCTATTCACCCTACGACGGAATAATCGACCCGTTTTGGGGATATCAGGATATTCGCAACAAAATCATACGCACGGTCGGAGATCCCTATAAAAGGTTTTCCGAAGATGCGTTGAGAATACTTCGCGCACTGCGATTTTCCGCTGTTCTTGGCTTTGAAATCGAAGATAATACACAAAAAGCAATTTTTGCACTCGCCGAAAACCTAAAATTCGTTTCAAGCGAACGAATTTATGCCGAAATGAAAAAGCTTATCTGTGGCATAAACGCACAAGCGGTAATTAATGAATATATCGACGTGTTCAACACGATACTTCCCATAAACGGCGATTATAAAGCAATTCATAAGCTACCGAATAATTGCGCAATGCGGTTGTATTGCCTTTTCGGTGAATCTTATAAAGAAGCGTTAGCCTTGTTGCGCGCGGATAATAAAGTAAAAGGTGTGTGCGACGTCCTCGCTTCTTCAAAACCCATTCCGTCCGACCTTATAAAGGTTAAATTTTACATCTCCTCTCTTGGCAGAGAACACGCAAAAACTGTAATCGAGTACAGAAAAGCAATTTTTAACGAAGATGCCGAAAACATTGCAACGTCAATATTAAACAGCGATTCGCCGTTGTTTTTTTCAGACCTTGCGGTTAATGGAAACGATTTGTTCGATATTGGCATCAAGGGAAAAGAAATCGGTGAAATGCTGAACGCGTTACTTGAGTCGGTAATAAAAGGCGAAACGAAGAACGAAAAGAATGCTTTGCTTGATTATGTCCGTTCTCTAAACGAAAAAGATTAAAGATATTATACCATCGGGAAGGGAAAAGATAAAAAAGTCACCTTTGTTTTAACAAAGGTGACTTTTTGTACGAAAGAGTAAACAAACGGAGCAGAATTGAGGTAAGAGTAAGCAAAAGTGTACCTATTATCTGTCAACCTCGGCTCGTTCAAATTTAATTTTGAATGTAAGCTCTTCGGGATCGGAATCGAAATCTTGTAAATCAATTTCTAAAGTATAGTAGTTGCCGTGGTCAGCAAGTCTGTCTGCTAACCACCAAACTTTATCTCTACCGTCTAAAGAAATACCATCTGTCAAGATTTTATAATTGAATAGTCGGATTTCTTTTACCGTGTTATCATACATTGCGCCTTTTGAATTGATTTTCAAAGTCATAAGATTGCGATTAAATTTGTTCTTTTCACCAACAAACTTATTATAATCGAACGGAAACTCAAATGATTCTGTACCTATAATACAAGCGTCATGTAAACCACTGGTCCAATACCATTCCGGCGGATTCTCAGGATAACTTGAACGATATACTTTACCTTTTGACATCACTTTTCTCCTTTGCGGTGTTGATGGAGGCGATTAAGATACGACGAATCGTTCCGCATTGGTTATAAAGGTCGATTGCTGTTTCTCTATTCAGAATATCTGATTTCACAAACAATTCTAACCAATATTCAGTTTCATAGCACTCTTTTAGTGCAATCTGTAATTTTGCGATAAAATCCGGTTTACCATGCGCATAATTTGCCTCGTGGATATTTGCGCCAATTGAGGTGGCAGAACGCTCTAATTGATTGACGAGAGAGTAATGTCCTTTGATCGTTTCGCAGAGTTTGATGATCTTAATGGCAAAATCCATAGATAAATCGATGAGTTTATTTTCTTTCACATTGATCACCTCTACAAATATTATAACATATCGAATGATATATTGCTGCGCAATATGAAATAAAAAAATCCCTTATACGCCGCAGCGTATTTCATAGCGCCAGCTATTTCACAACGCGAAGCGTTATTTCACAAATACCGCAAGGGATTTATTTCATTGAACAGAGCCCTAATTTGTCTAGTGACAAATTAGGGCTCTTTCCTGGTGCCGGAAGCGGGGGTCGAACCCGCACGGTATCGCTACCACTGGATTTTGTGTCCAGCACGTCTGCCAATTCCATCATTCCGGCAATTATTTGGCGCATTGTTATCGCGCAAGGAGTATTATATCACATAGTTTTTCATTTTGCAAGAGTTTTTTTGCTTTAGTTCGAAGATTGACATATAATTTTTTTGTGGTATAATAAAAGAACAGTAAATTTATTTGGAGTTGTTTTTGTGTATAAATTTTTCAGGCCTAATTCGTTGATCGATGAAACGCAAGCAGTTTGCAGACGACGCAGTTTTTTTAAGGTTTCGATAACCTTTCTGCTTGTTTATATGATCGGTAATTTCCTTACCAATATGGTCATGACTGCGCCTATGATGACTTACGTTCTTGGCGATAAGGAAATTATCGAAATTATGGGCAGTAATCTGCCTACCAACGAATATAACGAAAAAATCAGCGATGCGTTGGCTCGCATTTCCGCCAATTTGCCTGATTGGATGACTGCAATATCGCTTTGCACTACCGTTGCCACCATTGCTGTTGTAATATTTTATTGCACAAGAATTGAAAAAAGACGTCTTTATACCGTCGGATTCCGCATTAAAGGTGCGGCTCTTGAATATCTGGCAGGTATTGGCATCGGCGCGCTTCTTTTCTCTGTGGTATACGGTATTGACCTTTTAAGCGGCGAGTTCGTATTCGGCGGCGTTAACCCTAATCTCCCCATAGGCACTTTTGTGCTGTTTTTGATTGGATTCATAATTCAAGGTGCAAGCGAGGAAATATTACTTCGCGGTTTCTTTTTCGTGTCGTCTGCCGCGTGCGGAAATGTTCCCGTTGCGGTGTTTGTAAGCTCGGCGCTTTTCGCGGCGATGCACCTCGGAAACCCCGGTGTAAGCATTATCGCTGTTTTCAACATTTTCCTTTTCGGTGTGTTTGCGGCTTTGTATTTCTTAAGAAGAGTAAATATTTGGGGTATCTGTGCGATACATTCGGTCTGGAATTTTGCACAAGGCAACATTTTCGGTTGCAGAGTCAGCGGAATTAACGTTAACACGTCGGTATTCAACACAGTCGAAAACGGCGGTATATGGAGCGGCGGTGCATTCGGTCCCGAGGGCGGTTTGGGTGCAACGGTTGTATTGGCAATTGCAATTGTAATTTTGACCTTTACGAAAAACAAAAACACGAATGACTTTTATGTCAGAAAAGTTTCTGAATCAAAAAGCAGATTTTATTGATATTAAACCGCTTCGTAAGAGGCGGTTTTTTATTTTCGCAAACCGAATAACACGCATATACTTTCATTGGAGGTGAAAAATATGTCGTGTATTAATTGCAGATGCAGTTGTAACTGCTCATTGATTGCAATCATTGCAAGCGCCATCATCGGTGTCGTTGCCGCATTTTTGCAGATTACCGGAATAATCACTATTTTACCCGTTTTCCTTTGGGTGGTTTTGGGTATCGCGGTGGTTTATCTTGCGGTAATCACCGTTGCGGCGGCTATTGCCAAGGGCTATGACGGTTGCAGTTGCAAGTGCAGTATTTTGTCGGTTGTGATTGCAGGCATTTTAGGTTCAATCCTTTTGTCGGTCATCTTATTAGCAGTTGGCGTTACCGCAGGAAGCGTTGCGAGCGCAATACTCACGGGCTTGCTTTTGATATCGTTTTCCTTGTTAATAACCGGAACCGCTTGCTTTGTAAGATGCCTTGCCGATTGCGGCGAATAAAAAAATTAAGGGTTGCAAGTACGCAGCCCTTTTTATTTATAACAAAAGAAAATATATTGACTTTTATGAAAATTGATGATATAATCAATTTCGCGCCTGCAAAAGTGGGTGCTATGCTGGTGTGGCGCAGGGGTAGCGCAATTGATTCGTAATCAATAGGCCGAGGGTCCGAATCCCTCCACCAGCTCCAACGGGCATTTTTGAGGAAACACCTTGAAAGTGCTCGTTTTTTATTGCGCCACAACGGTTTTTTGCTTGGTTTTGGGTGTCGGGAATGTTTTTCTTGACAGAAGAGGATTATTGTGGTATAGTTTTATTGAACCGAGGAGAATGTGGAGTATTAGCAATGGCTTTTGAGAAGCAAATTGCGCCACAAAAACTCGGTTTTGTTTTTTTCATTCTTGATGGCGTTTTCGTACTTGCGCTTGTGTTCCGCATTAAGGTATTCGCGTATTTCAAAATCGCATCTGCAACGGCGAAACGAGATTCTACGTCAAGGTGTTTTCCTCGTCTGCGCGCTTGGTTTTGGGTGTCGAAAATGTCTTTCTTGACAGAAGAGGATTATTGGTATATACTATCATCGTAAAAAGGCTTATCGTTTAATACCGAAGGCACCATGCTGCTGGAAGTACCTTGCGATAAGTCTTTTTCTTTGTCAAAAATCACCTTGTTTTTAGGATGGTTCAACAACTCATTCAGTTTGTCCGAATCAGGAGAGAATGTTGTGACGAGAATATATTAACGGCAAGACTAAGGGACTTTTTGAAATCTTTAACGCAACCATAAAAAGACAGCCGCTCATGCGAGCGGCTGTTTTTATGCAATACATTTTGGAGATTAAGCTTATACGGAATGTTCAAGTGTTTCTTTGCTAATCTTTATAATAAGCAACTGCAAGATCAACTACCAAGCCGTAGCTTTTCGTACCGGCTTGCTGTCCCTGAGATTGCAGAAACGCGTTGTTAACAGCTCCCGTTACGTTACTTGCTGTGCTTTCACGGTATTTGTCGAAGAATTTTGAATATGCAACAAATTCCTTTTGCACCTCAACGGGCAGATAATTAACGTAATATTGCTTGTAAAGCTCTTTATCCGCACGGTTAAGCGCCGAGTTAAGGTAATTTGCCATATTCGCATACGCGCTGTAACGGATATAATCGTCGTCACTGCCGATGCACACCAGGAAAGCAACGAAATTTGCTTCGTCCTCACGTGCAATGCCGCGTTGATGAGACATTTCGTGCGCCATTGTGTAGGGGATTAAATAATCGGGATAGTTTGTGTTGACGTTTGATTCACCAGTCATAAAGGTGTAAACACCCGAAATGTGCGTGTAGGTCATCGCTTCTGAAAGCGCAACCGCCTTTGGCGTTGAATCAAAGTGAGAGATATAATCAACACTTTCGGCATACTTGTCAAATGCAACGTTCATCTTTTCGACAAGCGTTTCGTAATCATAAGGCATTATCGAAGCGCCGGAAAGGTCGAATTTCACCTTTGTGACCAAACCCTTGAGCTCGCTCGAAACCTTAACCGACGTTGTGTAAAGCTCTTCTGCCGAAACCGCTTTCTGTTCAAGGTCGAGGTTGGTTGCAAGCTTTCTTCTGCTGTAAGCAGGACCGAATGCTGCAAAAAACAAAGTCAACACGACCATAATGATGCAAACCATGGGTCGAAGCCAACGGTAAAAATTGCGGTCGCTGTTATCTCTGCGCGATGAAACGGTTGATGCAACAATATACGAAAGCGCAATGATCGGAAGCGAAACAATAACACATTCGGCAAGCGAAAAGGGAAACCATCCCGTTGCCTTTGCGAGAATAAAACGCATCCAATGTGCGGGATATTTAGTCCAGATCTCGGCAAATTCGGGAATAAATCTCGAAAGAATATAAATCGCCAAGGAACCTAAAAACGACCATCCCGTAATTTTAAAGCCGAGTGTGAACATACCGCCCTCACGCATACGCTTTATCGGATTGCGTGAACGCTTTTTCGGTTTTTCCTCATCGGTTAAAATCGCTTCGCAGTTTTCCAAAGCTTCGTCGGTATTAATAGTTACTTCTGCATTTTCTGTTGCTTGGGTGTTTTCTTGATTTATCTCTTTATTTCGTGACTCCATCCAAACTCATCTTTCTTTTCACCGAACTGAATGCCGGTAATTTCATCGTAAAGCATTTGCGAAACAGCGCCGATTTCGTTGTTGTTGATAACGAGCTTTTTGCCGTTCCAATCGAGAAGACCAACGGGAGAAATTACTGCTGCAGTACCGGTACCGAACATTTCCTTCAATTCGCCCTTAAGTCCTGCTTCATAAACCTCGTCGATAGAAATTCTGCGTTCCTCAACCTTATATCCCTTTGCGGTAAGGTAGGTAATAACCGAATCTCTGGTAACACCGGGAAGAATATTGCCCTCGAGCTTGGGAGTAACAACTGTGTCGCCGATGATAAAGAATACGTTCATTGCGCCTACTTCGTCGATATACTTATGTTCAATACCGTCGAGCCAAAGAACCTGAGCGTAACCAAGCTGTTCTGCCTTTTCCTGACCCTTAAGCGATGCCGCATAGTTACCGCCAACCTTAGCGTAACCTGTACCGCCCTTAACAGCACGAACGTATTCGTCTTCAACGCAAATCTTAACGGGTGCAAGACCGCTTGCGTAATATGCGCCGACAGGGGAGAGGATTATCATAAATTTATAGGTATGCGAGGGGTGAACGCCGAGGAAGGGGTCGGTAGCGATGATAAAGGGACGGATATAAAGCGAGGTGCCGGGGTTGGTAGGAATCCAATCCTGATCAACAAGAACCAATTCCTCAATCGCTTGAAGCACGTCGTCGGGATTAACCTCGGGAATGCACATTCTAACGTTGGTGTTGTTCATTCTTTCAATGTTCTTTTCGGGACGGAAAAGCAAAACTCTGCCATCATTTGCGCGGTATGCCTTCATACCCTCGAACATTTCCTGACCGTAGTGGAAGACCATAGAAGCAGGAGAAAGCGAAATTTCGCCAAAGGGAACTATTCTTGCATCGTGCCAGCCCTTTTCGGTCGAATAGTCCATAATAAACATATGGTCGGTAAATATCTTGCCGAATCCCAAAGCGCCCTCGGGCTTTGCTTTCGGTGTGGTTGTGAGTGTACGGGAAATCTGCATTTTGAATAAATCCTTTCATTTAAAGAAATAATTATAAATTAACAAGCCAATTATACAACCAAAACCTTGGTTTTTCAATAGCTTTTAGAAAAATATTGCTTGACAAAAGGATATTTTTGATATATAATGGTTCCATAATTGGGTTTATATGGCGATTGTTGCCTATAAGAACCGAACCCGAAAAAGTTTAATCGGAGGACTATTCCATTGGCGCACTTATCCGGAATTGTTAAGTTCCTTAAGCAAAACCGAATAATGTTAGTTTCCGTTTTGGTCTTCGCATTGGCGCTTTGCTCTGTGTTTGCTTTTGCAGGCAACAGCAGTGATGATATTTCCGAAGAGGTTATTTCTTCCGAGGAATCTGTTTCAGACGAAATCGTTTCCGAAGAAAATGTCGTTTCCAAGGATGGCAAGCTTTTCGGTAACGGTGTTTATGTTGACGGCTGCTTCGTAGCGGCGGTTAACTCGGAGTATGATGCAAATACCGCTATAAACGAAATTCTTTCGATTCGTCTTTCTTCTCTCGGCATTTCTTCTGCCGAAGAGGTTTATTTCAACAATAAGGTTGAACTTGTTTACGGCGAATATCCCGAGGAAGCATATACCGATTCTGAAGGTCTTGCAACTCTTCTCGGTAAAAAGAATTCAACCTACGTTTCCAATTTCGTTAACGATTTTAACGGCGTCGTTCTTCCTGTAACCCTTTCGGTTTGCTCGGTTGAAACCTATACCGAAACGGTTACTCTTGAATACGAATCTAAAACAGTTTATACCGATGCACTCAGAGATGGCGCGAAGAACGTTGTTTCTAAAGGATATAACGGCGAAGGTAAGCAGACCTATCGTGTTGTTTCTATTGATGGCGTTAAGTCCGAAGCAGAAATCGTTTCTCTCGACGTTATCACGGCTCCTACCGCTGAAGTTGTTCAAGTCGGCACCCGTTCAAACGGAAAAACTGTTGCATCTCTCGGTACCTTCCAAAAGCCCTACGACGGAAGAATTACTTCCTACGTTGGTCCCAGATGGGGCAGAACCCACAACGGTATCGATATTATCGCAAAGGAAGGCGCTTGTAAAGGCGATCCTGCATTTGCGGCAGCCGACGGTGTTGTTGTTAGAGCTGATTGGTACGGCGGATACGGTAACTGCGTTATCATTGACCACGGCAACGGTATCCAGACTCTTTACGCACACTTCACAAAGTTAAGCGTTAAGGCCGGTGACGTTGTTAAGGCAGGCGATGAGGTTGGTAAGATAGGCAGCACCGGTAATTCAACCGGTCCTCACCTCCACTTTGAGGTTCACGTTGACGGCGAAATCGTTAACCCCTTGTTGTTTGTAGATTTTGAATAAAATTAAAGCTCCGAAATGTTCGGAGCTTTTTTATGCAATTATACACGAAAATCAAAGAGTCGGCGGTTGCCGACTCTTAATTGTTTATTAAACGATAGGTGCCTGGCAGTCGCCTGCAATAAGGAGGATCAATAAGAGCAGAATCTGAATACCAAGGAAAATTGCGCCGGACTTCATATCGGGCTTCTTAACCTTTATGTTCAAAACAAATCCCAAAGCAAGTGCGATAAGAGCGACTCTGAATATCCAAACTGTAACTGACGCGGGAATAAGCGTTGTAAGAACGAACAGTGTGCTTATAACTACGGTTGACATCGGGATAGGAACACCGCGGAAGGTATCCATCGGCTTGCCCTGATTCTTGAAGGACAATGTGTTGAAATATGCAAGACGAATAGTACCGCAAGCGATAAAGAAGCAGTAAACGAGAACGTCAAACCAACCGTCAAAACCGAAGTTAAAGGCGATCACGCAAGGCGTAACACCGAAGCTTACCGTGTCGCAAAGACTGTCAAGCTGAACACCGTAAAACTTTTCGTGAGCCGTTCGATTAGGTTTAGAACGGGCGATTTTGCCGTCAAACGTATCGCAAAGACAGGCAAGGAATAACATATAAATTGCGAATTTAATATTACCGTTTGCCGCAAGGAAGCAAGCGGTAACCGATGATATCAGACCAAACAACGTTACAGTGTTTGCAATAGAATAAAATCCTATGAACATAATATCCTCCAAAATCACTTATACCTATCGATGCTTTTCAGCTCGTAGTATAATTTTTTAAAGCTTTCGTGTCTTGAATTTGAAATTTTTCCGTCACAAACCGCATCTGCAATGCCGCATTCGGTTTCCTTTGTATGAGTGCAGTCTGCATATCTGCATCCGCCGTCAAATTCGGAAAATTCAGGGAAAAGGTTATGCAATTCTTTGTGATCAATCTCGCAATACAGCTCGGTATTTACTGCGGTAAAGCCGGGTGTATCTGCAAGATAAGTGCCGTCGCCTAAAGGGAAAAGCTCGGTCGTGCGTGTTGTGTTCTTTCCGCGTGCAATCTTTTCGGAAAGCTCACCGGTTTCCAATTCAAGGAACGGATAAAGTGCGTTGATAAGCGTTGATTTACCAACTCCCGAAGCACCGCATAAAACACAAATCTTACCCTTGAGAAGATTCCTGACCTCTTCAATACCCTCGTTGGTTTTTGAGCAGGTTTTTACGACAGAATAATCTGTTTTGCCGTAAATTTCGCTGATTTCCGTACAGTCGGCAAGGTCGCTTTTTGAAATAATGATCGCACATTCAATACCGTTTTTTTCTGCAAGAACTGTAAGCAGATCGATATTGTAAAGGTATGGCGCAGGGTCCTTTGGAGCAACCACCATACAAAGCAAATCGATATTCGCAACAGGCGGCCGTACCAAAAAGTTTTTTCTCGGGAGCAGGGAAGTAATAAATCCCTGCCCGTCGCCGTTATCGCGGAACAGAACTCTGTCGCCCGCAAGTATTTTACCGTCGTTTTTGCGCACTCTTGTGCCGGAACGGCAATAAAACGTTTGGTTTTCGGATTCAACGGTATAAAGACCGTTAACGCCCGAAAGTATCAATCCTTCTTTTTCCATTAACCCCAAAAACCACCCTCAGAGCTGCTTTCGTCAACAACGTTGCTGTTTTCAAACGAATCGTCCGAAACGTCGGGTCCGACAACGTCGGTCGAATACTGAATAACGATCAAATCGATTCCGATAAGCTCGGCTGTGATAGGGGTATCTGCAGGAACGCTCTGGTAAAATACCGTGCTCGTTCCATCATAAACCTGCGTGTTTGTGCATCCGAGTCGCAACAAGGTGTCGATAAACATTATCAGATTATCGCCGTATTGTTCACGTGCCGCATCAATATACTCTTTGTTAGCGATATTTGCGGTGAAATAACGTGTATATAGCTGGATCTGTTTGTCGGGTGCCGCCGCAATAAGCATTGCCTGTGCTTCTTCAGGGGTGTAACCTACAAAATTGGGCAATCCTGTGGGAGGAATACCGATGGTAACGGTAACTATAGTTCCCTTGGGGCTGACTGTTCCTGCTTCAATGCTCTGGCTTAAAACGGTGTTGTTTCCGTCGAGCACTTCAAGATATTCAATCGCAACCTCATATCCTGCATAGGTTTTTGCAAATCGAATAGCGTCAAGCTCGGTCATACCAATCATATCGGGAAGCTTTGCTGTATTTGTCGAATTAGACTTCGAGCAAACGTAAACCGTAATTGTGTCACCGACCTTCGTTTCGCTACCCTCGGGAGGGAACGTGCCGATAACCTGACCGTTATGGAAGTAGGGGTTTTCGTTGTCCGTAACTTCTTCAAAAACGTATGAAAGCTCAAGATTCTTCAAAAGCATGGTAACCGAGGTCTTGGGCATACCCATAACGTTGGGAATGATAACCTTTTTAGAACGGTTAACGGTTATCGACGAGAATTTAAGCTGACCGCCGGAGCCGATCTTACTGACGTGTCCGCCTGCAGGCTCTGTCGCGATAATCATATTGTTTTCAATATCGTCGCGGCTGTCGAAAATGATTTCATCAACAACAAATTTTGCACCGTATTTTCCGTTGCGAAGGTCATTCGCAAGCGAATCGGTATAAAGCTTACCCGTAAGGTCGGGGTATGTGATTTCAATACTGTCATCGTCTTGCGAGAAAATGCTCTCAAGCACAGGGGTAACAAGCATTATAGCAAGAATTAGTGTAACGATAAAGAAGGGAATTGCCACACCTGCGATTATCGGGAACATCGAGCGGCTTATCTTCTTTCTCTTCTTTTTCTTCTTTTGTGCAGTTTTACCTTTTGCGTTGGGCGATGCCTTTTTGCCGCTAACACCGTTAGTGCTCTGCTTTCCGTTTGCCTTATTGCCAAGCGAATCGGCAATTTCATCGTCGCCGTAGGGCTCAATTTCTGCGGTGGAGATCATATCGATCGAAACGATACTGCTTTTTCCTGTACCCTCTTCAGCGGCATTGGGGTTCATGGCAAAAATAACGTCGGGATTACGAAGTACCCATTCGATCGCCTTTGCCATGGTGTGAGCCGATTGGAATCTGTCAGAGGGTGACTTTTCCATCGCTTTGAGGATGATTTGCGAAACACCGACAGGCACGTCAAGAACGATATCTCTCGGATGTACAGGATCGTCATTGACCTGCATCATCGCAACCTCCATAGGAGTTTCGGCAGTAAAGGGAAGTGTACCCGTTACTGCTTCATAAAACATAACGCCGACAGAATAAAGGTCGGAATAATAATCGGTTTCCTTACCGCATGCCTGCTCGGGGGAGATATAGTAAACCGTACCGATTGCCTTTTCGTCCTTGTTGTCCGAAACCGAATTAGGAAGCTTTGCAATGCCGAAATCGGTAACCTTAATGTCACCGTTTTTCATTAGCATTACGTTTTGGGGCTTAATATCTCTGTGAATAATACCCTTGCTGTGTGCATGCTCAAGCGCGCGCAGGATTTGAAGAATGTAAATACAAGCTTCTTTCCACGAAATAGCGCCCTTGTTGTCAAGATATTCGCGCAAGGTAATGCCGTCGAGGTACTCCATAACGATATATTTAATATCGGGATATATCGCAACGTCAAATACGTTTACGATGTTTTTGTTGGAAAGCATCGCAACGGCCTTTGATTCGTCGATAAATCTTGCTTCGGCTTGTTGGTTACCGTTATATTCGTCATTAAGAATCTTAATAGCAACAATACGGTTCATAACAAGGTCTTGCGCCTTGAGAACACAAGCCATTCCGCCCATACCGACCAATTCAAGTATTTTATATCTGCCGTCAAGAACTTTTCCTACAAATCCTTCGTATCTATTCATAGTAGGTTTTCCTTTCGTGCGCTAACTACGATTTGTTTTAATTCGTAAGCTTTTTATTTTTCACCGCAGAAAAGCACTGCAGTAATATTATCAAGTCCGCCGTTTGCATTTGCCTCGGCAATGAGCATATCGGTGCGCGATTTATAAGAAGGTCTCTTTGAAGTGTAAGCACCCATCATTATCTCGCCGATGCGCTCGTTTGAAACGTGGTTTGTTAACCCGTCGGTGCAAAGTAAAATTCTGTGGTAATTATCGATTCTGTAATAATCACCCTCAACGTGCTCGTTAACACCCAACGCTCTTAAAATTATGTTCTTGTTAGGATGCGTTGCCGCTTCCTCCGGGGTAATTTCGCCTTTTTCTATAAGATACTGAACAAACGAATGGTCCTTTGATACCTGCTGAATAACGCTGTCAGTTTGTCTGTAAATACGACTGTCACCAACGTTTAATGCAAAAGTACCGCAAAGGCAAACCAAAACCGCAACAAGCGTTGTGCCCATTCCCTCATATTCGGGCTCGGTCAGAGATTTTCTGTAAACCGCATCATTTGCGGCATCCAGCGCTTCTTTAAGCAGTATCTTTATATCCTGCTCGGAAAAATCGTCTGCACTTTTTGTAGAAAACGCTTTTTTAATAACGGTCGCAAAGTGCTTAACGGCTAAACCGCTTGCAATATTTCCGCCCTTTGCACCGCCCATACCGTCACAAACGACAGCACAGAAATAACCGCTTTTAGAGAAGACGGCAAAGCTGTCCTGATTATTCTTTCTTTTCATACCGACGTCGGTTTTAGCACCGTATTTCAAAGCCGCTTCTCCTCCTTTTTTATTTCTTTTCGTTTTCCTCGGCACGCAGCTGACCGCACGAAGCGTTAATGTCAGAGCCCAATCTGCGGCGCACCGTTGCATTTATTTTATATGTTTCAACCGTCTCTGTAAATACCTTTATAGTATTTTTTTCGCTTCTTTTAAAGTTTTTTTCCTTAATCGGATTAACCGGAATGAGATTAACGTGGCAAAGCATTCCCGAAAGAAGCCGTCCAAGCTCGTTTGCGTGCTCCTTTGAATCGTTTACGCCGTCAATAAGCGCGTATTCAAACGAAATGCGTCTGCCCGTCTTGTCAATATATCTCCTGCAAGCGTCCAAAAGCTCTTTTATAGACCATTTGTTTGCAATCGGCATCGTCTGTTTGCGTATAGCGTCGTTTGGTGCATGGAGCGAAATCGAAAGCGTAACGGGCAACCCCTCGTCTGCAAGACGGTCGATCTTATCAACAAGTCCGCAGGTCGAAAGTGAAATATGTCGAAGCCCTATATTTAAGCCGCTTTCGTGGTTGACCAACCGCAAAAACTTCATAACGTTGTCGTAGTTATCAAGCGGCTCACCCATACCCATAAGCACTATGTTGGAAACGCGCTCACCAAGGTCACGCTCTGCCTCAAGAATCTGCAAAAGCATTTCCGAGGGTGCAAGCGACCGAACCAGACCTGCCTTGGTGCTTGCACAAAAGGCACAACCCATACGGCATCCGACTTGAGTCGAAATGCACATTGTGTTGCCGTGATGATAACGCATAAAAACGCTTTCAACCGTTTCGCCGTCGTGCAGCTCGTAAAGATATTTTACCGTGCCGTCGATGGAAGAAACAAGCTTTCTTCTGATCTTTGCGGTGGGTATAAAAGCTGATTCTATAAGCTTTTCTCTGAATGACTTCGGCAGTGATGAAAACTCGTTAATATCACGTACACCCTTGTAAAGTCCTTCAAAAATCTGTTTTCCTCTGTATTTCGGCTGTCCCAGATCGACGCACAAGGCGCTTAACTCTTCGGGAAACATTGAAAGCAGATCAAACGCCATAATTTAATACTCCCGTATAATCTTTGCCATATAAAATCCTTCTTTTTCATCTGAAAAGGGAAGGATAGTTTTATCCTCAATTAACTTGAAGTTAGGATTTTGATTAATAAATTCGCTAACGACCTGTTCATTCTCAAGCTTGTTTATCGAGCAGGTGGAATAAATCATCACACCGTCAGCTTTAAGATATTTCGATGCCGAATGGATAATCGCTCTTTGCGTGGCGTAAAGCCCTGAAAAATCACTTGGCGATTTATATTTAATTTCGGGCTTACTGCCCATCACACCCGTACCGCTGCAGGGGACGTCACAAATTACTCTGTCGGCTTTGCCGATCAAATTATCCTTTGCAATCTTCGCGTCGTGCTTTTCGGTATGAATAATGTCAATGCCGAGAATCGATGCACTTTTTTGAATAAGCGGGAGCTTGTTCGCGTGCAGATCGAATGAATATATACAACCTTTGTTTTGCATATCAATAGCCGCACCGAGCGTTTTTCCGCCGGGGCAAGCACAAACGTCGATAACCGTGTGTCCGCTTTGAGCGTCGAGCCATTTTACTGCAGCTTGCGACGCAAGACCTTGTACGTAAAACTCTCCGCTTTCGATCAAACTCAAGCCAATCGACGAATTTTTGCACACAACAGTTGTGTCGTCCAAAACCTCGCCGTCAACCTTTTGAGCAACCTGCAAAGCGTTGCTTGTAAGCGTGTTAACCCTTAAAAACAGCGGCAATTTGCCGAAAAACGCATTAAAAATCTCACCGTAGCAATCAGGGTACTGACTAGATAAAAGCTCGAAAAGTTCTTCGTTTACCGAATACTTAATATGCCCTTTTGCATTTTCTATATTTTTGTAAATATCTTCTTTGTTTCGGCAAATATTACGCAAAACCGCATTAACAAAGCCGGCGGTCTTGTTACCGAAAATGGCCTTTGCAATCGTCACCGTTTCATCACAAGCGGCACTGTCGGGTACTCTGTCCATATAAAGGATTTGATAAACACCCGTCATAAGCAGAAGCTTGATATCGTTCTTGGTGTTTTCGCGAATCGAGTCTGCAAGAACAAATTCAAGCGTTATCTTTCGCTCAAGCGTGCCCATTGCAATGCTTTCGGCAAACGCGCGGTCAAGTCCGTCGATATCGTTTCCGACCGATATTAAATTCGAAAATGCGCCGTTATTAATGCGTTTTACCGCATTAAATGCCGCCAATCTCGCTTTATCACTCATTTACCATAGTTCCGATTTCGATCTTATTTCCGCGCAAATAGCTTGCGCAGTCGCAAACGCCCTTGCCCTCGGGACATATGCAGGTAAGAATTACACTGCCTTCCTTACAGGCAATTTCAATTCCGCCGTTATCGGTCGAAATAACAGTTCCGACGGCACCGTTACCGTTGCCAAGCTCTGCGCTTCTGACCTTGATTCTCTTTCCGTTAAGGAAGAAAAATGCACCCGGAAACGGCGATAAGCCTCTGATTCTGTTTCTGACGTCGCATGCGCTTTCGTTAAAGGTGAGGTACGCGTCGTCGTTGCCGATCTTTGCCGCATGCGTTGCCTTCTCATGCTCTTGCGCACGTCGGGGAATCTCGTTTTTGCTTGCAAGCACAAGAAATTCGCTTACCGCTTCCTTGCTTAATGCCATCAAAGCATCGTGATAATCACCTGCGCACCAGGAATCCTCGATTACAAGCTCCTTCATAAGCGCAATATCGCCCGTATCAACGCCCTCTGCCATAAACTGCAATGTAACACCGCCGAGCGTATCACCGCTCATTATCGCACGGTTGATAGGCGCCGCACCTCTCCAATAGGGAAGAAGTGATGCGTGTACGTTAAAGCAACCAATCTTCGGCATATCAAGAATTTCTTTCTTCAAAATTCTGCCGTATGCGGTAACGAGAAAAATATCTGCATCGGTGCTTCTCAATTTTTCAAGAACCGATTCATCCTTTAAGCTTTCGGGTGCGATAACCTCAATGCCCTTATCAAGCGCATACTGCTTAACGGGTGACGGTGTAAGAGTATAACCGCGTCCCTTGGGACGGTCGGGTTGTGTAACTACCAATGCTATTTCATGTCCCGATTCAAAAATCGCCTCAAGCGAAGCAACCGCAAAATCGGGTGTGCCCATAAAAACTATCTTCATTCCGCATCCTCAATATCGTCTGCATCGTACATTTCAATCGCCTTATCAATATAAAGCGTGCCGTCCAGATGGTCAAGCTCGTGGCAAAAGCATCTTGCCATAAGTCCGTTGCCCGAAACCTCATAAACCTTGCCGTTTCTGTCGGTAGCACGGACCTTTACCCATTGCGGACGCTTAACAAGACCGAATTTTTCGGGAACCGAAAGACATGCCTCAATCTCCTCCTGCTTGCCCTTGGTTTCGATAATTTCGGGATTTATCATCTCGTATTTTTTGTCTTCTATCTCAACGATAACGATTCTTCTCAAAACGCCCACCTGCGGCGCGGCAAGACCGACGCCTTGCGCCTTTTCGAGAGTATCGTGCATATCGTCAAGCAACTGTAAAATTCTGGGCGTGATCTCTTCAACAGGTCTGCATTTTTTACGAAGTACGGGATCGCCTTCCTTGATAATGTTTAAAATTGCCATAAAATCACTCCAATATCTAAATCAATGCAGGGTTAACGTCAAGCTCAACGCGAACACCCTTCGGTGACGTCTTTAATCCTTCGGTAAGCAACGCGGAAAGAAATTCGCGCGTCCTTGCATTGTCTTTGTATTTAATAATTATTCGTTGACGGAACCTTCCCATAACCTTGTAAATACCGCTTTTGAAGGGTCCAAACTTAATAAGCTTAATGTCTTTAAAATCTTTATCGTAAATCGAAAGTATAGACGTGTTAAAGCGCTTTGCAAACGCTTCGCATTCGCTTTCTGAAACCGCAGAAATACCGATTACCGCCATTGAACAAAACGGAGGAAAAACGACCGCCTTACGAAGCTGTATCTCGCTTTCAAAAAAACTTTCGTAATCCTGCGTTGCGGCAAGACGAAGTGTTTCGTTGTCGGGGTTATAGGTCTGCAAAATCGCTTTTCCGCGAGTACCTGCGCGCCCCGCCCTACCGACAAGCTGTGTAACAAGTGAAAAAGCTCTTTCATTCGCACGGAAATCATCCATATAAAGCGAGCTGTCAATGTTAATTGCGCCTGCGAGTAAAACGTTGGGGAAATCCAACCCCTTTGAAATCATCTGCGTTCCTATTAAAACGTCGGTCTTACCGCTTGCAAACTCCTCGATAAGCTTATCGTGTGAAAATTTTGCACCGGTTGTGTCCGAATCCATACGTGTTATTTTTAAGTTGGAAAAATCGTTTTCCAATTCGTCCTGCAGCTTTTGTGTGCCGAAACCCGAATACCTTATTCTGTTTTTGCCGCAAACAGGGCATTTTTCGGGCAAAACCTCGGTATATCCACAATAATGACAAGCCATTCGCTTAAATCCGCGAAGATTTCCTTCAAACGCATGGTGCGTGAGCGAAACCGAGCAGTTGGGACAAGTGAAAACAAAACCGCAATCACCGCAGGAAATATGAGAATTATATCCGCGTCGGTTCACAAACAGTAAGGACTGCTTTCCGTTCGACTTACAATCTTCAATTTCTTTTGAAAGCCGTTGACCGATAAGCTTGTCGGGTGAGGAAATTGCGCAGTCGCGCAGATCCTCTATTATAACCTCGGGCAATTCGTTTGCTCCGAATCTGCTTTTAAGTGTGAAAAGTGAATAAACACCCTTTTGTGCCTTGTAATAGCTTTCAACCGAGGGTGTAGCCGAAGCGAGCAGCATCAATGCCTTCGATTCTGAACATCTAAACCTTGCAACGTCGATAGCGTTGTATTTAGGTTGCATCTCGCTCTTATAGGTGTGCGCCTGCTCTTCATCGACGGCAATCATGCCAAGATTCTTAAAAGGAGCAAAAACCGCACTTCTCGTACCGATCACAACGTCAATATCGCCTGAAAGAACTCTTCTGTAAGTATCGGTTCGTTCACCCACAGAAAGCATCGAATGAACCACAGCCAGTCGTTTTCCGAAAGCAGCGGCATAAGCGTTGACCGCCTGCGAGGTAAGACCGATTTCGGGCAATAGTATAATAACCTGACGTCCGTCTGCGATTACCTTTTTTGCAACTTCGGTGATTACTCTCGTTTTTCCGCTTCCTGTTACGCCGAAAAGTAATGCGCCCTTTGCCTCGTTTCCGTCGGCAAGCTCGCTTATTCCGTTAACGACCGATCTTTGATCCTCGGAAAGCGTAAAATCACCCTCGGGCTCGACGTTTTCAAAAGAATACGCTTCTCTGTAAAAAGAAGTTTCGCGCTTTTCGATTAAGCCCTTTTTAACAAGCGCATTTACGATAGCTGTCGAATATCCGCCAATTTCCTCGATTTCGCGCATTGTTGCGGCAGGGTAGTGGGTTAAAAGCGAAATAAGACCTCTTTGCTTTTCGGTCAGTCCCTCGCCCGATTCCGCAAGCTCGTTTGCCTCCTCGTTGGAAACAGTGAGCGTATAAGTGAAAAGATTCTTTTCGTTCAGCTTCTCGGGTACACGGCTGTATTTTTCGATGTAATTTGCTTTGCACAGCGCATTTAAAAGGATTTTACATTCTTCGCCGTATTCGTTAATTGCTTCTCGCTCGGTGATGCATCCTTTTTGCATAATAAAACGCATCATTACCTGACCGGCATCGTTCAGCTTTGAAATATCGCATTCCTTTTCCGCCGTGTAAACCGTTTCGGTTGTAAGATTGACACCCGGAGGAATGACCGCACGGAAAGCACTTCCGAAGGTGCAGAAAAAACGCTCCTTCATAAACGTACAGGTGCGTATAAGATCACTCGGCACATCAAAGGGATATTGCATAATGCTGTCAATCGATTTGACAAACGGATAATCGCAATGGGAAGAAAACTCAACAACAACCGCGCTTACTCTTTTGTTTGAATTACCAAAGGGAACGACAACCACCGAGCCGATTTTGATCTGCTCGCTTAAGCTGTGCGGAACAGAATAGCTGTAAAGTCGGTCGATCCCGTAAGCAATATCGGTTATATGAACGAGAGCATAGGCCTTGTTCATTGCTTGTTAGTCTGCGATGATCGAATATTCGCCGTCGTAAAGCTTTGAAACAGCAACGGAAACCGGCTTTTCGGAAAGAAGAAGCTCGTAATCGGACTTAACGGTGTCCTTGGCGAAACGGTCGGTTTCGCTTCTGCGGCTTTCTTCATATTCGTGCTCGTCATTTGCCTTGTCGATAAGGTGACGTGCGCACTTTGCAGTCGCAATAACAAGCATATAACGGTTTACCTTTTCGTTGGTAAGGTCTGCAACAGTAGGATAGAGCATCATAATAGAATTACCTCTTTATTTTCATCAATTATTATCGTGTTTTATGTGTTTTAGCCCTCGATCGATTTAATAATCTTTTCGGGCTCTTCTGCCGAGCAAATAATATGGTCGCTGTCGGTAATAAGCACCGATTTTGTCTTCTTACCACAGCTTACGTCGATCATTCTGCCGGCGTTTTTTGCATCCTGAACTAAACGTCTGACGGGCAAGGAATCGGGAGATACGACCGAAATAACACGGTCGCAGTTCACGTAATTACCGAAACCTGCATCTATCAATTTCATATTCCTTGCTCCTATTCGATATTCTGAATCTGTTCGCGAATCTTTTCAACAAAGCTCTTTGATTCGATAACCTGCTTTGCGATTTCGCTGTCATTGCATTTTGAACCGATAGTGTTGACTTCGCGGTTCATTTCCTGGACAAGGAAGTCGAGCTTTCTGCCGACAGGCACGTTCTCGTTAAGTATCTTCTTAAACTGCACAAAGTGCGAATCGAGTCTTGCAAGCTCTTCGCTTATGTCAGCCTTGTCGGCGAATACCGCACATTCGGTAAGCAATCTCGTTTCGTCGTAATTTGCGCCGTCAAGAAGCTCGCAGATGCGATTTTTCATTTTTTCGTTGTTTTCGCGAACCGATTCGGGTGCGCGCTTAACAATGTCTGCACGAATGCCTTCAAGCACGGAAAGGTGCGAAAGCAGGTCGACGGCAAGCTTTTCGCCCTCCGCCTCACGCATTGCGGTAAATCCGTCAAACGCCTTTTCCATAACGACAAGCAACGCCTTGCCTGCAGCTTCGGTATCCTCATCGGGACGGGTAGTAACGAAAACCTCGTTTCTTCCCGCAACGGTGTGGATGCTTACTTCACCTGAAAGCTCGTATTTTTCTTTAATCTCGCGAAGAAGCTTAACGTAGCTTTCCAAAAACTTTTCGTTTACCGAAAGTCCGTTATCATCGCCCGAGATGTTTTCAATCGAAATGTAAATATCAAGCTTACCGCGCGAAACACGGGTCATTGCATACTGCTTGACCTTGTCCTCAAGCGCGTTGTACATACGTCCTAATTTGATGTTAGTGTCAAGGTAACGGCTGTTTACCGATTTAACCTCGCACAATATATCACGGCCGTCGATCACCTCGCGGTGACGTCCGTAACCGGTCATGCTCTTGATCATGGCTTGCCTCCGAGAAAAATATCATATAATTATATCACGTGCTTAACAATTTGTCAATATTTTACCGCTTTATCGTCTGCCGAAAAGCTTCGGTTTTATGCGGATAACGTAAGTTACCGAAATTCTTTCCAACGCAAAATCGAATACCAAAAAGGTTATATTTGCCAACCCGTAAATGATGTATCCGAACCCCAAAAAGTCTTCCTCAATACCTAAAAGCTTTGTAGATACATAAATCAAAACCGTCAGAAAAAAGTTAAAGCAAACGATTCTTGCGATATATGAAAGCCATTTCGGCTTAACGTTGTTTAACAACACCTTGAGTATCGGATAAAAACCTACGAAAAAAGCAAACACTGCGGCAGCAGTTTTTTGCGGCAAAAGTAAAAGCGAAAGCAGGGAAGCCACGGCATAAACGCCCAAAGACCATCCCTTGCCAAGCTCGATATAAGCGATAAGCACAATAATGCTCGCAATCGCCGCCGCACTTAAATCCAAGGTTTGAAACAACGAGCCAACGAATAAAAATACTACGCAAAGTGCAGAGAAAATTCCTGCCAATGCTAACTTCTTAGCCGACCTCATACTAACAGCATCTGATGCAGTCGCCGCCCATACATTCACAGCAGCAATCCGCGCAAAGCAATGCTTGGCAAACGTCACAACCCGAGCATCCGCCTGCGTTGTTAGTGTTCATGCCGGAATAGGGGCTCGAATATGCTCCGCCGCTCATTCTTTGCTGGAAAGAACGGTATTCTTGGTTATACGGATCCATCTGACATGCAAGGTTAATTTCGTTTCTCGCATCCTGAAGCCAACCCTTGCGGTACAAAACAAGACTCATCAAAAAGTGCCATTCTGCGTTTCTTTCGCTGATACCGTTAAGCAGAGTTTCGGCTTCACCGATCCTGCCCGAGCTAATAAGACGGCGTATTCTCGAATAAATCGGCTCGCCCGAATAGCTTCCCGATGAATTGTTGGTGTTTCCCTTAAAGCCGCCGCTCGAATTACCGCTCGAGCGAAGCTTTTGAATCGTGTCGTATGCCTCGTTGACCTCTTTCATTTTCTCGTCTGCGAGGTCCTTTAAAGGATTGTCTGTATAATTGTCGGGGTGGTATTGCTTTGCAAGCTTTCGGTACGCTTTTTTGATTTCTTCATCCGATGCGTTTTCCGAAACACCCAATATTTCGTATGGATTTCTCATTTTTTGTTTTTCCTTTCGATAATCCGCTTAACGGCATCACGTCCGCCGAGCTCAACGATGTTAAAAATAATTCGGTCGATGCCGTTTAACGGCTGACTGACGGCAAGTGCGTAAAAATTTGAAAAAGCGTTCAAGCTGTCCCAAAGGGTTTCCTTAATCGCTTCCGCCGATTCGTTCGCCTTCTTTGCAGTCCCGTATTTTTTTAGTAAAGGGTTGTAATTTCCGCTTTTTTCGTCACTTTCAAGGTCGTCAAAGGCGTCGGCGATATAAATAAAACGTCCGATGTGATAACCGCATTGCTCTGCAATCATCTTCTTTTCGTTCGTAAGACCGTAGGAGGCGATTTCTTTCATCATATTGCCAAAGCCGTCCGCCGCGCGGTCTACCGAGTCACAGCCCTGTTCTTCGACCAAAGCGGTCGCCGCAAGACCGTTGTTAACAATATTCTTAAGACCGTCAAACTTGTCCGATTTTTTGCCGATATGCTTGAATATCGGTTTGACAAGACGCTTGAAGAAGCGTTTAAAGCCCTTTTCGTCCTTGATATCGTCAAGCAACTTGCCGTATGTAAGCAAGCCGAACGCCGAGCAAACAAAGGAATAGCTTTCGTCTGCACAAGCGCAATTTTTCTTTTTTAAGCTGTAAGG
Organism: Eubacteriales bacterium; assembly: GCA_045657425.1. Taxonomy (GTDB): domain Bacteria; phylum Bacillota; class Clostridia; order Oscillospirales; family CAG-382; genus Coliplasma. The sequence continues at coordinate 26,261 of JAZOTA010000062.1, forward strand.
ACATCTTTTCTTTTTAACGCAAACCTTATCATCGGTCAGCTTCATCCTAAGCAGGGCGAGCAGAACAAAATCGTAATTCAAAAGCCATCGCGTCAGATGCGATATGTTTTTTCCGCCGTATCTGCAAAGACCGCAATAGACCGAGGAATAAAATTCGCTGTCCTTAACATACAGTTCGCCCTTAACGGGGCGTATATATCCGAACATAATTTCACCATTATATAACTAATCAATCTATTATACCACAAAAAACCAAAAACACAAGGGTATAAAGCGAAAAGATAGTGTAAATTTTAATATTTATGAAATTTTTCAAAAAATAAAAAGCAAAAAAACAAAAAGTTGCGTATATATACTTGAAAAGTAAAATTATGTGCTAACTTTTATATCGAAAAGGAGCTTTTTGGTATGTATAAGGACAGAAACTTTGACTTTGAAGAAGCGTTTCTCTGCGAACAGGCATTTCGTGTCAAAAATACTCAGGGAAGAGTTTTTCCTATCGACGATTGTCCTGTAAGAACCGATTTTCAGCGCGATCGCGACCGCATAATTCACAGCAAAAGCTTTCGCCGCCTTATGCATAAAATGCAGGTCTTTCTTGCACCCGAGGGCGACCATTACCGCACACGCCTTACACATACCGTTGAGGTTGCACAAATAGGTCGCACAATCGCACGTGCTCTGCGCCTTAATGAAGACCTTGTCGAAGCATCTGCGCTCGGACACGACCTCGGACATACTCCTTTCGGACATTCGGGCGAAAGAGCGCTGGACTATCTGTTGCCCCAGGGCTTTCGCCATAACGAGCAAAGTCTGCGTGTTGTCGATTATCTCGAAAACGAGGGCAAAGGGCTAAACCTGACTTTTGAGGTTCGCGATGCGATTTTGTGTCACACCGGAAGCGTACCTGCTTCCACTCTCGAGGGTCAAATCATTAAAATAGCCGACCGCATCGCCTATATAAACCACGATATCGATGATGCCGCTCGTGCCGATATTTTGAAAATTTCCGAAATTCCAAAAGAAATCAGCGACCTTTTGGGCACAACTCACGGCGAAAGAATAACAAATCTCGTTTCGGCAACTATTGAATACGGTGTTGAAAACGGCATCGGTATGGTTGCTCCTTACGCCGATGCGATGGACAAGCTTCGCGATTTTATGTTCGACCGCGTATACCGTAATCAAAAAGCAAAAAGCGAGGATGGCAAGGTTGTCAATATGATAACCTTCCTCTACGAGCATTTTTCCGCGCACCCCGAAGCCATTCCCAAGGAATATATGAAATATGCAGAACGCGACGGCATTTCGGTTGTAACCGCCGATTTTATCGCAGGAATGACCGACCGTTACGCATTGGGATGCTTCAACGAGCTTTTTGTCCCCAGAGTTTGGCAGTATAAGTAATTTTTACGAGGTATCTATGATTTCTTTAAAATCGGGAAAACTTACGTTTTCAGTTAATTCGCAAGGCAATAAAGTATCTTGGTCTGCCGACTGCACACCGCTTTGTCAAAGCAAAAACGCAGATTTTTGGCGTGTTTTTATGGATGACGGCTACGAAAGAGAAGTAAAGGTAAGCTCGTCCAATCAACAAGGCGTCGCTACGCTTGACGGCGATACGATAACGGTTAAATATAACAGGCTCATTGCCGACAACGGCAGAGCTTTCGACGTTTCTCTTACAGTGAAAATTACCGCAACCACCGAAACCTATGACGGCTTTCTTTTCGGCGCAACTGTCGAAAACAACGGTAACGCAAGAGTAAACGAAATAATGCTTCCTTTTGTCGATTTGGAAAAGGGATGCGATGAAAACAGAGAAAACGACGTTTTTTATCATATAAACGGACTCGGTCAAACCATAAAAAATCCTTGGGAAAGCGTTCGCCGTTCTTCCCATACCGAATATATCGCGTCGGATAACCATCAGGTCTGGAATTCTATGCGTTATCCCGGCGATGCCGCAATGGCTTGGTTCGGTCTTCAAACAAACAATCACTTTCTTTACGTCGGACGTCACGATCCTAAATTGAAGATTTGCGTGCTTTCAGTAGGTACCTCACCTCGTAATGCCGATGACCGTCTTATGATAACAATTTCGCATTTTCCTTTTGCCAAAAAAGGCGAAAGCGTAAATACTACCGAATGCTTCGTTTCGCTTAACGAGGGCGATTGGCGCACGGGCTCGGATATCTACGGCGGCTATGCTCGCAAAAATTGGTACACTCCGCCCGAAAAGCCCGATTGGGTAAAGAATTTTACGGGCTGGCAAAGAATAATACTCCGTCATCAGTTCGGCGAAATAAACTTCAAATATGAGGATCTTCCCCGTATTTATGAAAACGGCAAAAAATACGGACTTGATATGCTTATGGTGTTCGGCTGGTGGAAGGGAAGATTTGATAACGGATATCCCATCTATGAGCCCGACGATGAGCTTGGCGGAGCAGAAAAGCTTGCAGAAGCAATTGCAAAGGTTCAGTCAATGGGCGGCAGAGTCGCACTTTACACCAACGGTCAGCTTATCGACGTTAACACCGATTACTACCGCGAAATAGGATATAAGATATGTCGTATCGACATCGACGGCAATGATTACCGCGACCATTACCGCTTCGGTAATGACGGAACCACTCTTCGCGCTTTCGGTTACAAATCCTTTGTAACCGCTTGCCCCGCAAATGAGGAATGGCAAAACCGCCTTGTAATGCACGAAAAAATGAAGCTTGCATACGGCTGTGATTCGGCATTTTTCGATCAGATCGGCGGTGCGGCACCGCTTCCGTGCTTTAACGAGGAGCATTTCCACGGCGCCCGTGCAGATGAATGTGAAATCTGGCGCGTTGAAGCATTCAAAAAGATGTTCGCAAATTGTCCCGAGGGTAAGGCACTCGGCACCGAAATGGTCAATGATATGGTGCTTTCTCACGTTCATTACATCCACGGAATACAGCTTGGCGCAGTTTTCGGGCCGAATTGCTTCCCCGAAATGTTCATGCGCACCTTCCCCGAGGTCATCCAAACCGACCGTTTTGTTCACGATAACAAAGAGGGTACCGACCGTTCGCTCGGCAATGCTTTCATCCACGGCTTCCGTCTTGATATCTGTCCGTGGCGCGGAAGAACTGATATTTCATCAATGCCCGAGCTTGGCGAAAAGGTCGCAAACTTACTGTCGATTAAAGAAAAATACCGCCGATTCTTCTATGAAGGCGAGTATATATGCGAGGATCGACCCGAGCTTCCGAACTGCATAAAGCACGGTCAGTTCAAAAACGGAAACGAATTTATGTATGCGCTTTGGAACGATTCCTCCGAAACCGTTAAATTCACACTTTTGAATAAAGAAATCACAATGAAACCTCAGGAGCTGACTTGCGTATGTTCAGATTAGATAACAAAATCGCACTTGTAACCGGATCCTCACGCGGTATCGGTCGCGGTATCGCTCTTGCACTCGCAAAAGCAGGTGCAGATATAGTTGTAAACTATGCAGGCAACGTAAAGGCGGCTGAAGAAACCGCCGACCTTATCCGCGCAATGGGAAGAAAAGCGCTTGTTATTCAAGCCGACGTCGGTGAAGAGGATCAGGTTAACGAAATGTTTGCCAAAATCAAATCGGAATTCGGCAGACTTGATATTCTCGTTAACAATGCAGGTACCTCTCAAGATAAAGATATCTTCGCAATGGACAAGGCCGATTGGGACAGAATTATCAAAACCAACCTTACAAGCGGAATGCTTTGCAGTAAACAGGCAATGGAAATGATGAGAGAGCAAAATTTCGGACGCATCATCTTCATTTCGTCTGTTGTCGGCGAACGCGGTGCGCTTTACGGTCATATTCATTACGCCGCAACGAAAAGCGGACAAATCGGCATAACAAAAACACTTGCTCGTACGGGTGCGCCCTATAACATCACCGTCAATGCGATAGCCCCCGGCTTTATAGCAACCGAGCTTTTCCTCCAAACCCATGGTGAGGAGGAAATGAAAAAGCTTGCCGCCTCCGTACCTCTCGGCATCGGCTCGCTTGAAGACGTCGGTTATGCCGCAGTGTATCTCGCAAGCGACGAGGCTCGTTACGTCACCGGTGCTACGCTCGACGTTAACGGCGGCAACAACTTCCGATGAAGCTGACATGGCTCGGACAGGCGGGCTATAAAATCACAACCAATAAAACGACCCTGCTCATCGACCCATATTTTTCCGACAGCGCGGCATCGGTCGCTTGTCACCGTAAGCAACCTGTCGATGCATCGGTTTGGGAAATCGACCCTGATTTAATACTTATCACCCACGACCATATCGACCATAACGACAAAGAAACACTTGAGCATTTCATCAACGAAAATACCCAAAGAACTGTCCTTTCGCCAAAATCGGTCAGAAAATGTCTGCTCGGTTACAAGGGCAAGCACAATCTTGTCGAGGCTTCGAGCGGTATCGTGTGGACACATAACGACATCGTCGTAAAAACCGTTTCGGCAAAGCATTCGGATGAATTTGCCGTCGGCTTTATTATTGAATGTGAAGGTAAAAGACTCTACCACACGGGCGATACGCTTTACTGTCCGCCAATGCTTAAGGATATTTGCGATATCGATGCAGTCATTCTTCCAATTAACGGAAAAGGTAATAATATGAATGCCGTCGATGCACAAAAATTTGCAAACGATATCGGCGCAAAGCTTGCAATACCAATGCATTTCGGTATGTTAGACGATATCGATCCGAATATTTTCGAATATAAAAACAAATACATTCCAACAATTTACAGAGAGTTTGAATTATGAAAATTACCGATGTAAAAACGTTTATAGTCGATTGCTTCCGCACTAACTGGGTCTTCGTTAAGGTTTATACCGACGAGGGCATCACAGGTGTCGGCGAAGCAACTCTTGAATACAAAGAATTTGCGCTTGAGGGCGCTATTCAACATGCGAAAGAAGCGATTTTGGGCAAGGATCCTATGCAAACCGAGCTTATCGCCCACGACCTCTACCGCGATGCGTATTGGCGCGGCGGTGCTGTGCTTATGTCTGCAGTTTCGGGCATCGAAATGGCTTTGTGGGACATCAAGGGCAAAGCGCTCGGCGTGCCCGTTTATCAGCTTTTGGGCGGTAAAATGCGCGATTCGGTAAGAATCTACGTTAACGGCTGGTTCTCGGGCGCAAAAACACCCAAGGAATTCGGCGAAAAGGCAAAAGAAGCCGTAAAACGCGGTGTTACCGCAATGAAATGGGACCCGTTTGGCAAAAATTATCTTGAAATATCGAATAAAGACCTTACGACTGCGCTTGAATGTATCGATGAAGTAAGAAAAGCGGTCGGCAACGAGGTCGAGCTTTTAATCGAAGGCCACGGCAGATTCGACGTTCAAACGGGAATTAAAATTGCGCGTGAGCTTGAACAGTTCAAGCCCAAATTCTTTGAAGAGCCCACACCTCCCGATGATATCCACGCTTTGAAGCGTGTGCGCGATAAGTCGCCCGTGCCTATTTCGGCAGGCGAAAGACTTTACGGTCTGCGCGCATTCAAGGATATATTCGCACTCGATGCGGTTGATTTCATTCAGCCCGACGTAAGCCACGCAGGCGGTATTATGGAGCTCAAGAAAATCGCATCGCTTGCCGAAGCTTATTATATTCCGTTTGCACCGCATAATCCCTCGGGCCCTATCGCAAATGCGGCAACGCTTCAATTGGCGGCTTGTACACGCAATTTCTCGATACTTGAAATTATGTACAGCGACGTCGTTTACCGCAAGGACGTTACAAACGAATCGCTTAATTATCACGACGGATATATTGACATTCCAGATAAACCCGGTTTGGGCATCGAGCTTAACGAAGAGGAATGCCTTAAATATCCCTATCAACAACACACTCTCCGTCACTATACGGGCGCATTGACCGATATCCGTCCGCCCGAAACGGCATTCTATTTCTAATGAATGTTAACAATATTTGCGAAAGGAGGAGCATATGGCATTCACCCGTGAATTTCTCGAGGAATTAAAGCTTCGCAATAATATCGAAGAAGTCATCGGCAGAGTCGTTAATTTAAAACGTGCAGGAAGCAATTTGGTCGGGAACTGCCCGTTTCACAGCGAGCGCACCCCGTCATTTACGGTATTTCCCGCAACGTCAAGCTATTATTGCTTCGGCTGCGGTGCAGGCGGCGACGTAGTTACCTTCGTTATGCAGACCGAAAATATCGAATACCGCGAGGCAATCGAGTTTTTGGCTAAACGCGCAGGCATCAAGGTCGAAGAAAATTACGATAACAGACGCCGCGAAGAACCTGCGGTAAAGCGTGAACGTCTTTTGGAACTAAATCGCGAGGCGGCAAGGTTTTTCTATAAAGCCCTGCTTTCAGAAGAGGGAGCAACGGCTCGCGCTTATCTTGAAAAAAGACAGTTTACCTCTGCAACCGTTAAACGCTTCGGTATCGGTTATGCTCCGAATTCACCCTACGGAAAAGCGCCTCTGTGCGAATACCTTATTTCAAAGGGCTTTAACAATCTGGAAATCCAAACCGCTTTCCTTGGCGGTGTTAGCAAAAAAAACAACCGAATGTACGATATGTTCCGTAACCGTTTAATGTTTCCTGTGTTTGACGTCAACGGCGAGGTCGTTGCGTTCAGCGGAAGACGCTTGAATGAAGAGGACGAACGGAAATATATCAACACCTCGGATACACCTGTTTTCAAAAAAAGCCGTGTTCTTTTCGGCTTGAATATCGCAAAAAATTCCGAAAGCGGATCATTGGTGCTCTGTGAAGGATCACCCGATGCAATTGCAATGCATCAGGCAGGATTTGACAATGCAATAGCAACGCTCGGAACCGCAATAACAAGTGAGCACGCGCGTATTATCGCAAGATATTGCCGTACCGTTTATTTGGCATACGATATCGATAAGGCGGGCAGAAAGGCAACGCTTAAGGGTATCGATCTGCTTAACCAGGTCGGCGTAGATACAAAAATAATCAATCTCGGTACCGAGGCAAAGGACCCCGACGAATTTATCAAAAAATTCGGTGCAGACGCATTCCGTGCAAAGCTTACGGGCAGCTCGGGGCAGATAGATTACCGAATCGAAGAAATTATTTCTCGGTTTGATATTTCGGTTGCCGAAGAAAAATTACGTGCTGTTGAAGAAATAACTAACTTTATCGCAACACTCGCATCGCGTCCCGAAAGGGAGGTTTACGCTTCCAGAGCGGCAGAAAAGCTGTCGCTTACATCAGAATCGCTCCGAAGCGAGGTAGAACGTAAAGCCAAGCGTCAGGATGCAAAATACAAAAAAGCTGTGGTTAATAACGCTCTTCGTGAGCAAAGCGGCTTCGGCGGAAACGTAAACGCCGATAAGCTCCGCTTTTCGTCGGAGGCGTCACACGAAGAATCGATTCTCGGATTAATGCTTATCCGAAGCGATTTTGCAAAGGAAGCTGTCAAGCGGTTGACCGAGGACGATTTTGCAACCGCGTTGAACCGAAAGTTTTTTGAAGCGTTTAAGGAGGATTTTGCCGAAGGCAGAGAAATCGTGCTTTCAAAGGACGGCATATTCACTCCGCGCGAAATCGGCGCGCTTGAAAACTGCCGTGCCGCACGTCTTGAGCTCGGCGATATAACCATGAATGCGTTGAATTCGCACATTTCGTCTTTAAAACAGCTTCGCGAAAGAAACAAATACGACGAGAAGATAGAATCCGATCCGGCAAACGCACTTGCCGAATACCTTAATTTGATTAAAAATAAAAAGTCCAACACACAGGAGGATAATAATGGATAAAGATTTGTCCGCATTTACCCAAGAGCAAATCGACGAGGCAAAGAATAAAGGCACGATAAAGGTTGCCGAAATTCTTGCTACAGTCGCCGATACCGATTTGAGTATCGAAAAGATCAACAAGGTCTGCGAAGCGCTCGAGCGTAACGGTATCGAAATTGCGACCGAGCATGCCGACGTTGTTTTCGATATCTCCGAAGAGGATATCGACAGCGAGGATTTCGAGGAAACTCCCGAGGACGTCGACACTTTGTTGACTCAGGAAGGCGTTTCTATCGACGATCCCGTAAGAATGTATCTTAAAGAAATCGGTAAGGTTCCTCTTCTTTCGGCAGAAAAAGAGCTTGAGCTCGCCAACCGTATGTCCAACGGCGACCTCGCCGCAAAACAGCAATTGGTCGAAGCAAACCTTCGTTTGGTTGTTAGTATCGCAAAACGTTATGTAAACCGCGGTATGTTCTTCCTTGACCTCATTCAGGAGGGTAATTTAGGCCTTATGAAGGCGGCTGAAAAGTTCGACCACGGCAAGGGCTTTAAATTCTCTACTTATGCAACGTGGTGGATTCGCCAAGCGATTACCCGTGCGATTGCAGATCAGGCAAGAACCATCAGAATCCCCGTTCATATGGTTGAAACCATAAATAAGGTGCTTCGCGTTTCGCGTCAGCTTCTTCAGGAAAAGGGAAGAGATCCTCTTGATGAAGAAATCGCAAAGGAAATGGATATGCCCGTCGATAAGGTTCGCGATATCTTAAAGATCGCTCAAGAGCCCGTATCGCTCGAAATGCCTATCGGCGAGGAAGAAGATTCGCACCTCGGCGATTTCATTGCCGACGATAATACTCCTGCGCCTGCAGATGCTGCATCCTATCAGATGCTTCGTGAGCATCTTTTAGAGGTTCTTCACACCCTCACTCCCCGTGAAGAAGCGGTTCTTAAATTGCGTTTCGGTCTTGAAGACGGCAGACCTCGTACACTTGAAGAGGTTGGTAAGGTGTTCGACATTACCCGTGAACGTATCCGTCAGATTGAAGCAAAGGCATTGCGTAAGCTCCGTCATCCCAGCAGATCCAAAAAACTTAAGGACTATCTTGAATAATCCGTGAAAGGTAAAAATAATGAAAGCACAACTTGAATCTATAAGAGCAACCGCAGTGGCAGAGATTGCCGCGGCGGAAACCTCGCTTGAAGATATAAGAATTAAGTATCTTGGTAAAAAAGGCGCTCTTACCGCAATTCTGCGCGGTATGGGCTCGCTCACTCCCGAAGAGCGTCCGATAATCGGTGCTGTTGCAAACGAAGTAAGAAACTGCATCGAAGAAGCTCTTGAAATCCGCGGCGCAGAGCTCAAAAAGCTTGCTCTTGCAAGAAGCTTGGCGGATGAAAAGCTCGACGTTACTTATAACGCAATTGCTCCCAACGCAGGACATATCCACCCCATCACACGAGCTTTGGAGCGTATGACCGAAATCTTTATCGATATGGGATTCTCGGTTGCGGAAGGACCCGAGGTTGAAACGGTAACCAACAACTTCGATGCGCTTAACGCGCCTGCCGACCACCCCTCGCGCGATTTTCAGGACACGTTTTATATTACCGAAAACACCTTGCTCCGTACCCAAACCTCGCCGGTTCAGATCCGTGCAATGCGTGGCATGACACCTCCTATCCGTATCATCTCTCCCGGCAGAGTTTACAGAAGCGACGTTGCCGATGCATCGCACTCGCCGATGTTCCATCAGCTTGAAGGCCTTGTCGTTGATAAGGGCATTACTATGGGCGACCTTAAGGGAATCCTTTCGCAGTTCGCCAAAACAATGTTCGGTCCCGAAACAAAAACACGCTTCCGTCCCCACAATTTCCCGTTTACCGAACCCTCTGCCGAGGTTGACGTTTCTTGCTTCGTTTGCGGCGGTAAGGGCTGCCGCCTGTGTAAAGGCGAGGGCTGGATGGAAATTCTCGGCTCGGGTATGGTTCACCCCGAGGTTCTCCGTGCAGGCGGTATCGACCCCGAAATCTACACCGGCTTTGCATTCGGTATGGGCGTTGAGCGTGTTGCAATGGTAATGGCAGGTATCGATGACCTTCGTCTTCTTTACGAAAACGATTCTCGCTTCCTCAAGCAATTCTAATAGGGAGGAACATAATAATGGAAGTATCACTTAATTGGCTTAAAGATTACGTAAATATCCCCGCGGATATCAAAAAATTCTGCGATGAAATGACAATGACCGGTACCAAGGTCGAGGGCTATAAGGTGCTTGGCAGTGACATCGAAAACGTCGTTGTCGGCAAAATTATGTCAACCGAAGCACACCCCGATTCCGACCATCTCATCATCTGTCAAATCGACGTCGGACGTGAAGAAAAGCTTCAAATCGTTACCGGAGCTCAAAATGTAAAAGCAGGCGATATCGTTCCCGTTTGTCTTGACGGCGCAAAATTGCCTGGTGGCAAAACCATCAAAACCGGTAAGCTCCGCGGAGTCCTTTCTCAAGGTATGCTTTGCTCGCTCGGTGAGCTCGGTCTTACCGTAAACGATTTCCCCTATGCCATCGAGGACGGCATTTGGATCATCCAGGAGGATTGCAAGCCCGGCGACGATATTAACACGGTGATCGGTAACGATGACACGGTAGTTGACTTTGAGATCACCAACAACCGACCCGATTGCTA
>JAZOTA010000063.1:0-9387 GCA_045657425.1 Eubacteriales bacterium
CAAAGAAAGGGCTTGGGCATCGCCTATAAAGAGCCGCTTTACGTTATCGGCAGAGATATGAAAAAGAATTTAGTGATTCTCGGCAGTAACAACGACCTTTTTACCACAAAATTTACTGTAAGAAATGCATCGTTCTCTGCGCTTGATTTTCCGCAAAGCGATTTTGAATGTCAGGTTCGCATACGTTATCGCGCACCGTTTGTTTCGGCAAAAATCATCCCTATCGGCGAAAACCGTTTGCTTGTCGAAACTCAAGTGCCGGTCCGTGCGGCAACGCCCGGTCAGTCGGCAGTCTTTTACGATGGTGAAGCTCTGCTCGGCGGCGGTATAATCGAAGGATAAATTTACAAATCTATAACAAAACGAGAAAAAATTTAAAATATTGCAATATTAAACTCATGGTACAGAAAGGAGGAGTGTAACTATGAAAAGTAAGACACTCGCAATTATCACTGCGGCACTTATAACCGCGGCGGCACTCGTTCTAACCATGAGTCTTTCGCTTCTTAACGGCGCGGCGATCGATATCAGCGATGCTGTTGTTTCGGCGGCAGAGCCTGCGTTGGACAACGGAATCGCCGATGACGACGTAGCTATTGAGGTTAACACCGAAGACGAAATCGACGTTGAGATCAATAACGACGTTGACGAAGAAATCTACGTTGTTCCCGAAGATCAAGACGCAACCGACGAGCCTACCGTTGACGAACCCACGGTTGACGAGCCTATTATTGACGAACCCACGGTTGACGAGCCCGCGGTCGATTTCGGCAACCCCATATTTGCTCCGTCTGCAGAATGGGACGGCGTCGAATTGATAGAGGGCCACAGCGCACCCTATTTTATTAACGACGTTGTTGTTCAGGTTTATGAGCACGCAACCGGCAAGCTCGTTTCCCAAACGATCTATATGGACGATCAGGTTTGGGAAGACATCAATCAGCTTCACCTTGACGTTTATCAGCAGGGCAATTTGGTTTACGAGCCCGACGACAAGGATGCTGTCCCTGTCGGTATTCCCAACGGCAAATACCGTGTTGAAGTGTACGCTATCTGGTATGCGGACAACGGCGGATGCGGAAGCTTGTTCTTTGCCTACACCTATGGCACTAACGAATTGTTGGAAATGTGGAAGCACGGTCAGCTTCATTCGGGCGCGCAGGATTTCATTGCATACGTCGATGCACTTATCGCCGATGAAATGGCACTCGTTGAAGCAGGTCAGGGCAATATTCCTGCTCCTACGGACGATGTGACCTATATCTGCGGCTTTGGCGCTGATAAGGTAAGCTTTACCGCGTTTAATTGGAACGGAGATTACCACAAAATCTTCGAATCCGGCCGCGGAGTTGCAAGATTCCCTTATCTCGAAACCGAAAACTAAAAAAATACTCCTTTGAAAAATGTCTTTAAGGCAGACAAAAAGCGGTACGATCGGATTCGTACCGCTTTTTTACTATACAATGTCTTTAAGTTTGCAAAGGTCGTCAATTTCATAAGTAACGGGGATGTCAAGCGATTTCTGATTGTGCATCGGATTGTACCAACAGGTGTCGATCCCCGAATTAAATCCGCCCTTTATATCGCTCGTAAGCGAATCGCCGATAATAAGCACCTCGCTTTTATCGGTTACGCCGAGAGAGGCAAAAACGCAATCGAAAAATTCGGTGTTTGGCTTTTCGTAACCTACGTTTTCGGATATGAAAATTGCATCAAAAAGCTTGTCAAGTCCCGAAAGGCGCAATTTCTTTTCCTGCGCTATCCTTGTGCCGTTTGTAACCGCGGCAAGCACAAATTTGCCCTTTTGGGAAAGCAAGACTTCTTTTGCGTGGTCGATGAATTCAACGTAATCGCCGAGCGAGATCTGATAGTCAAGATTAAAGCTTTCGGCGATCGAGGTATCCGCACCGATTGCCCCGAAGAACTCACGGAAGCGACCGATCAGAATCTCGGGTTTGGTAAGCTCGTTTCTTTCGAGCATACCCCAATATTTTTTGTTGATGCCCGAATAAAGCGCAAGCTTTTCGTCGTCGCATTCGCCAAGACCGTATTTACCGAACAAAAAACGTATCGCATACGCTTCGGATGCAAGAAAATTCAAAACGGTGCCGTCGATGTCCCACAGTAAATATTTGTACATAACAAACCCCTTTTGGATAGTTTATATACAATTATACATATATCCCTTCCAAACGCAAGGGTTAAAAGCATTTAGACCTTGAATTTTTACAGCTTTCGGTCTTTCCGCAACGGTAGCAAAGCTCGTTTTCGCAAAATCCGTTTTCGTAAAACTCCAAAATGTTTTTAACCGTCGTTTCGGCGATATTGTTAAGCGCCTCCTCGGTAAGAAACGCTTGGTGCGAGGTAACAAGCACGTTTGGCATTGAAATAAGGCGCGCAAGCGTGTCGTCATCCATAATGTGTCCCGAAAAATCGTTGAAGAAAATGTCGGATTCCTCCTCGTAAACGTCAAGACAAGCCGCACCTACCTTGCGCGATTTTATGCCTGCAAGTAACGCTTCGGCATCGATAAGAGCACCGCGCGAGGTGTTGATGATTATAACGCCCTTTTTCATCTTGTCGATAGCGTTTTCGTCGATGATATGCTTGGTTTCGTCGGTCAGCGGACAGTGAAGCGAGATTATATCGCTCGTGCTGAAAAGCTCGTCAAGCGAAACGTAATTGATTCCGCTGTCGGTCAACGGAAATTTATCGTAGGCAATGACGTTCATTCCAAACCCCTTGCAGATGTCGGCAAAAACGCGTCCTATTCTGCCCGTGCCGACAATACCCACCGTCTTTCCGTGCATATCAAAGCCCGTAAGCCCGTTAAGGCTGAAATTAAAATCCTTCGTGCGGATATACGCCTTGTGAATACGGCGCACCGAGGTCAAAAGCATCGCAATTGCGTGCTCGGCAACCGCATAGGGCGAATATGCAGGCACGTGGAAAATGTGAAGCTTGCCAAACGCGTGTCTTACGTCAACGTTGTTATAGCCGGCGCAACGCAAGGCAACTGCGCGCACGCCGATATCATAAAGCCGGTCGATGGTTTCGGCATCAATGACGTCGTTAACAAAAACGCAAACGCCGTCACATCCCTTTGCCAAAGAGGCGGTGTCACGGTTAAGCTTTGTTTCGAAAAATTTAAATTCAACGCCGTTTTCGCTTCCGTATTTTTCAAACGACGGTTTATCGTACGGCTTCGTATCAAAAAATGCATATTTCATATTTTTGCCTCCTTGTTTTTTGCTTTCCTTTATTATCTTATTATACCCAAAAAACAAAAAACATTTCGTTGCTTTTGCAACAAAAAACATCGCTAAAAAATAAAGCCGCGTTCTTACGCGGCTTTTATGATTAATTCTTATAAAAATCGGGGACATGCGCCTCGATTTTTATACCTTAGAACATCGCGAATCCGGACATTTATGCACGGATTCGGCGCGAGCGCACGATGTTCGCAAAACCGACCAAAATGCTTGCATTTTGTGTCGAGAGCGAAGCGATATTAACCTTCGTATGCGTCTTTGTCTACAAGAATAATGGTATTGGGATGGAGCTTAAGAAGGGTTGCAGGGTTTTGGGTGGTGATCTTGTCAACAAGAAGCTCTGCAACTGCTTGGTGCTTTGCCTTGCCGGTAGCGAGAAGGATGATGGTCTTTGCCTTCATGATAGAAGCCATACCCATGGTAACTGCCTGGGTAGGAACGTCTTCCTTCTTTTCGAAGAAACGAGCGTTTGCATTGATGGTGCTTTCGGTAAGAGAGGTGAGGTGGGTACCTGCAACGAGCTTTTCATCGGGTTCGTTGAACGCGATGTGACCGTTTTGACCGATACCGAGAACCTGAATATCAACACCGCCTGCTGCGTCGATAGCTGCATCGTATTCTGCGCCCATAGCTGCAGGATCTTCAGCAAGACCGTCGGGAACGCGGGTGTTTGCCTTGTCGATGTCGATGTGATCGAAGAAGTTAACGTTCATGAAGTAACGGTAGCTTTGATCGTGGGTAGGAGCGAGAGGATAATATTCGTCAAGGTTGAAGGATTTGCAATCCTTGAACGAAATTTCGCCCTTTTGATTCATATCAGCAAGGATCTTATACATGCCGTCGGGAGTGGAACCGGTAGCAAGACCGAGAACCGAATTGGGCTTCATATAAACCTGTGCTGCAAAAATTTTAGCCGCTTCTTTTGCAACTGCTTCTGCGTTTTCGCAAACGATAATTCTCATAATTTATTTTCCTCCGAAAATATTTTTCTAACTTGGATTATAGCACCCCTTAACTTGAATGTCAATAGAAAAAACCCGAAGATACGGGCTTTTGGGCTTTTATTGGTTATTCGGCAACAGTTTCTTCAACTTCAACGGCAACAACCTCTTCATCGGTGTTTTCTTCGCCGCTTCCGCCAAAGAGTGCCATGATTTTTGCAAGAATATCGGGTGCCTTGTCGACAACGCCGTTGATTCCGTCAAGCACACGGTTAACGGGGTCGGTCGGTGCGTTGTAGGTTGCCATATTGCCAAGCTCGACAACACGCGCCTTGCCTTGTTCAACAACGATAAAGCCAAGAGGTGCCATCGTTACGCCTGCGCCGTTACCGCCTGCAAAATATGCTTTTCCGTTGGGAGACGGGTTTTTGCCGCCGAATTCGGTGCCGCCCGAAGCAAAGCCGACCGAAACCTTGGAAAAGGGGATAACGGTTACGTCGCCTTGGATGGTTATAGGGTCGCCGATGACGGTGTTAACGTCTACAACCTCGCCGATTTTGGAAAGTGCGGTTTCGATTATCTGCTTAAGCGGAATGTCGTTTGTGTTGTTCATAATGTTCCCTCTCAATAATTATTCAACGGTCGATTCGGTTGCTTCCTCTGTAAAATCAAGCGAAACCTGCTCGCCTGCCATTTGAAGCTCGGTTTTCGGAAGGTCGTCGATGCTTTCCAAGCCGAAGCAACGCAAAAACGCATCGGTCGTGCCGAAAAGCGTAGGTCTGCCGGGCGCATCAAGCGTGCCGCGCTCGGTAACAAGTCCCTTGTCGACAAGCGAGGCAACGATAGCCGAGCTGTCAACGCCGCGCACCATTTCGATAAACGATCTTGTTACGGGTTGGTTATACGCAATGATAGCCAAAACCTCCAACGACGCCTTTGAAAGCGGAGGTGCCTTGCGGAGCTCAAGCGCTTTTTTTACGTATTCGGCAACGTATGCCTTCGTGCAAAGCTGATATGCGCTTTCAACGGTGATAAGTTGAATTCCGTTTTCGCGGTCATCGGCATATTTGTTTTTAAGTATGGTTGCCGCCTCACGCAATCCTTCGGGGCTCACCCCAAGTATCTCACAAAGTCGGTCGAATGCAACCGGTCCGCCGCAAGCGAAAAGTATCGCCTCGAGTGCTGCGGGAGTTTCGTTATTAATATTCATAAGCGCCTCCGATTATAAGAGATTGCCGTCAATAACCGTTTCTTCGTTGCCCTCGGCGATAGAAAGCTCAATTTCCTCGCCGTTGCCCTCGACGTCTATCAAGCCGTCGCGCACAAGCTCAAGCAATGCCATAAACACTGCGACTGCCTCGCTTCTGCTGTGGATACCTATAAAAAGGTCGATAAACGTGCAGTTTCTTTTGCGTTCAAGATATTTCATAATATCCTGCGATTTTTCCTCGACCGAGTAATAGCGTTCTTCAATACGCTTGAAAAGCTCGGGCTCGCCGTCTATCTTTCGTGCGGCAACGCGGTCGGCAATACGGGCAAACGCTTCGGTAAGCAATTCAACCGCGTGGTCGCGCGTGTAATCGCTTTTTTCAAGCTCGCTTGCGGGCTTTGTAAAGGTATCGAAATGCCCTGCGCTTTGCAGACGCAAAAATTCCGCCGCTGCCTTTGCACGTTGGTGCTCAAGCAATGCGTCGACAAGCTGTGCACGGGGGTCTTCGCTTTCCTCGGTACGGGGAAGGAGCATCTTGCTTTTAATAAGCATCAGCTCTGCCGCCATAACGACAAATTCGCTCGTAACCTCCATATCAAGCTTTCGCATTGCATCGAGATAGGCGATATACTGATCGCATATTTCGGCGATAGGAATGTCGAAAATATCAATTTTGTGTTTGGAAATAAGCGCGAGCAAAAGGTCAAGAGGGCCTTCGTATTGCTCAACCTTTAAATTAAGGATTTCCATAAATCACCGTAATTATCCGAAAAATGGTTCGAAAATAAATTGCGCAAAGCTAAACGAAGCGCCAAACAGCAAATCTCTTCCGATCGAAAGCGGCCAGAAGATAATTTGAGGAATGACTTCCAATTTCGGTATATTTTCCAAAATAATAAGTCCCAAAAAGATATAACGGGAATAATATCTCACCTTTGAATATTTTGCCGCCAAACGGTTGGGAAGCAAGCACATAACCACGTTCGAGCCGTCAAGAGGGGGAAGCGGAATAAGGTTAAACAAGCCCAAGCCGAAGTTGAATATTGCCGAGTAGGACAAAACCGCCAAAATTGCGTAAGCGGTCATATTATTCAACCATCCGTTGAAGGTGCAAATATAAAGAGCCAACACATAAAGCACTGTGGTGATAAAGCCGACGATAAAGTTCGTCATAGGGCCTGCCAGCGAGGTGATGGCAAAATCACGGCGCGGTTTTTTGAAATTGCGCGTCATTACGGGAACGGGCTTTGCCCAACCGAAGCCGACGAAAAGCATCATTATCGTGCCGAGAGGGTCAAGGTGATCGAGAGGGTTAAGCGAAAGCCGTCCGTCGGCTTTCGCTGTATGATCTCCGAGTTTATACGCGGCAAAGCCGTGCGCCCATTCGTGAAAGGTCAGCGCAGGAAGAAGCGCAACGACCATTATAAGCAACTCAAGCAGCTTTTCCGAAAAGGTTCCGCCACCGTATAAAACTTCCAATAACATTTAAAATCAGTCCTTTTTCAAAATACCTTTATTTAAGGTTGATCATCGATTTTTCCCACATATCGGGAGCTTCATAGCCCATCATGGTAACAACGGTTGCGGCAACGTTTGCAAGACCGTATTCGCCATCAACGCATTCGTAATTATCGCTGTAGAAATTATCGTAGATATAGCAGGGAACGGGGTTTAAGGTGTGGCTGGTCTTTGCCTTCTTGCTGCCGTCCTTGTTGGTCTTTGCAAGACCGGATTTCTTGTCGATTTCGTACATTTCATCGGCATTGCCGTGGTCTGCGGTAATAATCGCAATACCCTTGACCTCGTCAACCGCCTTAAGAATTCTTGCAAGGCAAACGTCAAGTGCTTCAACAGAAATCTTAGCCGCGATGAACGAGCCGGTGTGACCTACCATATCGCCGTTGGGGAAGTTAACGCGGAGCGCGTCGTAGTTGCCGCTCTTGATCTTTTCGATAAGAATATCGGTGATTTCGGCGCACTTCATCCAAGGACGTTGCTCGAAGGGAACTACGTCGGAGGGAACTTCAATGTATTCTTCCAATTCCTCGCTGAATTTACCGCTTCTGTTACCGTTCCAGAAATAGGTAACGTGACCGTATTTTTGGGTTTCGGAAATTGCGAGCTGACGAACGCCCTTGTTTACAAGGAATTCGCCCATGGTGTTGCTGATTTCGGGAGGAGAAACGAGGTAGCGAGAGGGGATGTGAGCATCTCCGTCGTATTCAAGCATACCTGCATAAACAACGTTGGGAACGCGTACTCTGTCGAACTTGTCAAAGTCTGCGCCCGATTCAAAGGTTTTGCTTATTTCAATAGCGCGGTCACCGCGGAAGTTGAAGAATACAACGCTGTCGCCGTCTTCGATAGTGCCGACGGGCTTGCCGTCGCGTGCGATAACGAAGGGTGCAAGGTCTTGGTCGATAGCACCGGTTTCGTTTCTGAGGGTGGTGATAGCTTCTTCAGCGGAAGCGAAAAGTCTGCCTTCGCCCAAAACGTGAGTGCTCCAGCCCTTTTCAACCATTGCCCAGTTTGCTTCATATCTGTCCATGGTGATAACCATTCTGCCGCCGCCGGATGCGATGCAAACGTCAAAGCTGTCGTCGCGGAGCTCGGACAAAAATTCTTCGAACGGGCAAACGTAATCAAGTGCGCTGGTTTCGCCAACGTCACGGCCGTCAAGAAGGATGTGGATGCGAACCTTTTTAAGTCCTTCTTCCTTTGCACGAACTACCATTGCCTTCAAGTGGTCGATGTGCGAGTGAACGTTACCGTCCGAGAAAAGGCCAAGGAAGTGAAGAGTGCTGTTTTTTGCGTTGTTAACGATTTGCTTCCAGGAATCGCTGCCGAACATTCTGCCGGTTTCGATAGCTTCGGAAACAAGCTTTGCACCTTGAGCGAAAACCTGACCTGCACCAAGCGCGTTGTGACCTACCTCGGAGTTGCCCATATCGTCATCCGAGGGAAGACCTACTGCGGTGCCGTGTGCCTTAAGGCAGAAGCAGGGGTATTTTGCGGCAAGCATATCAAGAGTGGGGGTGTCAGCCGCTTTAATGGCGTTGCCCTCCTCGCGTGCACATATGCCAATGCCGTCCATTACGATTGTGATAACAGGGCGCTTTTCTGCGCCGAAAATTCCGTTAGACATAAAAAATTACCTCTCGGTTTCAAAAATATATTTTAACAGATTAATTATAGCGAAAAAATCTTGATTTTTCAAGTGCTTTTTGCAATTATTTTGCGACTATGTATTTGACAACCGAGATAAAAGATGATATAATAACGTGATTTACTATGTACACATATACGAGGTAATGAATATGACAAGACGTGAATCGCGCGAGGTCGCAATAACTCTGCTTTTTGAACGCAGCTTTGATTACGATCGCACCGCAGAAGAAATTATGGAATCGGCAGTTGACGAACGCGATATTAAGATAAGCGAATTTGCCCGTCAGCTTTTTATCCGCGCGGATGAAAATTTGGGCGACATTAATGAAAAGATCGAGCGTTGCACCGATAATTGGCGCATCGACCGAATCGACCGAGTTTCGCTTACCGTTCTTCGCATCGCGGCGTGCGAAATAGATTATTTCCCCGAAATTCCGATTGAAATCACCGTTAACGAGGCGCTTGAATTGGCGCGTCATTTCGGCGAGGAGGAATCGGTAGGATTTATCCACGGCGTGCTCGGGAAATACGCAAAGGGCGTTGAAAAGCCGTTGGCAAAGAAAAAACGGTTTGAGGCAGAAGCCGAGGAAGACAGCGAAGCGGTTATTATGTCCGCTTCGGGAGAAGATGCCGAATGAACGGTCAAACCGTAAAAACCTTAACCGTCGAGCAATTAAACACATATATAAAGGATTACCTTTCCACCTCGCCTTTGCTTAACAAGGACGTTGTTAAGGGCGAGCTTTCAGACGTGCGTGTTTACGGCGGTAGCGGACATATTTATTTCACCCTTAAG
>JAZOTA010000064.1:0-24139 GCA_045657425.1 Eubacteriales bacterium
AAGGGCACCGGCAAGGAACAGCACGTTACCATTCAGTCCTCCACCAATATGAGCAAGGATGCAATCGATGCGGCTATCCGCGATGCAGAAATGCACGCAGAAGAAGACAAGAAGCGCAAGGAAGCGGTTGAAACCAAGAATATGGCAGAGAGCCTTATCTTCCAATGCGAAAAGACCATGACCGATGCAGGCGACAAGCTTACCGATGCAGACAAAGCTCCCGTTAACGATGCTATCGCAACCCTTAAGGCAAGCGCAGCTACCGACGATATCGAAAAGATCAAGGCTGATATCGATGCATTGCAAAAGGCAATTTACGAGGTTAGCGCAAAGCTTTATCAGCAGGCAAACCCCAACGGTGACCAAGGCGCAGGCTTCGACCCCAACGCAGGCGGCTTCGATCCCAATGCAGGTAACAACGGCGGCAACGATTATTACGATGCCGACTTCACCGACAAGAGCAACAACTAATCCCAAGAATAACGAAAAGAGAGGCAAAGCGTCCTCTCTTTTCGTGGGTATATCACGAGGTTAACATATATGGCAGATAAAAGAGATTGCTACGAAATACTCGGCATAAGCAAATCCGCCACAGAAGATGAAATAAAAAAAGCATACCGCAAAAAGGCGAAGCAGTATCACCCCGATGCCAACCCCGGCGACAAGGAAGCCGAGGAAAAGTTCAAGGAAGCCAACGAAGCCTATTCGATACTCTCCGACCCCGATAAAAAGGCGAAATACGATGCCTATGGCTATGCAGGTGTCGATCCCTCGGCAGGCGGAGGCGGATTCGGCGGAGGATTCTCGGGCGGATTCGATATGGGCGATATTTTCGATATGTTCGGCGGAATGTTCGGCGGCGGAAGCACGCGCAGAAACCCCAACGCGCCTATGCGCGGTGAGGATGTCGGCGTTCGTATAACCATCGATTTCGACGAGGCTGTGTTCGGCTGTAAAAAGGACATTTCCTTTTCGCGCATCGAAAGCTGTAAGGAATGCGGCGGTAGCGGTGCGGCAAAGGGCACGTCGGCTTCGACCTGTCGCAAATGCGGCGGCAGAGGTATGATAAACGTACAAAGACGCACCCCCTTCGGAGTAATGCAAAGCACAGTTGCCTGTGACGAATGCGGCGGCAAGGGCAAAATTATCCAAACACCCTGCCGTGACTGCCGCGGAAGCGGAACCGTTCGCAAGAGCAAAACACTTGAGGTAAATATCCCTGCGGGCATCGACAACGGTCAAAGCATCGCACTTAAGGGTCAGGGCGATTGCGGCGCAAACGGCGGCCCTGCGGGTGACCTTCTTATTCAGGTCAGCATCCGCAGACACGAATTTTTCATCCGCGAGGGATACAACATCCGTTACGAGCTTCCTATTACCTTTGCCGATGCGGCGCTCGGCGCGAAAATAACCATTCCCACTCCCGACGGTATGGGCGAATTAACCATTCCCGAAGGAACCCAAAGCGGCTCAACCTTCTCGGTTCGCGGAAAGGGCGTTCCCAAGCTTAACGGCAAATCGCGCGGCGACCTTTACGTTACGGTCGTTGTCGAAACCCCCAAAGGTCTTTCCAAAAAGCAAAAGGATCTGCTTAAGGATTTCCAGGAAAGCTTGCAGGACAAAAACCACGCAAAAAAGAAGTCGTTTTTCGACAGATTCAAAAAGTAAATTAAAAAGGTCGGTGTTGCACCGACCTTTTTGTTTGTTTTCCTGTTTATTTTATTGTCGTGTTATCGGCTATTTCATAAGTGCCGAGCACGTGACGTTTTACAAGAATATAATCGTACTGGTCAACCTTGCTGTCAAGATTAATGTCTGCCGCGCCCACCTGAGAAGTAAAAGGCCAATCATATGTTTCCATACACATTCTTTTTACAAGAATATAGTCATATACGTCGATCACATCGTCATAATTCGTATCGCCGCTACCGTATATTGTAGATATTGTAACGTTGGTTACACCTTCGCCGCATTCAATAACTCTTTTCATAGTTGCTTTCGGAACGATAGAACTCGCTCTGTCATATTCTAATTTAACCTCATAGCGGTATTCACCGTTTTTGGATAAATCCACAAAGCGTTCAAAGCTCAATCCAAAGAAATATTCTTTTCCGTCCACCACTACCGGAGCAAGGGGACGGTCGGCCTCTACTATAAATACAGTGGAGATAAATTCATCATTCCATTTTATATCTTCTACGTTTTCACCAATATACCGAAACCACGAAACAGACTCCATTTGTTGATCCACAGGAGCATCCGGATATACTAAAGAATTCAAATAAACGCTTTTTACGGTTTCGTTGGATTCCAAAACCAAAATTGCTTCGTATGCCTTCCAGTTATCCGCAAGACGGATTTCGTACCGAATGCCGTTAGTCGGTATTTCTCCCTCCGGCATAGAAGAACGGTAAGTAATTTCGACAATATCAACACCTAAAAAATCAAAAGGTCCTTCTCCCACGTAATCATTGGGGTCATAGTA
This sequence comes from Eubacteriales bacterium, assembly GCA_045657425.1. Lineage (GTDB taxonomy): Bacteria > Bacillota > Clostridia > Oscillospirales > CAG-382 > Coliplasma. The sequence goes on from JAZOTA010000064.1 coordinate 2,486, forward strand.
CACGGTAGTGATAAGAGTAAGCTCGCCTTTCGTATAGATCTCGTCTTTATATGCTTCAAGCTCGCCGTCAGTATAAGCAACGGGATCATAAAATACGTTTGTACTTAAAACCACCTCATCCTTTACGCAGGGGACCCCGTCTATGACGACCACGTCGAAATCATCTGCAGAAACGACAAACGACGTTAAACAGGATATTAACAGACATATTACTAATGCTATACTTGTTTTTTTCATAATTTACCCCTTTCTTGAAATATTGAATAATAATTAAATGATATTAGTACGGTGGGAAATACAGCGTCCTTTGCACATATCTTCGTATGTGAAATTTTATCTATATTCCACCCATCCATATATAAATATATCGTTATGTCAGAAGATGTCTATAACAAATTTTAAAAAAATTGAAAAAAGTTAATCGGAGCCTTTTACTCCATCATCAATTGTCCAATTGTATTTTACCTTAATACGTATATATTATCAACAGTCCAAATAGCCAATATCTCCAAGCGATTTCGGGCATTTTGACAATATCGCCGTCCGACGTGAATTTTTCTTTAATTTTATTGCAATTTCATAATTATTGTGGTATACTTTCATATTGAGAAATAATCGATAACTATACCCATTTTGATTCAGGGAGGGAGCAACGTGAAAAAACGCCTTATTGCCATCGACGGCTTGGATGCCTCGGGCAAGATGACTCAAACCGAAATGCTCAAAGATAAAATCGCAGGAATGGAACTTCCCTACCGCTATCTTTCCTTCCCAACATACGATCCCGATTATTCCGCGCACGTGAATATGTATTTAAAGGGGCGCTTCGGTGACGATCCCGAAATTGTCAACCCCTTTGCGGCAAGCAGCTTTTTCGGTGCGGACAGATATTGCTCCTTTATGCTCGATTGGAAAAAGGATTACGAAAACGGCAGTATAATCCTTGCAAACCGCTATACCTCGGCAAACGCAGTGCATCAGTTAAGCAAGCTTGATGAAAGCGAATACGATTCGTTCCTTTCCTGGCTTATGGATTACGAATACAACAAATTGGGCATCCCGAAGCCCGATGCCGTCGTTTACCTTTGCGTACCGCCCGAGGTTTCGCAAAAGATGATACAGCACCGTTGCGACGAAACGGGCGCAGAAAAGGATATTCACGAAAGCAACAAAAAGCATCTTGAAAATTCCTACCGCGCCGCGCTTTATTCGGCGGAAAAGCTGGGCTGGATCAAAATTGACTGTGCGCGTGACGGCGAGCTCCGCGCGCGTGAGGATATTCACCAAGAAATAATTGAACGGTTAAAAGAAATCATTCCCGAATTTGAAAGGAAGTAAAGCTATGAATACCGTATATATTCTCCTCGCAAGAGGTTTTGAAGAAAGTGAAGCAATAGTACCTGCCGACCTGTTGAAGCGCGCAGGCGCAAACGTCGTTCTTGTTGCGACCGAAGGCGGTCTTGCCGTACCCGGCGCACACGGAATCACCGTTTCGGCGGATATCACCATCGACGAGCTTCGCAAGGAAGATATGTCCTGCCTTGTTCTTCCGGGCGGCTTATTGGGCACTCAGCTTTTGGGCGATAACCCCAGAGTTTTAAGTCTTATCGAATATGCCGCAAGCCGCGGACTTTACATTGCCGCTATCTGCGCCGCACCCTCGATACTCGGCAAGATGCGTCTGCTTGACGGCAGAAACGCCGCCGTTTACCCCGATTTTGCACCTGCTTTGCAATATGCCAACATAACCGGCAAAAAGGTTGAGCACGACGATATTTTCATCACTGCAGAGGGTATGGGCGTTTCGTTTGAATTCGGCTTTAAGCTTGTCGAGGTTATGTACGGCACCGAAGCCGCAAACGAAATTCGCGCGTCTGTAAGACACGAATAATCTGTTTTAAAAAAAGTCACCGCGAAGGGAGGAAGAAAAAAGTGGCGGAATCGTTAAAAGAAAAGATCAAATCGCCTGCATTTACAACGCCGATATTGATCATCTTCGTTATCGCCGCAATGCAAGCGTCAAAATACGCGCTTGCCACGGTTGACAGCAAAACCAATCTCTTCCTCGCGGTAGGTGTTATTCAACTTGCCGTACTCGCACTGCCCTGTATGCTTTATTACCTTTTAAAGGGACGTAAGCTTCAGGAACCGATGTTTATCGTGCCGAAGGGCGGCACGCATATACTGTTCCTTATCTTCTCGGCATTGCTTTTCATAAGCGGCATGCTGCTTATCAAGTATTTCTATTTCGTAAACGGCGGCGAGGTCGCATCGCTCGTTAATTTCTACAAGGATTTTTCGGGCACGACCGAGGATACGAGCCATATCGAAATTATACTTTCGCTTATCGTAATCCCTGCATTTTGCGAAGAATTTTTCTTCCGTGGCATCGTTTTCAGCGAATACCGCAAATACGGCACGGGCAACGCAATAATGATTTCTGCGCTTTGCTTTGCGATGCTTCATTTCTCGATTGAGAATATGGTCATCTACCTGTTCACGGGCTTGTTGCTCGGATTTGTGACTGCGGTCACACGCTCGATAATCCCTTCGATAATCCTTCACCTTTTAAGCAACACGTTGAGCATTTACGCAAGTGATGCGTTTTTACGTGTTACGGTTGTTAAAAACGGTGCGTTCTTTATCGGATTCGTTCTCGTTATGATAACGGGCATTGCGTGTATTCTTTTCCTTTCGCGTGTGGAAAGTATATTTTACGCATATTCCGAGCGCCCTCAGATTGAATCCATCCCCCCGAAAAGCAGACATAACCTCGGCAAGGTATTCCTTTCTCCGACGTTTTTGGTCCTGCTTATCGGCTTTATCATCTTTTCGCTGTACTTTTAAGGAGGACTTGCTTTGGCAGACAAAAAAGAAAACAGCCGCGCAGACGAGCTTTTTGAAATATTAAGTGAATACAGCGACAAAAAGCCGCAAAACGTTAAAGAAACGCTTGACGGCTCCGACGACGTAAGCAGCGTTGACGAAATACTCGAAATACTGTCAAAGGGCAGCTCGAAGATTGAAAACGTTTACGAAGAAAAAGCTCCTGTCGAGGAGGAAGCCGAAATTCCGGTTGCCCTGTTCAGCCATTTGAGCGAGGAAAGCGATCCTGCACCCGTACAGGCCGAAGCTTCTTTGCCTGTCGGAGAGGAATTGGAAAGCTTTTCAAACCACTTTTCGGAGGATGACGGAAGTATCCCTTTGCCCCCCGTGGAGGAAGAGGAAGCTATACCCCAACCGGAGGAAAAGGAACGCATTGGCGTGTTCGCGGTTCTCGGAAGTATTGTCCGCAATATCGCCATCATTCCGAAGGCGGTAGTTTATATCGCACTTGTTTTGGTTGTTGCGGCTTATCTCTCGTACTATATCATAACCATCGGCAATGATGTTTTTGCGCTCGTTACCGATACCAGAGAGGTTACGGTAACGCTGGATAAGAACGCAACGCACGAAAGTGTCGGCGAGCTTTTGGAAGAAAAGGGCGTTATTAAATACGGCTGGGTTTATGAAATTTATATGGAATACCGACAAGGCGGCGACAGCAGCTCGGAATATATCCCCGGTGACTACAAGCTCAACACCAATTACAACTATTCGCAGATAATCACTGCGCTCACCTCGAAAACGGTAAAGCGTGAAATCGTGCGTGTTACCATTCCCGAGGGTTATACCATTGACCAGATAATCGACCTTCTTATCGAAAAGGGCGTAGGTCAGCGCGAGGATTATATTGAAGCGATAAACAATTATCCCTATAAGTGGGAATTTGTTCAGCGCTTGGAGGAGCTTGGCTATTCCGAACACCGCAAATACCGTTTGGAGGGCTATCTTTACCCCGATACCTATGAATTTTACACGACAGAAAGCGAAGTTTACGTTGTCAATAAAATGCTCAACGCTTTCAACGATAAATTCTGGAAGGACTTTACCCGTGTAAACAGCAAGGGTGAGTCCTATCAGGAAACGATGCTCAAGAAATATAACCTTACCTTTGACGATTTGATCGTTCTTGCATCGCTCACGCAAAGCGAGGGCGGTACGGTTGATGATTTCTATGCGATTTCATACGTCTTCCACAACCGTCTTTCCCACCCGTCGTCCTTCCCGAAATTGGAAAGCGACGCTACCATTCAATACGTTTTACCCGAAAGAATCTCCGATTCCGAGGAATTGAACCCCAATTACGAATCACCCTATAACACCTATCTTTACGACGGACTGCCTCCCGGAGCAATAAGCAACCCCGGACTTGACGCGCTTTATGCCGCAATGTTCCCCATTGCACCGCTTTCGAGCAGCGGCAAGGATATCGATGCTTACTTCTTCGTTTCCAACGATGCAGGCAAGACCTATTTTGCATCGAGCAAGAGCAGTCACGAAAAGAACGTCGCCCAGGTCAAGGCAGACAATATTGCAATTGAAAACGGAACTTACGATGGTTAATAAAAAAAGGCCCGAGCTTTTATCGCCTGCGGGCAACCTTGAAAAGCTAAAATATGCGATAAACTACGGCGCAGATGCAGTTTACTGTGCGCTTAACCGCTTCGGTATGCGTGCATCGGCAGGCAACTTAAGCCCCGAGCAGTTGGCAGAGGGGCTTGAATACGCCCATACTCGCAACGCAAAGGTCTACGTTACCTTAAACACTATGCCGCGCGACCACGAGCTTAACGATTTGCGCGAATATGCAAAGATACTTGCCGAAATCAAGCCCGATGCTTATATCATAAGCGACCCCGGCGTTATGGACATTATAAAAGAGGCGATTCCCGATGCGGAATTGCACCTTTCGACGCAGGCGTCGACAGTAAACTCGGCAGCAATCAGATTCTGGAGCAGATACGGTGTTAAGCGTGTTGTTCTTGCGCGTGAGCTTTCGCTTGACGAGATAAAGACAATACGTGCCAACATTCCCGAGGAAACCGAAATTGAATGCTTTATTCACGGTGCAATGTGTATTTCCTATTCGGGCAGATGCCTGATGTCGAACTACTACACGGGCAGAAACGCAAACGGCGGCGCTTGCGCTCAACCCTGCAGATGGAAATATTTTCTTCGCGAAGAAAAGCACGGCGAAACCGCGTATGCCGAGCAGTTTGAAGACGGCACTTACGTATTTTCCTCACGCGATATGCGAATGATAGAGCATATAAACGACCTTGTCGATGCAGGTATCGATTCGCTTAAGATTGAAGGCAGAATGAAGAGCGCATATTATACCGCCGCAATTACAAACGCTTACAAAATTGCGCTTGACGATTATTTTGGCGGACGTGCGTTTGACGAAAGATGTCTGCGCGAGACAGAAAGCGTAAGCCACCGCGAATACGGCACGGGATATTTCTATTCCTCGCCGTCGACCGATGCGAACACTGTTACAATAAACGAATATATCGCCGACCGCCCCTTCCTTGCGACGGTTACCGAATTCGATGCCGAAAAGAAATTGGCGAAATGCTTCCAACGCAACAAAATGCGTGTAGGAGAAAAGGCAAACCTGCTTTCGCCGAGCCAATTCGGGCAGGATTTCACCATCGGCAATATGTTCGACGAGGAAATGAACCCGATAGATTCCACACCGCACGCAGGTATGGTGTTCTATCTTGAAATCGATTCCGCAAAAAGCGGAGATATTATCAGAGGCGCATAAATGATCAAGCTTAAAGACCTCGCAACCGAAAAGGTTACGATAATTTCGGGGCCCTATGGGGCAGGAAAAACCAACGTTGCCGTTAATCTGGCAATGGATATCGCCAAAAGCGGTCAGGTTTGCCGTATTGCCGACCTTGACATAGTCAACCCCTATTTTCGCTCGGCAGACAACGCGAAAATGCTTGATGCCTTGGGCGTGCAAACGATGATCCCCGAATTTGCAAACACAAACGTTGATATTCCCGCACTTCCGCCAAACTACCATATGCTGTTCAACGGAGAGGGCAAATCGGTTGCCGACGTTGGCGGCGACGGTGACGGCGCGGCTGTTTTGGGACGCTCGCACGATGATTATGTCGAAGCAGGTTATAAAATGTATTTTGTTTATAACCGTTACAGATATATCACCGCCGAGCCCGAAGGCGCTTTGGAGGTGCTTGAGGAGATAAAACGTGCGTCGGGCTTGGAATTCCACGGAATTATCAACAATTCAAACCTCGGCGCAGAAACGACCGAAGAGCATATTTTAAATTCTATCCCCTATGCGCAAAGATTAGCAGAGATTTCAAACCTTCCTCTGCTTCTCACCACCGCACCCGATTGGCTGACGGTAGAAAATACTATTCCGATTACCGATATAACGAAAAAGTTATTTTGATAATAAAAAAACTATATAAAGGACCAAGGAAAATGAACAAAGTAACATTCAAAACCGAACTCTGTAAGGGTTGCGGACTTTGTGTTTTGGCTTGCCCGAAGAAGATTGTCTTCCTCGACAAAAGCATCCTTAACGCAAAGGGTTATCACCCTGCAACCGTAACCGAAATGGACAAATGTATCGCTTGCGCTATGTGTGCAACGATGTGTCCTGACGTTGTTATAACTGTGGAAAGAGGTGACAAATAATGGGCGAAAAGCTTTTGATGAAAGGTAACGAAGCGATTGCGGAAGCGGCTATCCGTTCCGGCTGTAAGCTCTTCTTCGGTTACCCCATTACCCCTCAAACCGAGCTTGCCGAATATATGGCAAAGCAGATGCCCAAAAGAGGCGGTCTTTCGCTTCAGGCAGAAAGTGAAATCGCCGCTATCAATATGGTATTGGGCGCGGCAAGTACCGGTGCTCGAGTTATCACCAGCTCCTCTTCCCCCGGAATCTCGCTTAAGTGCGAAGGTATTTCCTACATAATCGGCTCCGACCTTCCCTGCGTTATCGTTAACGTACAGCGCGGCGGTCCCGGTCTTGGCGGTATTCAGCCCGCACAAAGCGACTATAACCAAGCAACCAAGGCGCTCGGTCACGGCGACGGCCACGCAATCGTTCTTGCACCCAACTCGGTACAGGAAATTGCAACTCTCGTCGGCGAAGCGTTTGACCTTGCAGACATCTACCGTATGCCCTGCATGATCCTTGCAGACGGCGCATTGGGACAGATGATGGAGCCGGTTGACTTTGAAGCAAAGCCCGCACGTGAGATCCCCGAAAAGGATTGGGCTTGCTGCGGACACGGCGGAAAGCGCGTTCACAACATCGTAAACTCGCTTTATATCGAACCCGACCAGCTTGAAAAGATTGTTTTGGAACGCTTCGAAAGATATAAGAAGCTCGAAGAAAACGAGGTTAAATACGAAGAATATCTTACCGAGGATGCCGATATCGTTCTCGTTGCCTACGGTATTACCGCGCGTATCGCAAAGACCGCAGTCCGCAACGCACGCAAGAAGGGCATCAAGGCAGGTCTTTTCCGTCCCATTACCCTTTATCCCTTCCCCAATAAGGAATTGAACGCACTTGCCGACAAGGTAAATTGCTTCCTTTCGGTTGAAATGAATATGGGACAGATGGTAAACGATATCAAGCTTGCCATCAACTGCAAAAAAGACGTATATCACTACGGAAGAACGGGCGGTATGATCCCCTCTCCCGAGGAGATACTCGCAAAAATCGAAGAAATTTCGGGAGGAAATGCATAATGACCGTTTTTGAAAAGCCGCATGCGCTTACAGATACACCCTTTCACTACTGCCCCGGCTGTACTCACGGTATAATCCACCGCCTTGTTGCCGAAGTTATCGACGAGCTCGGCGTTGAGGATACCACCGTCGGTATCGCACCCGTTGGCTGCTCGGTTTTCGCATATAACTACTTCAACTGCGATATGATCGAAGCACCTCACGGCAGAGCACCCGCTGTTGCAACTGGCGTAAAACGCGCTAACCCCGACCTTACCGTATTCACCTATCAGGGTGACGGCGACCTTGCCGCTATCGGCACCGCTGAAACCGTTCACGTTGGCGCAAGAGGTGAAAATCTCACCATCATCTTCGTAAATAACGCAATTTACGGTATGACGGGCGGCCAAATGGCTCCCACAACTCTGCTCGGTCAGGTTTCCACAACCTCGCCCTACGGCAGAATCAAGGAAATTCAGGGTAACCCCATCCGCGTTTGCGAAATGGTAAGCACCCTTGACGGCGTTGCTTATGCAGAACGCGTTTCGGTTGACTGCGTTCCCAACATCCGCAAGGCAAAGGCGGCTATTAAGAAGGGCTTCGAGATGCAGAAGAACAAAAAAGGCCTTTCTATCATCGAGGTTCTCTCCACCTGCCCCACCAACTGGGGACTTTCTCCCGAAAAATCGCTTGAATGGTTGCGTGAGAATATGATGGCTCACTATCCGTTGGGTGTTTACAAGGATGTTAGCAAGGAGGAGGAAACAAAATGAGTGCAATTCTTTTAGCAGGATTTGGCGGACAAGGTATCCTTTTCGCCGGCAAACAATTGGTTCTTGCAGGTATGAAGGCAGACAAGCAGGTAAGCTGGCTTCCCTCCTACGGCCCCGAAATGCGTGGCGGTACCTGTAACTGCTCGGTTAATATCGATGACGAGCCCATCGGCTCCCCTCTCGTAACCACTCCCGATATCCTCATTGCAATGAACAAGCCCTCGCTTCTTAAGTTTGAAGGCAGAGTTGCAGTTGGCGGCACTATCGTTATCGACAGCGCGCTTATCGACGTTAAAACCTCGCGTGAGGACGTTAACGCTTGTTATATCCCTGCAACCCAAATGGCAAACGATGCAGGATTCCCCAAACTCGCAAACGTAATTATTCTCGGCTACCTCATCAAGAAGACCGGCCTTTACGATTACGATTACTTTATGGACTGCATCAAGGCATCTGCACCCAAGGCAAAGCCCGAGCTTGGCGAGCTTAACGCAAAAGCTCTCGCAATGGGTTATAACTACGAGGGTTAAAAACACGATACATTATATTTTCAGTTTCAGAAAGATACTGTTGATATGTGCATAAAAAAAGCTTGTGCCGTCATCGCCGCCGCAGGAAGCGGCAACCGTATGGGCGGCATATCCAAGCCCAATATTAAAATTTTGGGCAAAACCTTATTTGAATACGTCCTCGAAGCATTCGACAGCTCAAGCGTTAGCGAAATAGTTGTCGTTTGCTCCGAGGATAACGAAGCTTCGCTCCGCGCGTTGGCAGGTAATATCGCAAAGCCGATAACCTTCACGCGCGGCGGAGCAACGCGTGCCGAATCGGTCGCAAACGGAATAAGATGTGCATCCAAAGAGTGCGAAATTATTTGCACCCACGATTGCGCGCGCCCCTTCGTTACGGCAAAAATGATTGACGAAACAGTTAAGGAAGCAATCTTTCACGGTGCGGCTTGCGTTTGCTCGGCAGTTACCGACACGGTAAAGCATAAGGACCCGTTGACGGGTTTTGTTTCCACGCCCGAAAGGGCAAACCTTTTTGCGGTACAAACACCGCAATGCTTCAAAAAGTCGCTTTATCTCCACGCAAGGAACGCACTTTGCGATATTTCAACCTTCACCGATGAAACCTCGGTTCTTGAGGAGATCGGTGTGGAGGTAAGCTATATTAAATTTGACGGCGTTAATATGAAATTAACGTCGCCCGACGATATTCCCATAGCAGAGCTGTTAATGAAAAGAAAAGAGGCATCGAAATGATCAGAATCGGTCAGGGATATGACGTTCACCGCCTTGTCGAGGGCAGAAAATTGATCGTGGGCGGCAAAGAGATCGAATATAATTACGGACTTTTGGGCCATTCGGATGCCGACGTGCTCACACACGCTATCTGCGATGCGCTTTTAGGTGCAGCCGCATTGGGCGATATCGGAAAGCATTTTCCCGATAACGACAACAAATTCAAGGATATAAATTCGCAAATTCTTCTTGCCGAGGTAGGAAATATTCTCCGCTCGTCAGGATATACAATAAATAACGTCGACGCTACAATTATCGCGCAAGCGCCGAAATTCGCGCCGCATATCGACGATATGCGAAAAAACATTGCCGACTCGTTAAAAATTGAAAAGGAACAGGTCGGTATTAAAGCCACTACCGAAGAAGGGCTTGGCTTTACGGGCAGAAAAGAAGGCATAGCCGCAATTGCGGTTGCGCTTATTACAAAATAAGGGGTTTTGATTATGAAAGAAATTTCAGGCAGAATAATTACTCCAAACGGCATTATCAACGGCAAGGTTTTGTATGAAAACGGCATTATAACCGACATTGTCGAAGCAGAGGTTGAAAGCAATCTTTACGTTGCTCCCGGCTTTATCGACATCCACGTACACGGCGGCGGCGGTCACGATTTTATGGACGGCACGCTCGATGCGTTTTTGGGTGCGGCGAAGCTTCATTCCTCGCACGGCACGGCAACCTTCCTGCCGACAACACTCACCTGCCCCGACGAGGAGCTTTTTGAGTCGTTCAACATTCTGCGTGAAGCTCAAAAGGACGAAACCTACGGCGGTATGTTCTACGGAATGCACCTTGAAGGTCCCTATTTCTCGTCCAAGCAAGCAGGCGCACAAGACCCCAAATATTTAAAAAATCCCGAAAAAAGCCACTATGAAAAGATACTTAACGAAGGCGGCGATTTGATTGCACGTTGGTCGGTCGCGCCCGAGCTTGACGGCGCGTTTGAGCTTGGTGACGAGCTTGAAAAACGCGGCATTTGCGCTTCGATGGGACATTCCGATGCGCTTTACGAGCAGGTGCTCGAAGCGGTCAAGCACGGATATAACCATTTAACGCATTTTTACAGCGGTATGAGTGCGCTGACAAGAAACCGCGGCTACCGTTACCCCGGTATGATCGAAAGCGGTTATATGATTGACGAGCTTACAGTTGAGGTTATCTGTGACGGCAAGCACCTTCCCCATTCGATGCTCGGCTACGTTTTCCGTGCAAAGGGTGTGGACAAATGCGCGCTTGTTACCGATGCGATGCGCGGCGCAGGCATGACCGAGGGCAAAACCATTCTCGGCTCTCTTACCAACGGTCAGGAATGCTATATCGAGGACGGCGTTGCAAAAATGCCGGGCGGTGAAGCGTTTGCCGGCTCGGTCGCAACGACAGACCGACTTGTCCGTAACGCAATAAAAGCAGGCGCAACGCTTGAGGATGCGGTAAAGATGATGACCGCTACCCCTGCAAAAATGATAGGTATGACCGACAGAGGCGAAATTGCTGTCGGCAAACGCGCAGACTTTACGGTATTCGACGACGAAATCAACGTTTATTCGGTTGTTTCGGGCGGTAAATTTATTTATACGAGGTAATTAAAAATGGCAATTATCAAACAAGGCAAAATCGACAAGCTTGAATACCTTGCATTCGAAACCCGCGCAGAAATGGGCGAATATTCCGCTCGCGAGGCGGCGGCGGAAATCAACCGCCAGATTAAAGAAAAGGGCGAAATCAATATGATTTTCGCGGCGGCACCCAGCCAAAACGATTTTCTTGCTTCGCTTATCAACGATAAATCGATCGATTGGTCGAAAATTCACGCTTTCCATATGGACGAATATATCGGTCTTCCTGCGGATGCGCCCCAGGGCTTCGGCAACTTCCTTAAAAACGCAATTTTCGGCCGTGTGCCCTTTGCGTCGGTAGATTATATCGATTGCACCGCAGTCGACCCCGAAGCAGAATGCGAGCGTTATTCCGCGCTTTTGACCGCAAATAAATGCGATATTATCATTATGGGCATCGGCGAAAACGGACATATCGCCTTTAACGACCCTCACGTTGCCGATTTTAACGATGAAAAGGTAGTCAAGGTCGTTTCGCTCGACGAAACCTGCCGTATGCAACAGGTAAACGACGGTTGCTTCAAGCAGCTTTCCGACGTGCCCGAATACGCACTCACTCTTACCATCCCCACACTCGTTGCGGCAGAAAGCGTTTTCTGTATCGTACCCGCAAAGACAAAGGCAAACGCAGTTAACCGCACAATAAACGGCCAAGTTAACGAGGAATGCCCTGCAACAATTCTCCGCAGACATAACAACGCAAAGCTTTATCTTGATGCAGACAGCGCATCGCTTATCTAAGGACACGAATGAATATTAAAACAAGCCAGCTTGGCGAAGGTGTTTACCTTGCCGCATGTAAAACCGAAAAGTTCAAATCCGCCGTAATGACGGTTTCTTTTGCCGTACCCTTGGACGTTGAAACCGCATCGGGATATTCATTGCTTACTAACCTTTTATCCCTATCGACGGGTAGCTACAACACAATGCAATCCTTTTCGGTCATCAAGGACGACCTTTACGCCTTGGGCTTGGATGCCTACGTTCAACGCAGAGGCGAAATTTTGCTTGTTCGCCTTGAAATAAACACGATTGCCGATTCCTTTGCCTTCAACGGCGAAAGGGTGCTTTTCCGCGCAACGCAATTGCTCGGCGACGCGATTTTTAACCCTCATCTTGAAAACGGTGTTTTCCCCGTGCGCAACGTCGAAACCGAAAAGGTTTGTCTTGTCGAAGAGATAGAATCGCTTATCGAAAACAAGCCATCATTTGCGATGTTCCGCGCCCGTCAGATTATGTGTAAGGGTGAACCCTTTGCTGTTGATGCAGGCGGCGAGGTTGACCGTGTTATGGCGCTCAACAGCGATGAGCTTGTTAAGCTCCACCGCAATATAATCGATAACGCGCCCGTTTTTATCACCTACGCAGGCGAAGCGGATTTTGAATACGTTCAGGAATGCGTTAACACGCATCTATGCTTCAAGCCGCGTGAAAACAAGCTTCCCGAATCGGTAATTCACAAGCATTGCGGTGAAATTTTGCGTGTTTCCGAGGAAATGGAAATGGAGCAGACCGTTCTTATCCTCGGCTTTACTACCGAAACGGCGAATACCGCAAAAAAACGCGCTGTTCTCACCGTTTACGATGAAATTTTCGGCGGCTCTCCTGCGAGCAAGCTTTTTATGAACGTGCGCGAAAAGGAAGGGCTTTGCTATTACTGCTCGTCCTATCCTGCGGCAAGGAAGAACATCATCTTCGTTTCGTGCGGACTCGAGCAGGGATTTGAAGATAAGGCGACCGACGCGATTTTTAACGAAGTTAACGAAATGAAAATCGGCAATTTCAGCGAGGATGATCTTACCAATGCAAAAAATTCGATAATCCGCGCGCTTAAAAGCTTTGAAGCCGACCTTAATTCGATAAACGGATATCTGCTTTCGCAGATAATCAGCAAGGACGCAACGACGGTCGAGAAAAATATCGAGCTTATTTTGTCGGTAACACGTGACGAGGTAATCGAATTTGCCAAATCCGTCACACCCGAGTTAGTTTATGTCCTCGGAGGTGCAAATGAATAATTTCATCACCGTTGAAAATAAAGAGTTAAAAGAAAAATATTACTTTTTAAAGCTTGAAAACGGCTTTAAAATAACCGTTATTCCAAAGGATTCACCGTCAATCCACGCTTCTGTTTGCTGTAATTTCGGCGGTGCGGACACCGAATATATCAAAGACGGTGTGACCTATACGCTCCCCTCGGGAACTGCGCATTTTTTAGAGCACAAGATGTTCGAAAACGAGGACGGAAGCGATTCCTTTTTGGATTTCGACAATTTCGGCGGAAACGCAAACGCCGCTACATCGTTTGAAAACACCTGTTACTACTTCTCCTGCACCGATAATTTTTATGAAAACCTCGGTGTTTTGCTTAAATCGGTGTCGAGCGTTCATTTCAGCGATGAATCGGTCGATAAGGAAAGAAAAATCATCGCACGTGAAATAACGATGTACGAGGATATCCCGTTATCCACCGTAACCAGGAATCTTTATAAATCGCTTTATTTCTCTCACCCGACTATCAAGCCGGTTTCGGGTACGCTTGAAAGCATTGAAGAAATTACAAAGGAAACGCTTTTGAGGGCATATAACGATTTTTACGTGCCTAACAATCTTTCGCTTTGTATTTGCGGAATAGTCGACCTTGACCGTGTTAAGGATTTAGTTACCCGTTATTTCCCCAACAAATCCGCAAAACGCCCCGAAACGATATTCCGATCCGAGCCGTTGACGGTTGCAAAGGAGCAGAATATCGAGTATTCATCGGTTGCAAGTGCGCTTTACTGCATCGGCATTAAATGCACACCCGATTCGACCGACGATTTGCAATCCTACCGCAAAGCGCTTGCGATGAGAATCGCAATTTCGCTCACCTTCGGCAGAGCAAGTGATTTTTACTGCAACAATTACGAAAGCGGATTGCTGAACGAACGCTTTTATGCAGGATACACGCAATCGCGCCATGCATCACACGTTGTGATTTCGGGAAGCGGAAACGAATATGAGCGTATTCAAGAGCTTGCATTAAAGGAGCTTGAATACCGCAAAAAGGTGTTTTTCACCCCCGAACAGTTTATGCGCGAGAAAAAGGCGGCTTATGCCGAAAGCATTACAGTTTTCGATTCCGACGAGGATTTGACTTCGTCGTTAGCGGCAAGTGCTCATTTGAATTATGATGAATTCGATTGCTTGAAGGTGCTTCGCGAGATCACTTACGAAGAAATCAAATCGGCTCTTGAATCAATCGACCTTACAAACTGCGCGATAAGCGTAATTAAGAAAGGATAGTGTTTATGAACAGAGTTGCATTTCCCGGACTGGGTTGGGAATTTAACATCGACGAAAATGCATTTTCGATCTTCGGACTCGAAATCAAATGGTACGGAATTATCATCACGACCGGCATTTTACTCGCCTTTTTGATGTTTTACCGCTTTGCGACCAAAAAAGAGGACTTTATCGGCGATTCAATATTCAACGTTATGCTTCTCGTTCTCCCCGTTGCAATAATCGGCGCAAGATTCTTCTACGTTATAACCTCTTGGGAAAAATTTGAAGATAAAAGCTTTTGGGATATCATCAACATCCGTAACGGCGGTATTGCGATATACGGCGCGATAATTTTCGGTCTTATTGCGGTGCTTATTTATAACAAGGTCAAAAAGACAAGCTCACTTTCGATGCTCGATGCACTTGCACCTGCGGTTATGCTCGGTCAAATCATCGGCAGATGGGGCAACTTTATAAATGCCGAAGCATACGGCTGGTCGGCAGGCGTTGACACACTTCCTTGGAGAATGGAGCTTGACAACGTAGTTGTTGACGGTCAGCGCTTGGGCACTGCCGCAGTACATCCGACCTTCCTTTATGAATCGCTTTGGAACCTTATCGGCCTTGCGATAATCGTGTTTATCGTTTACCGCAAAAAGAAGTTCAACGGTCAGGTTTTCTTTGCCTACCTCGGCTGGTACGGACTTGGCAGAGCATATATCGAAACACTCCGCGCCGACAGTCTTTATATCGTAGGCGAGCTTAAATTCTCGGTTTTCGTAGGTATCGCCTGCGTTATCGCCGCAATTATCGGCGAAATCGTGCTTTACAGAAGATATAAAGAAGAAAAGCTTGAAATGTCGGAATATAAATCCTCGTTTGAAACAATAAAAATCGCTCTCGCAAATGAGCAGGATTCGCTCGACCAAAGCGTTTTTGAAACAAACAACGAAGAAATCGATGAAGAAATCGATGAAGAAGACGAAATCGACGAAGAAATCCTGAAAGAACAGGATATGCTTGACGGCGACACCGAGGATATCGAAGAAGAACCCACGGAGGAATAAAAAATGAACATAATCGACGGAAAAGCTATATCCGCAAAATGCAAGGCGGAAACCGCCCAAGATATTAAGGCGATTACCGCAAGCGGCTTGCGCGCGCCTTGTCTTGCGGTTATCCTTGTAGGTGACGACCCTGCAAGCGCAGTTTACGTACGCAACAAAAAAAGAGCTTGTGAAGCGGTTGGCATCACAAGTCTTGAATATCTTCTTTCTGCTGACGAAACCGAAGAAAAGCTGCTTGAGCTTATAGATTTTCTTAATAAAGACGAAACGGTCGACGGCATTCTCGTTCAGATGCCCGTACCCAAGCATATCGACCCCGACAAGGTTATCGAGGCAATCCACCCCGACAAGGACGTCGACGCTTTCCATGCTTATAACGTCGGCAAGCTTTTCACGGGGGCACCCCGATTCCAGCCCTGCACCCCTGCAGGCGTAATGCGTTTGCTTAAGGAATCGAACGTTGACGTTTCGGGCAAAAATTGCGTTGTTGTCGGCAGAAGCAATATCGTCGGCAAGCCTATGGGCGCGCTTTTACTCGCTGAAAACGGAACGGTTACCATTTGTCACTCGCGCACAAAGGACCTTGCATCCTTTACCCGTAACGCCGATATTTTGATTGCCGCTGTCGGCAAGCCTCAAATGATTACAGGCGATATGGTTAAGGAGGGCGCTGTGCTTATCGACGTCGGTATAAACCGCGTTGGCGACAAGCTTGTCGGCGACCTCGATTTCGACACTTGCGCCGAAAAAGCATCCTATATCACCCCCGTACCCGGCGGTGTAGGTCCCATGACTATCGCAATCCTTATGCAAAATACCCTCACCTCGTATAAGATGAGATTTAATTTGGAATAATATAAAAGGGACAGAGAACGAAAAATGTTCTCTGTCCTTTGTTTATTTCTTGAAAATTTTCGCCTTGATGCCCGACCAAAGCAAAATAATGATTTGTCCGGGGATGCCAATAAGGAATATAGGCCAATAACCGAAATCGCCGATAGTCAGATAAATGCTCGCAAGCAGAGTCCAAACGAGGCAGGTGATGTAAAAGAAGTTAAGCTTCTTACGTCCCCATATCGAATTGAAAACGATAAGCAATATCGAGCAAACAGGCAAGCAGTAAACGTAAACGAGCCAAGCGTTGCTTATTTCAGTTGCAAGCAAAAGAGAAACGAATGCGACGGTTGCGATCAAAAAGGTGAGCGCACAGCTAAGGGACGCGATAAGCACACGGTTCTTTTTAAGCTGATGCGGAGCGCTAAGCGCTGTCGATTTAAGCGGATGCACTTCCTCCAAAAGATAGTCGACTGTAACGCCAAACATATCGGCAATAGATTTCAAAACAACAACGTCGGGTATCGATTCGCCACGCTCCCATTTTGAAACCGCTTTGTCAGAATAGTTCAATTTTTCGGCAAGCTCGGCTTGTGTAAGCGGAACAGCCTTGCGTAATTCGGTAATATTATTTGCTATAATTCTTTTGTAATCGGTCATTTAACAAGCACATCCTTTGTTATATCATAACACATCGTTTTTTCCTTGTCAAGTCGCAAAGTCCTTGATTTTTCAAGGTTTTCTACTGTTGGTAGAGTAGTAGAAAAATCGCTCTACTGTTAAAAACACACACGGGAGGGTGTGCGCACTGGTGAGTAGGTGGACTTTTCGCATTTTTGCGGGTAAGATAATGTTGTCGACAGGAGCAAAAACGCGCCCCGACCACAAAACCCGAAAGGATGAAGCAACTTGAAAAAAATTAAAATCTACGGTGATTCGATACTCAAAGGAGTAATGTATAATGAGGAATTAAAGCGTTATAAGCTTTTCGGCTATCGCTTTGACGAATTGGCAGAAAACGGTATTGAGGTCGAAAACAACTGCAAAATGGGCGCGACCGTTGACGAGGGCTTGGAAATAATGAAGGCTACTCTTGACGATTGCGACGAGGACACTGTTGTTTTGCTTGAATACGGCGGAAACGATTGCAACTATAACTGGTCTGCCGTTGCAGAAGACCCCAAGGGCGAATATTTACCCAACACGCCCGAGGATAAATTTACCGAAACCTATTTGAAATTGGTTGAATATGCGCGTAACAAGGGCGCGAAGGTTGCTATTTGCACGCTTGTGCCTATCGATTCCGAGCGTTTTATTAATTGGGTAACAAAAGGACTCAATTACGAAAACGTTATCAAGTGGATGGGCGATATCAACCGCATTGCGCGCTGGCAGGAATATTACAGCCGCCTTTCTGAAAAGGTGGCGCATATCGCAAACTGTGCGATACTCGATCTTCGCTCCATTTTTAAGGGTAGCATGGGCAATATGCTCGGCATTGACGGAATGCACCCCAGTGCCGAGGGCCACACCGTTATCCGCGAAGCGTTGCAAAAGAAAATTCTTGCGGCAACTGTCTGATCATTGCAAAAACTTCTTTTTGATGTTACAATAGCATTGGAGGTGTTATTATGATAGGATTAGGTTTTCTCGGATTGATCATTATCGCGCTAATTGCGCTTATACTTATCGCTTGGCTTATTACAAGCATCATTTTGTTTTCTAAATCTCAAAAGGGCTCGCCGCAACGCGTTTTACACGCCGGTATGATAATCGGTTCGTCGTGTTGCATCTTTATCGGTGGCGCTGTAGCCGCAATCATACTCTATTTCACAATGAACCCGATTTCGTTTATGTAAACTAAAGGAGGTCAACGAAAAATGTGGCAAATATTAGGGCCGTTGCTTGCCGCGGTTGTGTTTTTGGGCATTCCCGGCGCATCTATCGCGTGGGTCGTTGTAAATATAGTAAGGTTTGTAAAATGCAAGAAAAATGATAGACTTTACCGTTATAAGCGCGGCGACCTTATCGGTTCGCTTGTAACGTCAATGGTAGTCCTCGCCGTTGTCATTTCAATCTTGGTCACTTTTATGTACGGGTTAACAAATATGTAAAATTTGTCGAACAAAATATTTGAGGAAAAATATGAAAGCAAAAACATTCAGAAGATTATTCTATACTCTTATCGCAGTCGGACTTATACTTACCGTTGCGCACACGGTCTACGCGCTTTATGCATACGACAATTCGTCGATAATCTATTTCGTTTCAAAGGAATTGTGGTGATGCATTATGAAGACAACGGTTAGACAAATACTTATTCTTGTTTTGGTGCTTGCAATGTTCGTTACCTTCAATGCAAGCATTTATGCGCTCATGACCCAACGGTGCGGAATCAACTTCGACACACGCATCATCGAGCCCGAGCGTTATCTTCCCTTCGATGCTAACGCAGGATACACCCGAGTCGATTCGGATTTCGAGCTTGACGGAGATATTCCCGTCATCGACGGTGCGGCGGCATTGGTGCCCGTTTATTCGTCGATTGTCGATTCGGTATATCCGCAGGAATCGGTCAGGTTCGACGCAGAAGCAAAGAAGTATGCCGATGACAGTGCAATTCGCTTCACCGACACGATAGAGGCATACAAGGGCGTTACCGACGGAAATATCGATTTAATCCTTTGCGCCGCACCCTCGGAGCAACAAAAGCAATATGCAAAGGACCAAGGCGTTGAATTGGTTTACGTACCAATCGGATACGAAGCGTTTGTTTTCTTCGTTAACGAAAACAACCCCGTGGACAACCTTACGGTTTCGCAGATAAAGGATATTTATGCAGGCGAAATAACGAATTGGGCAGACGTCGGCGGTGCAGACCGCGAGATCAATCCGCTTGACCGCCCCGAAGGAAGCGGAAGCCAAACGGTTATGCTTAAATTTATGGGCGACCGCGAGATAAAAAAGAATCCGCTTGGAATCTTCGGCGGTGCTATTGGCTTTTCGTTCAGGTTTTACGTCGAGGGCGTTGTAGCAAACGGCGGAATAAAGCTCCTTTCGGTCAACGGAATCGAGCCGACCGAGGAGAATATCCGCAATGGCAGTTATCCGATAATCTACCAATTTTATGCCGTATACCGCAAGGATAACCAAAACGAAAACGTTCAAAGGCTTGTCGACTTTATGCTTTCCGAGGACGGACAGAAAATAATCGACGAAAACGGCTATACCCCTATAAAATAGCAAAAACCTCCTCGTTCGAGGAGGTTTTTATATACATTTATATATCTATATACAATAATATCAAAAAATTACGTTAATATAGTAAAAAAATACTTGCAAAAACAAAAAAGATGTGTTATACTGTTTTGTGCACTGAGATTCACGCTTCATCCGCGAGTTTGTTTTGTAGGAAAACAGAACAGACCTTTTTTGTTTCCCCAGAGAGGTATTTGTATATGAGATTCGCAATAGGCGATTTAATTTTTTACGGAGAATCCGGCACCTGCCGTGTCGAAGAAATAGTTGAAAGGGAATTTTTGGGCGAAATTCGCACCTGCTACAGGTTATGTCCCATTTACCAAAGCTGTACGATTTTCACCCCCGCAGACAGCGAAACTGTTTTTATGCGTAATATCCTTTCTCGCGAAGAGGCTCAGGCTGTTATCGATTCGATTGAAACGATCGAGCCCGAATTTGCCAAAACCACTTCCCCACGTGAGCTTACCGAGCGTTACGACAAAATGATTAAAACGCACGATTGCAACGAATATATGAAGTTTGTCGTTTCGTTCCACAAAAAGAAAAAGCTCTTGTCCGAACAAAAAAAGAAGGTTTCGGCTATCGACGAGCGCTTTCTTAAGAAGGTAGAAGACCTTCTTTACGGCGAGCTTGCCGCAGCGCTCGGCTTGGACAAGATATCCGCCAAATTACTTATACAGGAAAGAGTACATTCTCTTTAGTGTAATCTCCTCTTATAAAAAACGGCTTGGTTTTCCAAGCCGTTTTTGCTTTAAACAAAAAGGACAGCCGAAGCTGTCCTTTTCTCTGTTATTTTCAGAATAAACCCTTAGGCGTAGCAGAGTGGATGCAGATTGCGGAAACGTGTAGCACCACAACAAAAGGGTAGCCTAAGCTACCCTTTTTATGATCAATTCCATAAAAATCCGCGACAACTGTGTTGTGCCGATTGATTTTTCACCCGAACGGCGTAGCAGAGTGGATGCAGATTGCGGAAACGAAATGCGAAGCTGTAGTAACCTACTGCGAGTGTTTCGTTTATGCGATATGCGCCGCTATGCTTAGCCGTCAATATTAATTATAATACGCCCTGAGCCTTCATAGCATCAGCAACCTTCAAGAAGCCGGCGATGTTTGCGCCTGCTACGAGGTTGTCTTCGCTGGAAGCGTATTCCTTCGCTGCTGCGGAAGCGTTTTCGAAGATGCCGTTCATAATGCCGTGAAGCTTTTCGTCAACCTCTTCAAAGGTCCAGGAAAGTCTCATGCTGTTCTGGCTCATTTCAAGACCGCTGGTTGCAACGCCGCCTGCGTTAGCCGCCTTTGCAGGGCCAAAATAGATGCCGTTATTAAGGAATGCTTCGATTGCTTCGGGAGTGGAGGGCATATTTGCGCCTTCTGCAACGTATTTTACGCCGTTAGCGATAAGAGCCTTTGCGTCGTCGCCGTTAAGCTCGTTCTGGGTAGCACAGGGAAGAGCGATATCGCACTTGATGGTCCAGATGCCCTTGCCTTCGGTGTATACGGAGCCGGGAACTCGAGCGGCGTATTCCTTGATTCTTGCGCGTTCAACCTCTTTGATCTGCTTAACAACGTCAAGCTTGATGCCTTCTGCGTCGTAGATGTAACCGTTGGAGTCGCTCATTGCAACTACCTTTGCGCCGAGCTGGGTAGCCTTTTCGCAAGCGTAGATAGCAACGTTACCCGAACCGCTGATTACGACGGTCTTGCCAACGAAGCTGTCGCCCTTCTTCTTAAGCATATTGTCGGTGAAGTAGCAAAGACCGTAGCCGGTAGCCTGAGTTCTTGCGAGAGAACCGCCGTAGGAAAGTCCCTTACCGGTAAGAACGCCGGTGAATTCGACGCGGATTCTCTTGTCCTGACCGAACATATAGCCGACTTCTCTTGCCCCAACGCCGATGTCGCCTGCGGGAACGTCGGTATCGGGGCCG
>JAZOTA010000065.1:0-17580 GCA_045657425.1 Eubacteriales bacterium
ACGCAACCGTAGGACGTAAACGGAACGATGAAAAAAGGCTCCCTTGTGTAAAGGGAGCTGTTGAGCGAATGCGAAACTGGGGGATTGTCTTTTTAACATAATTATGATAACGGCTACGGATATTTCATATCCTACAATCCCTCCGTCAGTGCTATTTTACCGTGCTGCCACCTCCCGAAAACGCTTGCCGTTTTTGAGGCTAAATGCACAAGGGAGGCTATATTATAAATGCAACCGTAATGGAATAAAAACGAACGTAAAATCAAACCGTTACGCACGGGCGATTCGTGAATCGCCCCTACAATTTTGATTGTTGTTTGGATTATTTAAAATGGGGCGGTACAATTACAGTTGCGTTTCAATTTCATGTTATCGGTAAATCATTACACCCGTAGGGGCGATTCATGAATCGCCCGCCCCAAACAATTAAATCAAACAAACACAAAAGGGACTTCAACCGAAGCCCCTTTTTGTTATACGTTTATCTCTTATAAAACTCGGATTATAAGCATAAAAGTTCTTGTAATCGAGGTTATCCTGAACAATACGAAGCGCATCCCAATCTTACCAAATCAAAAAGATGCCCAAAAACCCTTGATACATAAGGGTTTTTGAGCATTTTTAGTTTTTGTTGATTTTTTTGAATTTTTCTTTTTTGTTGAAAAACCAGAGATTTTTCTAATCCAACAAGGATAAACAATAATCAATAAATTCTGTCATATTGGTGTTTGAGTTTCCTTGGATTTTGCTCTTGAACATCTCTACTTCAAGTTTTGTGTTATCCGAAAAGGGTTGTTTATTTAGAGGAAAGATTTTCGTATATTCATCGCATTTTTCACATTTTTTGATTTTGCGAGTGAGCACTCCTGACTTATATAAAACGCTTTCTAAATCAGGAATATTGAACAACGGCACAATGAAATCATAAAGCCAATGTCCCTCGAACATCTTTTTTGAAATGTAATCTTGTTTTTGTTCCTCGGTGCAATCATCGGTATCCATAATGATAAACAACTTGAAGTCTTCGAGTTTTGCTTTTGAACCTTTGCCTTTGATTTCAACGGGATACTCCGCAGCAAAGGAAGATATCGTTTTGAAGGGTTTTGAATTCAAAAGTTTTGTCAAGTCGGTTATTTGAATACTATGTGCTCCTTTATCTTTTGAATATTGTCGTACATTTAAATGCAGGTTAGTTGTAATATATCTTACCATTTGTACTTCGGATTTACCGTGGCAGATAACCAATCCTTTGAGATAGTTGATTCCATTAGAGGGCATTATTGTCCTCCTTTAAAATCATCTAATTCTCCAATAATTGCATCATAATCAATTCCGTCGATATAAGGAGTTCCACCAAATAATCCCTTGAGATACTTAATTCTGGCGTTATTGTTGTTGTGGATATTAAAGTCAGCAAGGCACTTAACTTCCTTGTTTCCAAGATAATCCACACGAATAACATAGGCACTCTTAGTATCCATCGATTCGAGAAGCATAGTATTATGAGTGGTTATAATCAATTGTCCCGATATTTCGCTCATCATTGAACCGATAATGTTGTTAAGCAAAATATCGTGAATACCATTGTCTATTTCATCATAAACAACGGTAACCCCACAGAATAGCCCCAACAGCATTTTTACGATGTCTAATATCTGCTGTGTTCCTGCAGACTCGTTTTCGAAATTTACTCGTCTCACTTTACCAGCAATCATTTTATCAACAAAGAGTTGATATTTGATGGTATCGTTGTCAGCAAACTCTTTTTCGTAAGAAATGTCCTTGATGTCTGCATAGGTTTGAGTAAAGAAATCTCTTAAAATTCGTTCAGAGCACTCCAATTGCGGCAACAGGTCCTTGGATATTCTACCTTTTCTAAGATTGTCCAACACATTGCCAGGCTTATCACTTATTATTCCTGTATTATATCTGTTGCTCGTCTTACTAATAACCGTAGTATCCATAAACAACGATATAACATCAAGGAGATTTTCTGAGATACTTTCTCTAATATACTTTTTGTTTGTCTCGTTTATGTGTTGCAACAAAATGCTTAAAAATGTATGCTTGCCCCAATACTTTTCTATTTCATCGTAAATTTCGGCATGCAAATTTTCATTAGTAAACAGTTTGCTCCAAAACTTAGTTTTTATATCATCTTCTGTGTAAGAGATGTCAAACAAATAACCTCTTTGCTTTCCAGCCAAATAATAAAGCGATTCCTTTGTAAACTGTTCGGCAAAAGCAATGTTGTAATAACCCTCATATCCGTTCAACAAGAAACCGTATTCCACTTCAGTAGGAGCATCACAATCAATCATTCTGCAGGATGCGATATATTGTTGTATATCTCCAAATCGGAACAAACTTTCCAAAATCTCAACAGGAGTTTTGTCATCACGATTCTTTAATACGTTTGCTACCTCGTCGGATTTCTTTGCTCTATCAAAAGAGGTTAGAGAATGACACAACAAGTCGATGCTTCGAACAAAATTGGACTTGCCACTTCCGTTTTCACCATAAATTGAAACAAATTGCTTTGCATGTTTTGTGTTCTTTTTAAAATCAAACACAACATCACCAAAGGATAAGAAATTTTTCAACTTCACATAAGTAAACATATTTATCACCTCCAGCAGAGGTTATAGTATCACATTTCGGGTCCTTTGTCAACACACTTTGCGAATTATAGTATAAAATATACCGCAATTCATCAACTTATGTCATATTTTGCAGAAAGGTTGATAGTTTTCATCACAAAATGTTAAGTTATTTATAAACTTTTTGCAACATAAAGTTGTCGTATTTTTTCGTTGAATCAGTTTACTTCATGAAAAGAATGTGATATAATCCACTTATAAAACTTAAATTCGGAAGGCGGATATATATGGCAAATTATTCAATTTGTGGCATTGATTGTGAAAAATGCGAGGCTGGGCAATCTAACGGGTGTTCGGGTTGCAAAGAAATTAAAGGCAAAGTTTTTTGGGGCGAATGTGATTTATATAAATGTAATTTGCAAAAAAATCAGGAACATTGCGGAAAATGTTCTCAATTCCCTTGCGACACATTGAAAGAATGGGCATCGTCTGAAAATCCCGAAAGAATTGATAATTTAAGAAAGCTCTAAATTCCAATTTAGCTAATAGAAAAAAGCAGATGAGAACAATCTCATCTGCTTTTTTGAATTTATGATTATTCATAAAAGTTTTTGGGGGATTTTAAAAGGGGACTTTTTTCAAAAAGTCCCCTTTTTGCTATGCGTTTGTGCTGTTTTCAATGGAACGCATCACCAAATTTACCGATTCTAACAGATGGGTTAAAATGGTTGAAAATACAAGAATTTTGTGGTATAATCAGTTTGATAAACGAGGAAATGGTAATATAGTAATGAGCAAATCGAATGACTCCAACGTTATGATATATTTATTGGCTTATTTTCATCGATATGGCTGGATTGTTGCCACGATTGCGTGTAGTGCGATTTGGGCAGAGCAAGCGGGTTGTATTTTTTGCGCCGCTTTCTTTATCTTTTCTATCTGGTCATTCGTTGGATACAAATGTAAGTGGAAGCATATTTATTGTTCATACCAAAACGCTTACCATGAAAAAATGACACCAAAGCGCATTTATTGGCACCGAATAAAGAAAAGCGATGCTTATGGAGTCCCATCGATTTTCTTTTCTTTTGGTATCATATTGCTAATTATGATATTGTGTTGACGAATTGGGATTATTCAAACAGATAAAAAGTTTTTGAGGGATTAAAAGGGAGCTTTTTTCAAAAAGCTCCCTTTTGTTATGTGTTTTATCGTTTATCAAAACTCGGATTATACGCGTAAAAGTTCTTGTAGTCGAGGTTATCCTGAACGATACGAAGCGCATCGGCGAAATTAGCGTTTCAAACAAAACCCAAATCGTTCGAAACAAAATAGTTTTTGGTGATGCATAACACTTTACTTTATTGAGAAAATATGATATATTTGACTTAAACAAACAAAAAACTCGCATTTGAGAACAGAGGCGCTCCCATGAGTAATACGTCGTACGATATTGTCAAGGAACTCGTAAATCAATATAACACTATGTTTATGAAACACGGTATAGAAGTGACGATGCACCGTCGCTCGTTTACCGAAGAAGTTAAAAATTACAACTATTATGGGCAGCATAGCTTACTTAATTTTCTCGAATACAGATTCATCAACAAGAAAATCGAAAATAAGAAATATCGTTATGTGCCTAATCGTTTCAAACTGCTCGTTTTGCAGATCAAGCCGCTAAAACCGACTTCCCCGAATAAAAAAGACTTTAAAACCTACGCTTTTTTAGTTCACAAAATATCACGGGCTCATCTCGGCGACAAACCGATAGAACTGCAATATAACGAAGAAGCGTTAACCAAAAAAACAGAAAAACGATTAAAGCGATTGTTGAAACGTGCAGAGAAATCCAAATCATCCGATTTTTGTTTCAACACTATGTGGGATTCTTTAAGATATTCAACCGCGGGTAAATACAAGTTTATCGAAAACTTCTGCGGCAAAAGCCGATTCTTTTGGGAAGTGGTATGGATTTGTGTTTTCGCAGCACCTGTTTTTCTATTTGTTATAGGCGGTTTGATCCATTCGCTAATACAATAGGTCACCAATCAAAATACTCACATTGATAAAATTTTTAGGGATTTTAAAAGGGGCTTTTTTCAAAAAGCCCCTTTTTGTTATGCCGTAACGCCCTTACCTCTTGTCGAAAGAGGGGTTATAAGCATAAAAATTCTTATAATCCAAATTATCCTGAACGATGCGAAGTGCGTCGCCGAAGCGTTGGAAGTGGACGATTTCGCGTTCTCTTAAGAAGCGAATCGGGTCGGCAACGTCGCGGTCGTCGGCAAAGCGCAGAATATTGTCATAGGTTTTACGCGCCTTTTGCTCTGCCGCAAGGTCTTCCGAGAGGTCGGCAATCGGGTCGCCGGTCGATTGGAAGGTGTTTGCATTCCACGGCACACCGCTTGCCGCAATCGGGTAAAGACCTGTCGTGTGGTCGACGAAATAGTCGGCAAAGCCGCCGTCGAGAATCTCCTGCTCGGTCAGTCCCTTTGTTAATTGGTGCACGATCGCGCAGATCATTTCCATGTGGGCGAGCTCCTCGGTACCGACATCGGTAAGAATGCCGATCGCCTCGTTATAGGGCATCGTGTAGCGTTGGGAAAGGTAGCGCATTGCCGCGCCGAGCTCACCGTCGGGGCCACCGAATTGGGTGATAATAAGCTTTGCAAGCTTGGGGTTGGGGTTTTTTATATTAACGGGATATTGAAGTTTTTTCTCATAGCTCCACATAGGTCAGTCCTCCTTGTTTTGCCAAGGCCATGCGCCCTTGACCCAATTCCAATCATTTCCGCCTGCGGAGGCAACGGTGATCGGCCCGTAAAGGCCCTCGTACTGCGCGACCGCCTCGTTTTTCGCCTTGATCGCCTTGGAATAACGGCTAAGCGCCTGCTTGTTGTTGGGGTGGCAGTCGAGATAAAGCGCACACTCGTGCGCGGTAAAGGCATACATCTGGATTTTCCGCATAAGCGTTTCTTTGCGGTTGTCGTTCATTTCAAATTACCTCTCTTTCCGCCGTAAAAGGGCAAATCGAGCTCCTCGAAAAGCGTACCGCGCGACAGCGCCTTTTCCTCGTCGTAGAGCCGCTCGAAGCGTTGATAGGGAACGTACATCATCGCAAGCGACACCTTTGCGGGGAACGTGCTTTCCGGCATAATTTCGGGCATTTCGGGAGCTTGGTCCATACAAAAAAGCCCGTATTCATTCGGATTCATAAATCTTTCCTTCCTTTTTGTTTTGTATTTTACACGCATTGACTTGAAGGCGCAAAAACGCCTTTCGTTAAAAGTTTATGAGTGTTCGTTAAAAATCGACACAAGGTAAACAAACTGTAAACAATGGCGGTTTTCTCTTTACAAACCAATGCCTTTTATTTATAATACAAGCAATAAAAGGCAGAAATGGAGGGATTATTCGGTGCGCACAAAGACAAAATTTGTTTCTTTGGTTGCGGTCGTTTCGTTTGCGATGGCAGTAATCAGAACGGTCATCATTCAATACGATATGGAAAAAAACGGGATCGAGAACGAAACCTATTATCTCCCCGACAACGTTGAGGTAGCGGCATTTACCGTTGCGTCTGTCCTTTTTGCGGCGCTTTTTGTGTTCTGCGCGTTCTATTTCGGACGTAAGCAAAGCGTAACTCTTTGCCGTTCCTACGGCGCGGTGCCTGCCGGCTCGTTAACGCTTGCGTTTGCGCTTATCGGCGCGGCGGCGGTTTATATCGCCACGGTCGTGCGCAACGGCAGCGAATCGGTTACTGTTATCGGCATTATGATACTTGTTACAACCCTGCTTTCGGCAGTAAAGTTTGTTATTTCGGGCATCCGTTACGACAAAACGCTTAAAAGCACTTATCACGCGCTTGCGGCGATTGCGCCTATCGTTCTTTGTATGCTCCGTCTGCTTGGCGATTTTATCCGTTCTTCTGCCGCACCGCTTGCATCCTCGGGCGCTTATCACATTGTGGGCTTGAGTGCCGCGCTTATTTATTTCCTCACCGAGGGCAAATCCTACGTTGTAAAAACGTCGGGCACGGCTTTTTACACCTTCGGCTATCTTTCGGTATTTTTCCTTTTGATTTATTCGGTACCGAATTTGTTTATGCATTGCTTCGGCTTCTTCCAGTTCGATTATTATGCCGCCTATTCGGTGGCGGATATCGGCGTTGCGGTCTATATCCTCACACGCCTCTCGTCGGCAAAGCTTGACGAAAAACGTGAGAAAAAAATCGAAGAAAAAATCGAAGAAAAAATCGAAGAAAAAATCGAAGAAAAAATCGAAGAAAACGAAAGCGTTACAGTTGCTTAATTAAATAAAAGAGGTCTTCCGTCATCGGAAGACCGTTTTTTTATTTTAACATTTCGTCTAAATCGCAAAGTATGTCTTTTTTGTTTTCGAGCCCCAAGGACAGGCGGAAAAGTCGGTTCGTAATGCCCAATCTTTCACGCATTTCTTGGGGGATGGATGCGTGTGTTTGGGTAAGCGGATAGGTAATAAGCGAACGGAAGCCGCCAAGACTTTCGGCGAATTTTATTATTTTTCCGCCCCTTAAAAGCTTTTCGACAAGCGACGTATCCTTGACGGTGAAGGAAACGACACCGCCGAATCCCGTTGCTTGCGATTTGCAAAGCGAATGTCCGCAATGACTGACAAGTCCCGGGAAGATGACCGACTCGATTTTCGGGTGCGCGGACAAAAATTCCGCCGCCGCAAATGCGTTTTCCTGATGCCTTTCCATACGCAAAGAAAGGGTGCGCACACCGCGGAGCACAAGCCAAGAATCAAAGGGCGAAAGCGCATTGCCGAGCGTTGACGAGATGAACGAAAGACGCCTTGCGATTTCGCCATCCGACGTAATGACCGCACCTGCAACCGTGTCGTGATGCCCCGAAATATATTTCGTCGCCGAATGGACGACAATGTCCGCGCCGAGATCGAGCGGATTTTGAAAAATCGGGGTCAGAAATGTGTTGTCGACGGCAAAAAGGATGCCTTTTTCACGGCAAAGCGAGGCGATTTTTTTCAAATCGGCAATCTTCATCATCGGGTTTGTCGGCGATTCTGCAAAAACCATTTTTACGTCCTTGGCGAGCTTCTCTTCAAGCGCATCAATGCTCTGCATATCGCAAAACTCAAAGGAAATGCCGTAATTGCCGAAAATCTTTGCCGAAATGCGGTATGTACCGCCGTAAAGGTCGTCGGAAAGCAAGACCTTGTCGCCCTGCTTAAGCAGTGAAAAAACGCAATTCACCGCCGCAAGCCCCGACGAAAAGGCGAAAGCGTGACTGCCGTTTTCAAGCGCGGCAAGATTTTTTTGAAGTGCGTCGCGCGTGGGATTTGAAAGACGGGAATAGGAATATTCGTTTCCACCGCCGAAGGTCGAGGTCTGGAATATCGGAGGCGAAACCGAATCAAAGGGGTAATTTCCGCCCTCGTCGATAATCGAAAGCGTATCTTTTTCAAGCATAATACATCACCTGGAAAAGAATATGCGCAAAATTTCGTGTTTGTTCATAAAAAATAAACAAAATCCACGACAAAGTGGAGTCTTTTTTCTTGACATACCGCACAATTAATGTTATTATTATCGTGTATGACTATAGTAAAAGTATAACTATAGGTATATATAAGTATCGCTAACGAAACGGAGGTAACGGCATTGGGGCGTGTTATATTTGTAACCGGCTTTAAGGGCGGCGTGGGGAAGACCACGGTTTCGGCAAATATCGCCGCAACGCTGCACGCATTGGGCAACCGAGTGCTTGTTATCGACGGGGATTTCGGTATGCGATGCATGGATATGGTGCTCGGCGTTGAAAACGAAACGCTTTTTGATTGCAGTGACGTGCTCTTTAACCGTTGCTCGCCTGCGGCGGCAATGTGCCACGTAAACGGAATGACCGGCTTTTCCTTCATTCCTGCGCCGATGAATCTCGGTGACGAAAAAATCAAAAAGGGCGCTTTTGCCGACCTTATCAAGGAGGTCAGAGAGGAATTTGATTATATCATAATCGATTCCTGCGCCGAAATGACCGATTATTATATGTCATTTGCCTCAACGGCTGACGAGGCGATAATCGTCACACTGCACCAATCGACCTCGGTGCGCGCCGCAGAAAAAACGGCGGCACGGCTTTCCGCAATGGGAATCACCCGTCAATCGCTTGTGGTAAACGGATACAGAGCAAGCTTTGCGGAGAGCAAAAAGCTTCCCGACATTTTGGATATAATCAATCGCTCGTCGGTCAAGCTTTTGGGCGTAGTCCCTTATTGCGAACGGCTTTCGGCATCGCAGGAGGCTGCCGAGCTTTCGTTTATGGGCGAGCCAAACAAAAAAGCAAGTAAATGGGAAGCGGCATTTTATAACATCGCTTTAAGAATCAAGGGTGAACGCATCAAGCTTTTAAACGGATGCGAATCGCCGAAAAAACGCAGTTCTTATAAAGGAATCGTACTGCGAGTACAAAAAAGGGAGGACGAACAATGAACATTGCTATTATTGCCAACGATAAGAAGAAAGAGCTTATCACCGAATTTTGCATAGCATATTGCGGAATACTTTCCCGACACAACATCTGCTCAACTGCAATTACAGGCAAATATATTTCCGAAGCAACCGGTCTTCAGATCGAAAAAATGCTTTCGGGCTCGCACGGAGGAATCGAACAGATCGCTTCGAAGATCGCTTATGACGAGGTCGATATCCTTATCCTCCTGCGTGACACAAATAACGACACAGAATACACCGAAACCGAAATGAACCTTGTTAAGCTTTGCGACAAATATACCGTTCCCGTTGCGACCAACGTTGCGACCGCGGAGGTGCTTGTCCTTGCGCTTGACCGAGGCGACTTGGATTGGCGTGCAAATATACGTAACGGAGCAAAAGCATTTTAATTATGAACAGAATTCAAAAACCCAAAGGAACGCTCGATATTCTCCCCAACGACATCGGCGTTTGGCAATATATCGAATCGGCGGTGCGTGAAACCGCAAAAATTTACGGCTTTTCTGAAATAAGAATGCCCACCTTTGAAGCGACCGAGCTTTTCTGCCGTGGTGTCGGCGATACGACCGACGTTGTCGGCAAGGAAATGTACACCTTCATCGATAAGGACGGAAGCAGTCTTTCGCTCCGCCCCGAAGGTACCGCAGGCGTTGCGCGCTCGGTTATCGAAAACGGTCTTTATGCAGGCGCAATGCCGCTTAAGCTGTTTTACCTTTCCAACTTCTTCCGCCGTGAAAAGCCCCAAGCTGGCAGAAGCCGTGAATTTTGGCAGTTCGGCACCGAGCTTTACGGCAGCTCCTCGCCCGAGGCGGATGCGCAGGTCATTTTACTTGCGAACGGCTTGTTCAAAAAGCTTGGACTTACAAAGGTAACGCTTCGCATCAACTCCATCGGCTGTCCCGAATGCCGTCCCTCCTACAGATCGGCACTTCTTAATTACTTCTCGCAGTATGAAGCCGAGCTTTGCGATACCTGCCGCGAAAGATTGCAAAAAAATCCCCTTCGCGTGCTCGACTGCAAGAGCCCTGTTTGTTCGGGTATTGCAAAGAACGCACCCAAAACGCTCGAGCATCTTTGCGACGGCTGTAACACTCACTTTGAAAAATTAAAGAGCTTGCTTGACGAATGCGGTGTTGAATATATTGTCGACCCGTCCATCGTCCGCGGACTCGATTACTATACAGGCACGGTATTTGAATTTACCGTTGATTCCATCGGCGCGCAAAGCACGGTTTGCGGCGGCGGCAGATATGACGGACTTTTGGCGTCTATCGGCGGTCCCGAATTGCCTGCTGTCGGATTCGGTATGGGTATAACCCGTCTTATCCAAGCGCTTAAGGATGAAGATTTGATTCCCAACCTCGAAAACGGCTGTGATATCTATATTGCGCCGTTGGGAGAGGGCGCTTCCAAGGCTTCCTTTGTTCTTGCACAGAAATTGCGTGAAAGCGGCATTTCCGCCGAAACCGACGTTTGCGGCAGAAGCCTGAAGGCGCAAATGAAATATGCCGATAAGGCAGGCGCAAGATTTGTTCTTGTCGTCGGCGATAACGAAATTGCCGAAGGCTTTGCCGAATTGCGTGATATGCGCGGCGGCGAAAGAGTTAAGGTCGGCTTGACCGTTGAAAACATCACCGAAGCAATAAACGGCTGATAAATTATATCTTTAAAATATATTGAGGCATTGATATGGCAGAATTACTTGGCAATGAACGCCGCACACATTACTGCGGCGATTTAAGAGAATCTAATATCGGCGAAACTGTTTGCGTAATGGGTTGGGTGAAAAAATCACGCGACCTTGGCAGTCTTATCTTTATCGACCTTCGTGACAGAAGCGGTATCGTTCAGCTCGCTTTTGACGAAAATACCGAAAAGGCAATTTTTGAAAAAGCGCTTCTTTTAAAGAGCGAATACGTTGTTTCGGCAACCGGTGTTGTCCGTGAGCGTTCGAGCAAGAATCCCGATATTCCCACCGGCAATATTGAAATTTTCGTTTCCAACGTGCGTATCCTCGGCGAAAGCGAAACTCCTCCCTTTGATATCACCGACGATTGCAAGACTAACGAGGAATTGCGCGTTACTCACAGATATCTCGACCTTCGCCGTCCTGTTCTTCAGAACAACATTATGTTCCGTGCAAAGGTTACAAAGTCGGTACGTGACTACCTTTGCGACAACGGCTTTATCGAAATCGAAACTCCTATCCTTATAAAATCCACTCCCGAAGGAGCGCGTGACTATCTCGTTCCCTCGCGCGTGCACAAGGGAAGCTTTTATGCGCTTCCTCAATCTCCCCAGCTTTACAAGCAGCTTTCGATGGTTGCGGGCTTTGATAAATATTTCCAAATCGCGCGTTGCTTCCGTGACGAGGACCTCCGCGCAGACCGTCAGCCCGAATTCACCCAGATCGATATGGAAATGTCGTTTGTCGATACCGATGACGTTCTTAATATGGTCGAAGGCCTTATAAGCCACATCTTCAAGGACTGTATGGACGTGGAAATTCCCACTCCGCTTCCCAGATATACCTACCGCGAATGTATGGAACGCTTCGGCTCGGACAAGCCTGACCTTCGCTTCGGTATGGAAATAATCAACCTTACCGATGCTCTTAACGGCTGCGGCTTCCCCGTGTTTGCTTCGGCTATCGAAAACGGCGGCAGCGTGCGTGCGCTTAACCTTAAGGGCTATGCCGAAAAGCTTTCGCGTAAGGATATCGATAAATTGGGCGAATACGCAAAGGGCTGCGGCGCAAAGGGCTTGGCATGGGTCAAGCGTGCCGATACCGACAGCGGCTCGTTCTTAAAGCACATGACCGAAGCAGAGCTTAACGCAATTTTCGAGGCATCGAACTGCGAAAAAGGCGATATTCTGCTTATTCTTGCCGACAGCGACAACAACCGTCTGCTTTCTCAGCTCGGTCAGCTCCGTGTTGAAGCGGCAAACCGTCTTAATATCGAAAGAAGCGGTTACAACTTCCTTTGGGTTGTTGAAATGCCCTTCTTTGAATTTGATTACGAATCGGGCGAATGGGTTGCAATGCACCACCCGTTCACAAGCCCTATGGACGAATGCGTTCAGTATCTTGACACCGACAAGGGCAAGGTACGTGCAAAGGCATACGACCTCGTTCTTAACGGCATCGAGCTTTCAAGCGGCTCTATCCGTATCACCGAGCCTGCGCTTCAGGCAAAGATTTTCGACCTTTTGGGACTTTCCAAGGAAGAAGCGCAAATCAAGTTCGGCTACCTCCTCGAAGCGTTCCGTTACGGCGCGCCTCCTCACGGCGGTATGGGTATCGGTCTTGACCGTTTGGTAATGCAGATGTTGGGCGCAACAAGTCTTCGTGACGTTGTTGCTTACCCCAAGATGCAAAACGCAAAAGAGCTTATGACCGACTGCCCTGCGGAAGTACCTGCACAGGCAATCGCCGAGCTCGGCATTTCCATCGTTAAGGAAGACAAGTAATTACGTTTAAATATGCAGAAAGGCAGATATACCGTGTCAAACCGTTGGCGTTTTGTGCGTGCGGTGGAAAACACGGTGTATCGAGAACAGAAAAATGATAGAGATCACCGACGTTCGAAAAAGCTACGGCAATAAGCACGCCGTAAACGGCATATCCTTCGAGGTCAAGGAAGGCGAAATTCTCGGCTTTCTCGGCCCGAACGGCGCAGGTAAGAGTACCACGCTCAACATAATCACCGGCTATCTTTCCGCCGACAGCGGTACGGTTAAGATCGACGGCACCGATATTCTTCAAAACCCGATAAAGGCGAAAAAGGACATCGGATTTTTGCCCGAAATTCCTCCGCTTTATCTGGAAATGACGGTCCTTGAATATCTTAACTTCGTTTACGACCTCAAGGGCTGTAAGCTTCCGCGCAAGCAGCATTTGAAGGAGATTTGCGAGGTAGTAAAGATTTGGGACGTTGCAAACCGTCTTACCAAAAACCTCTCAAAGGGCTACCGCCAAAGAGTGGGTATCGCCCAGGCGCTTATCGGCAACCCGAAGGTGCTTATTTTCGACGAGCCGACAATCGGTCTTGACCCCCGTCAGATTATCGAAATCCGTAACCTTATCCGTATGCTCGGTAAGGAGCATACCATAATCCTTTCCACCCACATTCTGCCCGAGGTTCAGGCGGTTTGTGACAGGATCGTGGTTATCAACAAGGGCGAAATCGTTGCAAACGAAAAGACCGAGGATCTTATAAACGCAGTCGACGGCTCGAGAAAGCTCGTTGCGAAGATCGTCGGACCTCAGGACGAGGTTTTGAAGGCAATCAAATCGTTGGGCGGTGTTAAAACTGCCGACGTTCTGGGCAAGCGCGATACCGACAGCGTAAGCTATCTTATCGAATCGCAGGACCGTGTTGATATCAGAAAGCCGCTTTTCGCTTTGCTTTCGGGCAGAAATTGGCCTCTTATCGGTCTTGAAGGTATGGAATTGAGTCTTGAAGACATCTTTATGCGCCTTGTCGGCAAGGAAAAGGACAAGGAAGACAAGAAATTGAGAAAGGGTGTGAAATAAATGTTTGCAATCTATACGAGAGAACTTAAATCTTATTTCCTCACCCCTATCGGATATACCTTCTGCGGTATATTTCTTGTAGTTTCGGGACTTCTTTTCGCTTATACAACGCTTTTTGCGCAGTCTACTACCGCTATCGGTGAATATTTCATCTATCTTATGGCGGTGTTTGCAATACTTTTGCCGCTTCTCACAATGAAGCTCTTTTCCGAGGACAGAAAGTCGCGTACCGACCAAATACTCCTCACAAGCCCTGTTTCGGTGTTCGGCATCGTAATGGGCAAATACCTTGCGGCGCTTACCGTTTTCGGTGCGACCTTTGTTGTTAACAGCTTCAATTTCGTGCTTCTTTTCAAGTACGGCTCGCCCAATATGACCTCGATATTTATGAACATCTTGGGTCTTTTCCTCCTCGGCGCGGCATTTATCGCAGTTGGCATCTTCCTTTCGTCGCTGACCGAAAACCAGCTTATCGCGGCGGTTTCGGCAATCGGCGTTAACGGCGCAATGCTTCTTATCAGCTTGCTCGCAGGCAGTATCGAATCGACCTTCTGGCGCACCATTTTTAAATGGTTCTCGGTAATCGACCGTTTCGTTCCCTTTACCAACCAGATGCTCGACGTTTCTGCAATAGTTTATTACATTTCACTTGCGGCAGTCGCAATATTCATCACCACCCGCGTTATCGAAAAACGCCGTTGGGCATAAGAAAGGCGGTATTATACAATGAGTCAGAAAAATAAAAATACCGCTGTCAGAGATAACAGACGCTATAAATACGGCGGACTTTCAATTGCGTTTACCCTCGTTTTCATTGCATTTATACTTGTTGCAAACGTTTTCCTTTCCTCGCTTTCGCTTTCGGGCAGTCTTACCGTCGACCTCACCAAGGAGGATTTCACCTCTATCGGCGATGAAACGGTGCGCCTTCTCGAATCCTTTGGCAAGGATCTTGATATAACCATTACGTTTATGTCACCGCGTGACCGTTTTGACGTCGGCGGCAATTTGTACGTTATGATCCGCGACCTTGCGGAAAATTACCAAAAGACCTTTGACGGAAGCGGAAACCGCGGTACCGTTACCGTTCAGTATAAGGAATTGGATTCCGACCCCGAATTCGAGAAGAAGATTCTTGAGGAAACCGCAACCCAGCTTTCGCCCACCAGCGTTATCGTCGAGGGTGAGCACCACAAGCGTGTTCTCGATTTCCAATCCTTCCTCGTTGTAAACGAAAATCAGGAAATTCACTCCTTTAACGGCGAATACCGCTTCACCACCGCAATTCTTCAAAGCTCGATTGCCGAAAAGCAGGTTGTAACCTTTACCTACGGCAACGGCGAGCCTATCGGAGAGGGCGGCACGATAAATTCCGATTCGTCCATTCTCGGTCTTGTTTCTATCCTCTACGAGGCGGGCTTTGAAATCAAAGCCGCAAATTTGGATATGGAAGAAATCGATCCCGCAACCGAGATCCTTATCACTTACGATCCGATAAGCGACCTTTCGCTTACCGAGGTCGATAAGGTCAGCGACTTCCTTAAAAAGCGCAATTCCTATATCGTATTCGTCGATTCCCAGACCGAGGAACACAAAAACCTTCAGTCGATGCTTTCCGACAACTGGGGTATCAATTATAAGCCGCTTTTCCGTATTACCGATGAAACTCACGGACTCGGCAACAGCATAAGCACCCTTAACTCGAAATTTACTGCCGTTGAGGCGGATGCACAAAACGGAAGCGCGGCTTACCAAATCCGCAAGACCGTAAGCGCGGTCGAGGGCAACTTCACCGTTGCGTTCCCCGAAAGCGTTGAATTGATCATCCGCGATCATAACACGCAGGACGGATTTACGGTTGAAACCGTTCTTTCCACCTACGAAACCGCAAAATCGGCAACCAAGGATACGCAGGGCACCGAGGGCGAAATGCCTCTTATGCTCCTTTCCACCAAGTACGGCTACGGCGAAAATAACGTTACCGAATATTCCTACGTAATGCTTGTCGGCAGTACCGAATTTGCGAATACCCAAAGCGTTATCAAGTCTACCTACGGAAACCGCCGTGTGATTCTTTCCGCGGCACGTATCTTCAGTGCAAACCGCGTTGCTCCCGATATCGAAGCAAAGCAGTTCCAATCCACCGCGCTTGAAATAGAAACCGGTACCGCAAAAACCTTAACCTGGCTTATTTGCACCATCGTTCCCGGCGCGATAATCATTCTGGGTATCGTAGTATTCTTCAGAAGAAGACACCTGTAATTAAATATCTTGGTTACGCGCGGTATATTCCGCGCGTAACTGCGGTAAAAAGAGATTTATATTTTATTTAAGGATGTTTTAAATGAAAAAACAGATTATTACAATAACTTCGGTTGCGCTTGCGGCGTTGATATTGTTTACGACCTATTTCGTTTTCTTCCGTGACGACGGTATCGAGGAGGTAGGCGATCCCTTTTATACACTTTCCGACGAAATAAAGGCGGCGCTTGGTGAGATCGATACCGATGTGACCATTACCTTAAAGGGCTACGACGGTGACGATGACGGTTGGGAAATGATTTACCGCTTCGCCAACGTGATAACCGAAGCAAACGATGCGATATCGCTTGAAACCGCCGATGGCGACGGTTTGGTGGAAATAAGCGCAAACGGAAGCAGCAATGCATTTGAGTATAACGGCTTCTTCAAAACGCTTTACAACGGCACTCGCTATGGCTTTGACGGCGAAGCGTTGATGGTAAACTCCATCCTTTCGCTTTGCGGCAAGGAAAAAAAGAATATCTCGCTTCGCGCGTTTGAAGGCTATGATGCCGACGGTGACGATATCACCGCTTCCGGCGCACCCTTTATCTTCACCTCGCTTCCGAGAAACGAAATCTCCTTCCTTACAATCACCAACAGCCACGGCAAGTATTCGATTTATAAGGACGGAAGCGAATTTTACTTCGGCTCGTCGCGTGCGGCAAGCTATGACGAGGAAAAGTTCTCGCAGGTTACCACCGACTGCCGTTACCCCGTTTCGGTCGGCAAAATGGATATGCCCGAGGGCAAGGACTGGAAAAATTACGGACTCGATGCAAAAGAACCCGCAACCGGCTCCTACTCCCTGATGACCGAAACCGATAAGACCAACAGATATTTCCTCCACACCGTTTATATCGGCTCGCTTTCCTCGTCGGGCGGCTACTATTACGCCCGTTACGTCGGCGCACAGTTCGAGCCGTCGGGCAAAGAGGGCGAAAGCGATAAGGTCATCCACAATTTAAGCAAGGATAAGATTTATTTTATCGCAAAGGATACCGTTGACAATTCGCTCGGTCTTCCCGAAACCGACATTATGAAGCCGATGCTCGTAAACCCCATCACCAACAGCGAGCAGGTGCTTTCTATCGATAATATCCGCATCGACCTTTACGGCGACGGTATAAGCGCGATTGCGAAGCGTCAGGCGGATTTCAATCCTGCAGGCAACCTTGCGGCGGTCGATTCCTCGGCAATCTCCAAGGTCATCTGCGACAAGGTCAGCGCAACCGATTATTCAAGCTACGAGGGCGGCTGGATCAAGCATATCAACGTCTTCGGCGCATTCACAAGCTCCGACGGCAAGGCGACTTATATCGAGGGCGCACTTGCAAAGCAGGGAAAGAACGGCGAATACAAGGTCGTTTTCGGCTTGCTCCGTGACGAATCCAAGGGCGCGTACCTCCCCGAAAAGGTAAAGCTTTCAAAATCCTACGACGGAAACAACTGGCACGATATCGAAAACGGCGAAATTACTGTCGGACATTCCGACGGTGGCGTTAAGAAGTACGAATTTTCCTTTACCGACGAAACGGTTGTCAAATATATCCGTATCGGCTTCGACGTGCCCCAAAAGGCAAATACCTACGTGGTATTTGACGAAAT
The DNA here is from genome assembly GCA_045657425.1 of Eubacteriales bacterium. Classification (GTDB taxonomy): domain Bacteria; phylum Bacillota; class Clostridia; order Oscillospirales; family CAG-382; genus Coliplasma. The sequence continues at coordinate 17,561 of JAZOTA010000065.1, forward strand.
AAGAATTTATGCCGACGGCG
>JAZOTA010000066.1:0-19723 GCA_045657425.1 Eubacteriales bacterium
GCCGATGGATTTGAGGAAAGCGTTATCGGCACGAAAAATGCCGAAATGATAAATAACCTTACCGTCAATATCGTCGAGCACAGCTACGGCAAGCCATACATCGAAATGGACGAGGCGCATTTTAACGCACTTAAGCAGGCAAAGGATGCAAATTACGCACACATTTACAAAAACGGCAAGGTCAGGGCATTTTTTGACGACACCGTAAAGCCGATGATGGGCAACATTTACGAAAAAATGCTTTACGACCTTATAAACAACAAAACCGATTCGCCTATATTCAGGCACCATATTAATTTTGTGGAAAAGCCCTATTTCCGCAGAACTACACCCTATTCCGAAACCGAGCCGAACCAGATTGTGGTCGACTATATCGCAAGCATGACCGACGATTATTTAATCGACCTGCACGCTCATCTTTTCCCCGACAGTAAGCTTAAGATAGAATATAAGGGCTATTTCGACAAGGAGTTTTAAAAATGAAAAGATTTGTTATCCTTGGCGGTGCGCCGATAAACGATTACGAAAGTATTAAAAAGCATTTGCGTGATAACGATTATTTCGCCGTTTGCGATTGCGGATTAAGGCATTGCGATGCGCTTAATATCACGCCCGACCTTATCATCGGCGATTTTGATTCGTATGCTTTGCCGAATACCGACAAAGAAATTATCGTTCTTCCGCGCGAAAAGGACGATACCGACACCTTTTTCGCCGCAAAGGAGGGTGTTAAGCGCGGATTTGACGAATTTTTGCTTATCGGTGTTATCGGCGGACGGCTTGACCACAGCATCGGCAATTTATCGATACTTTTATATCTCGAATCATTAGGCTTGACGGCAAAAGCGGTCGACGATTATTCGGAAATTGAAATAATTTCACGCAACAGCGCATATATCGAAAGCAAATTCCGATATTTTTCACTGCTTAATATTACGGGCATTGCAAAGGGTATTACAATAAAAAACGCGAAATTTCCGCTTGATAACGGCGAAATAAATTGCGAATACCAATACGGCATAAGCAACGAAACGGTGAATAATTCCCCTGCCGAGGTTTCGGTTAAGGAAGGTAAATTACTGCTCGTAAAGGTTATAAAAGATTAAAAAAATCAAGGAGAGGAAAACCTCTCCTTTTTCGTTTATTCATCTGTCGGTTCTTCGATATCCTCAAGCTCGTAAAACTTCGAGTTAAAAACGGCGACAGCTTTATCGGGCTTATCGTCGCAAACCACAACGTAACACATTTCGCCCTCGGAATTGGTATAGGTCTCACCCAATGAGATAACAACGCGTCCGCATCGGTAAAGATACATCGCGTGCTCGTAATAACCGCGCCCATTGTGTCTATACACGTATTTATCGTCGGTAACTACCTGCTCAATAGTATCGGTTATCAACGAATACGCGCCTTTTATGATTTTTTGCATACTGCGGTAGAGCGGAATTATGCTTGCTCCGAAGAGAAGAGCAGGAAAAGCGCTGAAGCCGAAGATTATAACAATATCCCAAACCGGCTCGTAACTGTCGATATTTGCAACCAAAATACCAAACGGAACAAAAACGATCTCGCACAAAATCAGTAATGCAAGCAGTATCTTTATTCCCCTTTGATGGCTTGAAATGAGCGTTCTGTGTATTGTTTTAGGGTTTAACTTCTTTTTTCCCTCTTCCTTTTCGCCGTTGTCAAGATTCGGGCTTTTATAGTTTGCCATAATTTCGCCTCCCTTTCGGTAACGGTTTATTATAACAAAGTTTCACACATCAGTCAACAGCATTTTTGATTCGTATGCTTTGCCGAATACCGACAAAGAAATTATCGCTCTTCCGCGCGAAAAGGACGATACCGACACCTTTTTCGCCGCAAAGGAGGGTGTTAAGCGCGGATTTGACGAATTTTTGCTTATCGGTGTTATCGGCGGACGGCTTGACCACAGCATCGGCAATCTTTCGATACTTTTATATCTCGAATCATTAGGCTTGACAGCAAAAGCGGTCGACGATTATTCGGAAATTGAAATAATTTCACGCAGCAGCGCATATATCGAAAGCAACTTTTCCTATTTTTCACTGCTTAATATCACGGGCATTGCAAAGGGAATCACCATTAAAAACGCGAAATTTCCGCTTGAAAACGGCGAAATAAATTGCGAATACCAATACGGCATAAGCAACGAAACGGTGAATAACTCGCCTGCCGAGGTTTCGGTTAAGGAAGGTAAATTACTGCTCGTAAAGGTTATAAAAGATTAAAAAAATTAAGGAGAGGAAAACCTCTCCTTTTTCGTTTATTCATCTGTTGGTTCTTCGGTGTCATCAAGCTCGTAAAATTTGGTATTATAAACGAAAACGGCTTTGTCGGGCTTATCGTCGTATACCAAAACGTAGCAAGCATCGCCCTCGGAATTTGTATATGTTTCCTCCAAGGAAATTACAACGCGTCCGCAACGGTAAAGATACATCGCATGCTCGTAATAACCGCGCCCACCGTGCCTTCTGCGTTTATACACGTATTTATCGTCGGTAACTACACGTTCAATAGTATCAGTTATCAACGAATACGAGCCGCCGACGGTTTGCTTCATCTTGATGTATTCCAAAACAATTAATATCGCGCATACGATTGCCGGAAGCGAGCCGAAAACGTATATGATAACCATATCCGTGCTCTTCTCAAAATCAAACGTATCGGTTATTCCAATGCCGAAAAGTATACCAATACCGCTGGCAACAATCATTACAACGAAATAAAACACAAAATTCCATTTGTGCACCGCAATAAGCACGTTGTGTGTTTCTTTCGGTCTTATCTTCTTTTTTCCCTCTTCCTTTTCGCCGTTGTCAAGATTCGGGCTTTTATAGTTTGCCATAATTTCGCCTCCCTTTCGGTAACGGTTTATTATAACAAAGTTTCACACATTAGTCAACAGCATTTTGCTTTTCGACCATTCTTGCAATCTGGCGCTCGAAGAACATAACGTAATTTTCATAAAAATAGTTACAATCGTTGGTCGAATTTCCGATTATCGCAATAAGCTTCAATGCCTTTTCGATTTCTTCGATTGCCGAATCGATTTCGCCCTCCGCCTCATAGCATTCGGCAAGATGCCACATCATTTGTATAAGGTTTTCAAACGAAACCCATTTTTGCTTTTCGGCGGCATCGAACTTTGGCTCGCCGTCGAAGATATATGCAATCTCGGTCAATCTTGTGAAATATATTTCGGGTATCTGGTCGATAGCCATTTTTGCGCTTTGCATATCGCCCTTCGCCTTATAGGCATAAGCCATAAAACGCAACGCATCGTAAATAATGCTGTGGTCGGTCGCCTTGTCGATAAGCTTTGTCGCAATTGCTATAGTTTCATCGGGATTGCCCGCGCAATCGACAACGTAAAGCAGATTATTAAGCAAAATATCGTTTTCGGGATATTTTTTCAAGCCCTTTTCCAAAATTCTTCGGCTTTCCTCGGGGTCGCTTTGGCGGTATTTATATGCCTCGTCGGCGATTGCCTCGACGTCCGATTCGATCTGCTTTAAATTAAAATCAAAAAGCTCGTCCATCGAAACCGAAAAATAAGCCGCAAGCTTTGGTGCCAACGCAATATCTGGCAAAGCGATGCCGTTTTCCCATTTGGAAACCGCTTGGAACGAAATTCCGATGCTTGCCGCAAGCTGTTCTTGGGTGATTCCGCGCGCTTTTCTTAATTCCTTTATTTTGCTTCCTATATTCATAAAATCTCCCTAAATTTACAGAGTTTTTACAGTATAGCACATATTTTTTCATTAATCAATAACCTCATAAACGATATACCTCAACCCTCGGTTGAAGTAAAAAAGCAAGGTTTTCCTTGACAACAAACACACGAAATATTAAAATAAAGCCAAGTATTTTTGGAGGTCTTTGGATATGGAAGCAAAGGTAAAGGCATTGATCGAAGCGATAAACAACGATAACCCCGGTGTTGAATCGGTCGCACTTTGGAAGGACGGCGAAATGAAGCTTCTTCAACGCTATACTCCCAAAAAGACGCGCCTTATTTATTCCCACACAAAAAGCTTTGTGTCCACCGCGGTCGGCATTGCAGTCGACGAGGGAAAATTAACGCTTGACACCAAGCTCGTCGACGTTTTCCCCGAATATATCGATAAGCTTACCGACGAAAGAGTTAAAGATATCGAGCTTCGCCATCTTTTAACGATGAGCTCGGGCTTTGGAAACGCATTTCTTATGAGCTCCAACCGCCGCCGTGACGAGGGTTATCCCGATTACGTCGGTTATATGATGCAAAAGGAAATGAAATACAACCCAGGCGAAAAGTTTGTTTATTCAAATGCCGATACGCACCTTTGCGGCTGTATGGTTCAGCGCGCAACAGGTACAACGCTTTTGAAATACACCCACGACAAGCTTTTTTCAAAGCTCGATATGGGCTTCCCCGCTTGGGAAACCGACCCCGACGGAGTTGCTTTCGGCGGCAGCGGACTTTATCTCGACATAACCGATATGATGAAGCTTGGCATACTTTATCTTAACAAGGGTATGTGGAACGGCGAACGTGTGCTTTCGGAAAATTGGGTAAAGCTTGCGTCGAGCAAGCATATCCCCACGGGACACGAAGCACCTTGGCACAGCCACTACGGATACCAATTCTGGATAATCGGTCAGCAGGAGGGCGCATTCCGCGCAGACGGTATGTACGCGCAGTTTTCAATAGTTATGCCCAAAGAAAATGCCGTTCTTGCAACACAATGCTCGGAGGAAAACGACGTCCCGAGGTTTGTTGATATGATAATTAAACATATATTTAATTAAGGAACAAATATGCTTTTAATAATAACAAGAAGAAAACACGATCTTGCCGATATTCTTTCGTCGGCAACCGATGCGAAAATATTAACTCCGCTTGAAGCCGAAAACGAAGACTTTTCGCAATATTCATCACTTGCGCTCATCGGCGGTACCGAGGATAAGCCGATGATGTTGAACGCATATCTGCGAACCAAGGCAGAGGAGTTTGCAAAAAGCGGCAAGCCGACGTTCCTTGAATATATTCCGTCGTTCGCTTGTGTTTATTCAGCACAGCCGACCCAAATAACCTCGCACCGCTTGGTAAGTTATTGCGACCTTACCGACGAAATAAAAAAGGGCGACCTGCTTGACAGTCACTACAATCAATACATCCGTCCGCATTTTCTTATGCCGAACACAACGGCATTGATGTATTACCGTCAATATACCCCTGCTCACGATAGGCTTGACGGCGATAACGAGGAGCTGTCTTCAAACGATATTGCGCTGTTTTCCTATGAAAACGTTCTTTTCTGCGCATTCAGAATGAGCGATTATCTTAAAGCGTCGTTTGCGCCGATAAAGCGTTGGAACTCCTTGGTTTGTCTTATTTGCGAATTTTTGAACGTCGAAACGCCCAAAGGCTTTGGAAAAACCGCATATTCCGTCAAGGGTGAATTAAAGGGCGAGTTCTTCAACGAATTAAAGGTCTGCACCGACAAGAGTATTAACCTTTTGAAGAATTACCTTGTTACACCCGACGGAAAATACGGCATAAAAGAGGGGTTAAGCCACAACATCCGCCCCGACGGAAAGCGAATTATTGCCGACGTTGTCCGTACCGACTGCACGGGCGAGGCGGCAGGCGCGTTTATCTTTTCGTTTGATAAGGAATTGACCGATATTGCCGACAATATGTATTCGCTTTGCTACGGACCGCTTACCGTCCACGGCGGCGAATACGACGGAATGGCGCGCTGGACCGAAGAAGCTTGGGAGGTCTGCTATCAGGATGACGTTGCCCGTGCAATAATACCCTCTCTCCTTGCTTCATATTTCGGAATTACCGATAAATATGTCGAAAGCGCTTGTCACGCACTTAATTTCCTTTGCGAAACGACACCAAAAAACGGTCTTCGCCCTGCAAGAACCGACGTGTTGGAATTTATGAAAAGCGGAAAGCCCATCAAATCGCTTGCCGAGGAGGAGGGCGGACTCGCAAGCGCGCATTATAACGCATATTACAGCGCCGCACTGCTTTTGGGTTATATTTTGACAGGCAACGAAAAATATAAAGCTGTCGGCGTTAAGGGATTGGAAACGCTTATGTCGCTTTACCCCGACACGGTGCGTGAGCACAGCGAAACGAGTGAGCTTTGCCGTCTTATCCTTCCGCTTGCGATTCTTTTCAAGGCAACGGGCGATATAAAGCACAAGGATATGCTTTACAAGGTTTTTGCCGACCTCAATTCGCATAAGCACAAAAACGGAGGCTTTTGCGAATGGGATACCGACTACAAGGCGACCTGCTTTAACAACGCAGGCGGTGAATGCTCGCTCCTTGCCCAAAACGGCGATAACGTTGCCGATCTGCTTTATTCGTTAAATTGGCTCCCCTTGGGGTTTGCTCTCGCTTGGCAGATAACGGGCGATAACGCTTTTTATGACGCTTGGCGCGAAATTTGCGAATTTTTCATCAAATCGCAGCTTGTAAGCGACGATATATTGGTACACGGCGGCTGGTGTCGAGGAATCGACCTTGACCGACTTGAATATTTCGGCATCCCACACGACGTGGGCTGGGGACCCTGCTGTATCGAAACCGGCTGGACGGTTGCCGAAATTACAATGGGTATGCTTGTCGGCAAAGCGCTTAAAGAGGGCAAAATCAAATAAAGAAAACGGAAGACTTTTAAAAGCCTTCCGTTTTTTGATTATTTCTCAATGGCAAATATCATCGGAGCTGGATGTTGATGAACCTCTTCATTGTCGTTATCGTAATCGCCGTCATGTAAGTATCCGCGCTTCATTGCCTCGCGTATTATAGCAAAAAGCATTGCATTCACACTGTTCCAATATTGCTTCGCCAACGGCACGCTATCGATGTGCGGTGGAATTTCCATCCGTTTATCTTTGCAATATGCGCCAATCGGCTCGGTAAGCTCCTCGCGCATTGCAGTTATGGCACGCGCCGTAATTGCACGCAGCTCGAAAAATTCTTGTCTTTCAAGCACCGGAATATTCAAAACCGTTTTTCCGTTTTCCTCGCGAAGGATACGACATCTCGTAAGCTGCGGAACCGCCTTGAACACCTCGGTATTGAAACCTACCGAATTGGGGTCGATATTCTCGTGAATGATGTAAAACAGCTTTAAAAAGATAGCATCGATCGACATTCCTTCGCACGAGAAGGTATAATCGGGACAACGATTGTATGCCCAATTCGGGAAACCGTCCGCACCGTATAGAGACACCAAAAACGATTTTGCCCCGTACATATTACGGAACTCCTCCCAACGCTCGCCCGAATAAAGATGCGCCATATAAGGTATATGCTCCATCGGGTCGAACGGCTTAAAATCCACTCTTCCGAATGCGATCCACTGTCCGCCGTTGGGGCGCTCGGGAAGAACTTGAAGCTCTCCGATAGCTGCCTCTAACGCGCCGAATATGCTATAATCAAGACAACGAAATGCGGTATATAGCTCCAACGATGCTCTTTGATCAAAATTTTGGCGTTTGTAGTAATCCTTTTTTCGTATTTCAACAAGCACTTCGTCGATACGGTTCCAAAAGAGATCAAATTTTTCGTGAACAAACCGCTTTTGAACATCAATATACCGTTCGATATCCTCTATCGTTTCGATAAGGAAGTCGGTGTAATATTTATTCCCAACCTTTTTCATCAACTCACCCTCGGTAAGTTTGTTGATTATCGGTTCGATATAAGCGCTGGCAATACCGATAGCATCAGACAGTTCCTCGACGGTTGCCGGCTTTTTATATGCAAGCCAAAGCAGATTTTCTGCTACAAGATCGTTTCGTATAAGCGAATATGGTTCGAAATCTCTTCCGATATTGCCACTGTTGTTTAGATTTAGCCGTATCGGCGCATAGCTTTGAGCAGAATATTTTTCCATGTTTTCAATGCCTTTCTTCATCTGTTCTCTTCCCGAATGCAGCCGACTTTTCACTGTCCCCTCGGCAATTCCGAGCGCACTCGCAATTTCACCAACGCTCTCCCCGTTCATATAATGCCGCACTATCACCTCACGGTAAATACTCGCAAGGCGCGAAATTGCCCTGCGAACGTACTCGCCCTCATCGGTCAAGCATATTTCTTCGATCTCGTTGCGTTCGTCCGCAATGTCAAAGCCATCGGAAATATGCGTTATCGGGCGGTGATATTGCTTCCTTAACATATCGTAATACTTTCGATTGAGCACCGTTAACAGCCAAGCGCGCACATCGGATATTTCGTTTCCGCGCTTAAGATATGCTAATGCCGAAAGTATTGTTTCCTGCACGATATCCTCAGCGTCATAAATGTTACCGCATTTTTTGATCGCCGCAGAAAGCAAAAAGTCTATTTCGTTTTCTAATTTCCTTTTCTGCATTACAGGCATCCTTTTTGTGAAAGCTTTCAACTACAAGGTCGTACAGACAAACAAAAGGTTCAGTGATTTCAAAACATTTTTTTGTAATTTTTCTGCATCTTATTGCTTGTGAATCCGCATTTCTCGTAAAAGCGGTGTGCAATCGTTCTGCTTTCCCCCGAAACAAGCCGTATTCCGCAAGCATCGGTAGACTTCGCCCAATTTTCAACCTTTTCCATCAACGCACTGCCGATACCGTTGCCCCGATATTCGGAAAAAACTGCCAACGCCAAAATGTTTTTCATAGATGGCAAAAACAACAGGTCGTAATCGCACGCATGTATATATCCGACAACCTTTTCGCCACAAACCGCAACGTATATTTTTTCGGTTTTTCGGGATAATGCCGCACGTAATTTGACAGCAGTTTCCTCAGTTGGATATTTATATCCCATTTCAATCGTGTTAAGCTCCGATAACGCTTCGGCATCGGTTATAATTGCTTCGCGTATAATATATTCCATGTTAAACATTCTTCCCTGTTCATATAAGTTTTATAGCTGCCGCGAATATGCGACAGCTATATCGTTTACTTATTATAATACTTATCCATAACGTCCAAAACCTTAAGCATTGTTTCGGGCGCGCCTGCGTAATAGGCGGTGGGACGGTTGCCGACAAATTCGCCGAAGCCCTCTTCGTATGCGTAATAGCGCGGAACGTATTCTTCCTTATTGAAGAATTGGTGGTCGATTTCCATTTCAAAGCCGATTTCGGTGTTCGAGGTCTTGACTCCGCCGATAATTTCGCCGTTGATGTCAACGACCGCTTGCTTTCTCACGCAATCCGAAACAATTCTTATTTCGTCAACACGCGCAGGGTTGAAGAAAAACGAGGGTTGGATTATTGCGGTGTCGAAAATATCGGTGAGGTTTACGATGTGACCCATATTCTTCGAGGAGGAAGCCGCCTCGTGATAATAGGGTATCCAAAGCATATTCTTACCGAACGAGCGAACACGGTCGGAAACGGTGCGCATTGCATAAACTATCGGGTTGTTAAAGCATTCCTCGGGCTTATCGTTATCAAAGCGTGTATATCCTGCGGTAACAACGTCCTCGCCCGAGAAGTAAATACCCTGAACGTTGTTGTTCCAAATCTCCTCGCGCACGGTGTTCTTTATAAGGTCAACCGTATCTGCCCAAGCGGAAGCGAAAAGATGTGTAAGCGCGTGCCAGCATTCGCACATAGGCACCGAAAACCAAATTTTTACGTCTTTTTTAATAGCAACCAATCTTTCGGCATAAGCGTTCGCATCGGCAACGTAATCCTTAACGTGGTAATTGCCCTTAAGAATCTTATCGGCGGTCGCGTGGTATTCCTTTTTAATGGTTTCCAAGCGGTTGGGATCGCCGACCATATCGGGAGTCATTGCATCGATAATTTCACGGGTTACGATTTCAACGTCGTTGCCGTTTCGGTCGGTAAAGCGGTTAAACACAATAATCGGTATAAGGAGTATTTCATCGGTTACCGCAAGAAGCTTTGCCAGCTCGTCATCGGTCGGATTGTAATATTTCGTGTTACTGTAGCTGTTGTAGCTCGTATAAAGCAAAACGCCCTTTTTCATCAAAGTGTTCATTAAAAGAAATCCTCCTTTATTGCTTATATTTTTATTATACCGATTCCAAATGTCTTGTCAACAGCATTTTCAAACGAAACGCGAACCAATCTTTATCTATCGCAACTAAATTGTTGAAGATTTTACAAATTCATTACATTTTTATGTTACGTATGTTATAATGGAAAAAAGATCTAACAAAAGGAGCGATTTTTTATGAAACGCTGTTTTGCAATATTACTGTCAATATTGTTGCTTCTTTCTTCGTTTGCCGCGTGTAACGAAGAAGCCGAAAGCACATCTTCAATCAATGAAATAAGCCAAGAAGAAAGCAAAGCTTCGCAATCCGAACCATTGGTAAACGTTTCAATTGCCGAGCCAAACGCTACGCCCGACGAATCCTCGATTGACGAATCATCCGTTGACGAATCAAGCGAAGCCGAAGAATCAAGCGAACCCGAAACGTCGACCGAAAGCTCCGCTCCCGAAACGAGCGAGCCCGAGGACACCGACACTCCCAACGCATTCCGTCTTTCAAGCATCGATGATTTTACCGACGAAAACGGAACGCGCACATATACCGTTTTTGCGCCCTATACCGACACATACAAGATCGAGGGCAAGGACGTAAAGAGCATAACCGTTTCGCAAAACGGCGAAAAAATCAAAAAAGGCAGCTCCGAAATTTCTGTTTCCTTAAAGGCAAACCAAATCTATACCCTCGCCGTTACCACCAAAAAGGCAAACGCCGATTTCACACTAACCACCACCGCAGAAAATCACAAGGTGACGCTTCCCTATGACGTTGCGGCACCGACCGACACCTCAAAATTTGACGTCAACGGCAATTCTCCGCTCGTCCCCTCCAAGGTCGATTATATTAAGCGCGAGGGCGGAACCTACGTTTACTCCAACAACCCCGAGCAATTCGGCTCACAGCACGTCGGCAAGGCATTTATGCGCAACGAGGGTCTTACGGGCGAGGTTTACGTTACCTTTGAGCACGCAAACTATTCGGGAAGTAACGCATACCTCGGCTATCAGCTCAAAAACGATACCGACCACGACGTTTATATTACTGTAACCAACGTCGGATATCAATGGATAGGCACTTGGTTCGGTCAGCTTGCTTGGTATAAGTTCTATAACACCTCATTTACACTTCCGAGCGATTATTTCAATGCAAACGGCTCGATATCCTCGAAATATTCGGGGCTTGATTACGCTTACATCAAGAATACACCAAGAGTTTATCAGCCCACAACCTACCGTCTGCCTGCAGGCGAAAAGTTTTGGGTAATCGGCGGAACCACCTCCGACTCCTACCGCAATATCAACGTCGACGGCTCGGCAAACCGTTTTGTTAACCCCATTCGCTGTGCGAACGGCAATGTAAAATTCACCGTAACGGGCGGCGAGGTCACGGGCACGATGTATTGCTATTCAAACCCGTCGCAAATTGCCAACGATCCCGAACCTATCGGATATGTTGCGGCAGGTTATGCTCAACAGTATTCGGGCATCGCCTACCACCACGGCGTTATCGACAATTATATGGAATGGACCTTCGGCGACAACGATAAATCGGGCTATCTCCCCGTTACCTACACAAGCAAATATGCCGATTCGGTTCCCTCCTACGTTTCGCCCTATTCGGCATATAACAGCACCGACCACACAGTTGCCAAATCGAACACCTGGATGACGCACCTTAATCCCCAAAACGATCACAGAGCGGTCGGAATGGATATGGTCGAATTTATTTGGCACGACCAAAACGGCAAGGAAATTGTTATCGATAACCACCACGCCGACGGCGCAGGAGCACCTGCCAACACCGCCAACTGGATGATCGAATACCAAGACCACTTCACCTTTGTGAACCAAGGCGATAAGGAACGCACGGTTACCCTGCATCTGCGCGACCACGGCACGCTTGCTCTTTTGGTACGCGACAGTAAAACCGGCGAGGTTTTGGAAGCATCCTACACCGCAGGTCTTGGCGAAAACGGCAACGTTTTTTCGAACTATACCTACACCCTAACCATCCCCGCGCACAGCATCAAGCAAATAACGCTTGATTATCTGCTCGTCGCCTGCTCCTACGGCAGTGTTATGCACGCAGTACAGCTTAAATAAAACAATTCCGCCGAGGGATCAACGTCCTTCGGCGGTGTTTTTTATCTTACAAATATTTAATCCTGGTCGTATGACTTTCGGCACATTGTCCTTTCCTTACAGCAGGGGCATTTTGTTATAAATTCAAAGCTATCGCGCGAATGCGAAGCAAAACGGAACAGAATGCGCTTTTTCACATAAAATCTGTTTTGACATTTCGTACAGTAAGCCCAAAAGTTCCTCGGCATATCGCTTATTATCAAAACGGCGCCCAATATTAAAAACGGAAGGGCAAACAGAATAAACGCCAACCACCAAGGCACGTCATAGCGTGCTTCTCCGAAATGCACCTCACATCCCGAAAGCGCAGATGATGACAAAATGCAGCAAATGACAAGAAGAGCCTTTTTCATATTACACCTCGTAATAATTTAGCCAAAACCCATGAATTTTTCCCTGTGTTTTTTCGCGGCAAAGCACGAATTTAATATTCAACCCCAATTTTTCGTACCTAAGAAAACAGTAAAACACGTTTTTTATCTCACTGTCAGCAACGATTTTTTCAAGTGCTACGAAATTACCCAAAGGAGCACACACGTCGGAAATAATGCGCTTTAATGCCGATAAAGGAGTATATTCCTTAAGCATTTCGGAAAACATTGAAAATAACTTTTCGTAATCGCCTTTAATAAATTCGTTAACGGCTATATCTACGACTTCGGGATATGTCTGCAAGGCAGGCTTGTCTTCGGTTCTATCCCCAAAAATATCTCCGCCGTCAGCCAAAACGTTCAACGCGTCATCAAGCAATCTTATTTCTTTTGACTTTGCGACCATTCGCGCTATTATCTCCGCTTTCCGCTCGACGATTGCATTTTTCAGGTCGCTGTCGCCCTTTTGTATCGCTTGTATTTTGGCGACCGACAAGCCAAGCGAGCGTAAAACCAATATCTTTTTAATAAGCTCAAGCTGACATTTTGTATATTTCCGCCGATTCGAAAACTCCTTCGTGCTTTCGATAAGCCCCTTTTCTTCGTAAAAACGCAAGGTGCGCGAAGAAATGCCCAGCAACGAGCATACCTCGGATATATCATAAAGGCTTTTGTCGTTCATACACTCACCACCCGATTGCATTATATCACTTGACGCAAGGTCAATGTCAATACATTTTTTTGTTTTTTCTCTTGCGAAAAGTATTATCATTATATATAATAAGAAAAAGAAAGCGTTTGGGAGAAAATTATGAAGTTAAACGCTATTTTTACGTCCAATATGGTTTTTGCGGCTAACAAGCCGATTCGTATATATGGCGAAGGCGACGGAATTGGCGAGATCTACTTCGCGGGTCATTACGCAAGGGTTGAATCTATCGACGGCAAATGGCTTGTCGAGCTTCCCGAAATGGGATACGGCGGACCTTTCGAATTGAGATTTATTACCGAAGGCGAGAAAATTTTGCTTAACGATATATACGTTGGCGAGGTTTATTTGCTCTCGGGACAATCGAACATTCAGTTTAAAATAAGGGAATCGCGCTTTCCTATCGAGCAATGCGAAGCCAACGATCTGATGCGCGTTTTCGGCACCGAATGTATGCAAAAGGTCGAACGCTTTACCCCAAAGGACGGCTGGACTAAGTGTGCGCTTGAGGACGTTGGCGAATGGTCGGCAATCGGCTACCATATGGCACATGAGCTTGTAAAAAGAAAAAACGTCGCTATCGGCGTCGTTAACTGTTATCAGGGCGCTTCGGTTATCCAAAGCTGGATGCCGAAGGGTGCGCAGGAAAAGCTTGGCATAAGCATTCCGCCCGATGAGCTTTTTGAAACCCACAACATCGAGGCATTTAAAATTTGGAACTACGACGGCGCTTTATATGATTACGCATTCTCGCAGGTAGTACCGTTTTCCTTCTCGGGAGTGGTTTGGTATCAGGGTGAAAGCAATTCATCGCCTGCCGAGGCAAAAGTGCACGAGCTTCAGCTCGAAGAGCTTATTAACGTTTGGAGAGCCGACCTTATGGACGAATCTCTGCCATTCGTTATCGTTCAGATTGCAAACTACAGTGCACGTGATGACGAAGCGTGGCATATGATTCAGGAAGCGCAAATGCGCGTCGGAAATAACATGAGCAACACAAAAACGGTTGTTTCGGCTGACGTTTGCGAGGATCACATCGTGCATCCCAAAACTAAAACGATTCTTTCAAAGCGCATCGCAGATGCAGCTTGTGAGCTTGTAAAATAAAAAGGAGTTTTATTATGAAATTAAATGCTATTTTTGCTTCAAATATGGTTTTTGCGGCTAACAAGCCGATACGCGTTTACGGCGAGGGTGAAGGAACTGCAGAAATAACCTTTGCAGGTAAGGTAATTACCGCAAATTCAAACGGCGGCTTTTGGATGGTCGAATTTCCCGAAATGGGATACGGCGGACCTTATGAATTGACCTTCAAGACCGAAAGCAAAGCTGTCACTCTTACCGACATCTACGTCGGCGAGGTTTATTTGTTCGCAGGTCAGTCGAATATGCAATTCAAGCTCCGCGAATCGTTAACGCCTGCCGAAAACTACGAAACCAACGATATGATGCGCCTTTTCTCGGTCGATAGGATCGAAAAGGCAGACCGCTTTACCCCCAACGATGGCTGGGTTAAATGTCAAAAGGATCAAGCAGGCGATTGGTCGGCAATAGGTTACCTCGTATCCCGACAAATCTGCAAGGAAAAGGGCGTTGCTATCGGCGCTATCGTGTGCTATCAGGGTGCGTCGGTTATCGAAAGTTGGGTACCTGCAGGAACCTACACAAAGATGGGCATTAATCTGACTCTTGAAGAAAAGCACCAAGACCACTACATCAAGGAATTTTCGGAATGGAACGGCGACGGAACGCTTTATTCCTTTGCATTTTCCCAAATCGCCCCCTATTCCCTCTCGGCGGTCGTTTGGTATCAGGGCGAAAGCGACACCACGGTTCCCGAAGCGAAGCTTTACAAGCAAGAGCTTGCCGAAATGATAAAAATTTGGCGTGCCGACCTTAAAAACGAACAACTTCCCTTTGTTGTCGTTCAGATTGCCGATTTCGATCCGCGTGATGACGAGGGCTGGCATACCGTTCAAAAAGCGCAAGCAGAAATCGAAAAAGAGGTCGATTTCGTGAAAACAGTTATCTCCGCTGACGTCAGCGAAAAGGATAACATCCATCCGCCCACAAAGGATATTTTGTCCGCACGCATAGCAAAAGCGTTAACCGAATAAACTTATAACACAGTCGAAAACACATCGGCTGTGTTTTTTCTTTGAAGTTAAGATTCAGTAAAGATACGGGGTATTTTGTTGACAATATATAGTCGGAATGTTAATATCGTTTTCGATTGGTGCAAGCGCGCATAACCGTTTTTGGTACGCAAATCGAGTCGATTTTTCGCTTGATTTCGCGCATTTTAAAAATGGTGTCGGGCGCTTATTACCTAATAAAAATTAATACGGAGGGTAACCTACCATGACGATCTTTTATGGCATTTCTATTTTGATTGCCGCGATCGCTTTTGTGTTTGCCGCTTACCTTTACTTCTGGGTAAAGAAGCAACAGCAGAACAACAAGCGTATCACCGAAGTTGCCGGTCTCATTCGTGACGGCGCTAACACCTTTATGAAGAGAGAATATAAGATTCTTGCAGTTTTCGCGCTTATCGTTGCAGTTCTTATCGTTCTCTTCCTCCCCAACCCCATCTGGAGCGCAGAAACTGTTGACGGCAGATGGAGCGGTTGGAACAACATCACTATGGCTATCGCTTATATTTGCGGTACCATCCTTTCTGCTATCGCAGGCAAGCTCGGACTTGTTGTTGCATCTCTTTCCAACGGCAGATCTGCAGAAGCTGCCGCAAAAGGAATTAAGCCCGCATTTCTTATCGGCTTCCGCGGCGGTTCCGTAATGGGTCTTATCGTTGTAGGTTGCGCGGTTCTCGGCGTTTCTGTTGCTCTTTGGGCACTTCACGACGCTTCTCTCCTTCTCGGCTTCTCCTTCGGTGCAAGCTCGCTTGCACTGTTTGCAAAGGCAGGCGGCGGTATTTTCACCAAAACCGCAGACGTTGCGGCTGACCTTACCGGTAAGGTAGAGCTCGGCATCGCAGAAGACGACCCCAGAAACCCTGCAGTTATCGCAGATAACGTTGGTGACAACGTTGGTGACGTTGCAGGTATGGGCGCTGACCTTTTCGACTCTAACGTTGCGGCGCTTACCTCTGCGCTCGTTATCGCAACCTCTCTTACCCAAGGTATGGTTGAGCTCAGCATGAAGATGGTTCTCTGCTATGCGGCTCTCGGTCTTCTCGCTTCCATCATCGGTATTGCTACCGCTCGTATCACCAAGAACGGTACTCCTACCGGCGCACTTAACTCCTCTACTTACGTAACTTCTGCAGTATTTATGGCATTCACTGCCGCTGCTACCTATTTCTTCGATTTCTCTTGGCACATTTGGGGCTGTTCCACCCTTGGTCTTGTTGTCGGCGTTATCATCGGTCTTGCTACCGACTACTTCACCGACGACTCGAAGCCTATCGTTAAAAAGGTTGCTCACGCTTCCAAGAGCGGCCCTGCATTCACCGTTCTTTCCGGTGTTTCCTACGGATTCCTTTCCGCACTTCCCGCAATGATCGGTATCGCAGTTTCCGCGCTCGTTTCCTACAAAATTTGCGACACCGAAGCGCTTCTTGCCGAATACGGCGCAAACTTCCCCTTGTTCGGTATCTCTATGGCGGCGGTCGGTATGCTTTCCATCGTTGCGATGATTATCTCTAACGACGCTTACGGTCCTATCGTTGACAACGCACGCGGTCTTGCAGAAATGGGCGGACTTGGCGAAGAGGCAATTCGCGTTGCTGACGAGCTCGACTCTGCAGGTAACACCGTTAAGGCAGTTACCAAGGGCTTCTCGATCGGCGCAGCAGGTCTTACCGTTATCTCCTTGCTCGGTACCTTTATGGCAGAAGCAGAAGCGGCAGGCCACGTATTCCTCAGCGGCTTCGATATCATGAACCCCACCGTATTCTTCGGTATTCTTATCGGTGCGGCTATCCCCGCAGTATTCTCTGCAATGCTTATCCTCGGCGTTGACAAGAATGCTCAGAAGATGGTTGCTGAAATTCACCGTCAGTTCGATACCATTCCCGGTCTTAAGGAAGGCAGAGAAGACGCAAAGCCCGAATATGACAAATGTATCGACGTTGCTACCACCGGTTCTCTCCGTGAGCTCATCCCTGCAGGTATGGTAGCTATCCTTTCCACCATCGCAGTCGGCTTTATCGGCGGTCCCGAAGCAATCGGCGGCTTCTTGCTCGGTAACATCGTTTCCGGTCTTCTCCTCTCGCTCTTTATGTCCAACGCAGGCGGACTTTGGGATAACTCCAAAAAGTACGTTGAAGCAGGCAACGAAGGCGGTAAGGGCTCGGAAGCACACAAGGCGGCAGTTATCGGCGACACCGTCGGCGACCCCTTCAAGGATACTGCAGGTCCTTCGATCAACACCCAAATCACCGTTGTTTCTCTCGTAGCATCGCTTCTTTCCGCGTTGTTCGTTCAGTACAATATTTTCGGTTAATAAAAATCAAAAAGAGACTGTTGAAATATACAGTCTCTTTTGTTAAAATAAAATCATCACAAGTTCGCAAAAAGGAGCAGGAAATGAAGAAAAGCGTTATAAAGGATATTGCAAAAACGGTTATCTTTCTCGTTACCGCATTTTTCATAAGCGTGATATTTCAGGTTATTTTCGAAATCGACGAGCACGTTTCTACCCTTTTTGCATTTGCAATCTTTCTTATTTCGTTAAGCACCAACGGTTATATTTACGGCATAGTTTCGGCTTTTATCGGCACGCTTGCAATAAACTATGCGTTCACCTTCCCCTATTTTGCATTCAACTTCACAATTCCCGTTAACCTTATATCGGCAATCGTTATGGTTACCATTGCATTACTCACAAGCGCGTTGACAACAAAAATAAAACGTCAGGAAGCGATAAAAGCGGAAAGCGAGCGCGAAAGAATGCGTGCAAACCTGCTTCGCGCCGTTTCGCACGATATAAGAACGCCGCTTACGACAATATACGGCTCTGCCGAGGCATTGATTGAAAACGGCGAAACGCTTACCGAGCCGCAAAAAAGCAAAATGCTCGAGGGCATCAAAGAGGATGCCGATTGGCTGGTGCGAATGGTCGAAAATCTGCTTTCGGTTACAAAAATCGACAGCGGCAGAGTTAAAATCATAAAAACACCGGTTGTGCTTGACGAGCTTATCGATGCGGTTTTGGTCAAATTCAAAAAGCGTTATCCCCAGCAAGACGTTGAAATATCACTGCCCGAGGAAATCGTGGTTATTCCCGTCGATGCGATACTTATCGAGCAGGTCGTTATTAACCTGCTTGAAAACGCGGTTATGCACGCAGGCAATTTCACAAGGCTGACACTCCGTGTGTGCGTAAAGGACTCAACCGCTTATTTCGAGGTAGAGGATGACGGCTGCGGAATCCCCAATGAAAAGCTTCCGAAGCTTTTCGACGGCTATCAAGGCTCCGAAAGCGACGACCGAGCCGACTCCAAAAAGAAAAACGCAGGCATCGGTCTTTCGGTCTGCGCTTCTATCATTCACGCGCACGGCGGCGAAATTACCGCCGAAAACACGCAAAACGGCGCACTTTTCAGATTTACTTTACAAACCGAGGAGAACAAGGATGAACAATAAATATAAAATTCTTATTATCGAGGATGAATCGAATATCCGCACAATGGTTTCAACAATGCTCGAAACAAACGGCTACCAAGCTATCCTTGCCGAAACCTGCTCGGCGGCAAAGCTTATGTTCGATTCCTATATGCCCGATCTTGTTATTCTCGATTTGGGGCTTCCCGATGCAGACGGTATGCAGTTTATCAAGCACGTGCGCAAAAATTCGCTTACACCGATAATCGTGCTTTCGGCAAGAACGTCCGAAAACGACAAGGTCATTGCGCTCGACTACGGCGCAAACGATTACGTGACCAAGCCCTTTGGCTCGGCAGAATTTCTGGCACGTGTCCGTACAGCGCTTCGAAACAACCGCCACAGCACCGAGGAGGGCAAGCTCCCGGGTGGAAAATTTACGCTTTCCGATATGACCATTGATTACGATGCACGGCAAATATTTATCGGCAACAACGAAATCAAGCTCACCCAAACCGAATATAACATTCTCGCGTTTCTTTCCGAGCATTGCGGAAAAATGATAACCTATTCGGCTATCATCAAGGCGATTTGGGGCGATTCCGCCGACAACGGAAGCATCAAAAAGCTTCAGGTCAATATGGCGAACATCCGCAAAAAGCTTGGCATCAAGCCGGGCGAATCGAAATATATCATCAACGAGCTCGGCGTTGGCTACCGAATGGCTCAATAAATCCTTACACCCATTTGAAAATCAAAACCACCAGTTGAACTGGTGGTTTGCACAGCCCCTATAAGGGGCTAATACAGGCTTCGTCCCTGAAAGGGACTACTGAAGATTTGACACCGCATTACACTCACAGGCAGCCGCTCACGTGCGGCTGTCTTTTTTG
>JAZOTA010000067.1:0-50717 GCA_045657425.1 Eubacteriales bacterium
AAGCTACTTCAAGAACAGTTTGCTGCTACCAAACCGATATTGGAAAATCTTTTGGGTGGCGGAAACGCAATGTTTGATCAAGCTCTCGAACGTTGCAGAAAATATTATGCTGATGTATTTAAAGAGAGAATAGAGGCTCGCATTGCCTATATAACTAACGATCACGGCGTTCAGCTTCTTGCCGCTTTCAAAGATTTTAAAGACTTTAAACTGTCTGTAGAGAATTGCGAGCCTATTTTAAAACATTTGCAAACATCTGAGGACACAATTAATTTTGATATTGCAAATATAGATCTTATTGAGTCAGCAATAGCCGAAGTTAAAGCGTCTATTCCATCTAACTATGATACCTTGGCTATTGAACACGGTTTTGATAAGATTCATAAAGATTATTTTTCGAACAATGCATGTTTGGGGTCTATTACTGTTGAAAAGCTTAAGAATAAGGCGAAATATGTTGAAAATCAATACTATGCTTCTTTCGACAAAGTGCGCCAAAATCTTGAGATTATGAAACAACAGCGTGACAAGCTTGAACTACTTCAAAATCAAATGAAAGCATATCACACAGCATTGAAAAAATCTATCGACTCTTATCAAAAGTTAGTTATCAAGCAGATTGAAATCCCCTTCTTTTTGTACTGTTCGAGACTATTACAATCTTATCAAGGCGGTCAAGGCGTGCTGATTGATAGCAAGGATAGTAAGATTAGATTTACCGCTCCTGGCGGAGAACATGATATTTTGTATACAATGAGTTCTGGACAATTGTCTGCAGTATTGTTAGCATTTTCTCTTGTTTTGAACAAAATATATTCAGGCAATAGCTTCAAAACATTGTTCATTGATGACCCTATTCAGTGTATGGATGATATTAATATGATTTCTTTTGTTGAACTTTTAAGAAGAGAGTTTGCTGATTCGCAAATCGTACTTTCTACACACGAGGACACTTTTGCTAATTATATTAAGTATAAGTTTTCAAAGTACAACATAAAAAGCCAATCCATAACATTGAAAACTGATGCACAGTGATTAATTAACTGACTTTTAATAAAAGAAATCCACACATTTGTTATTCTACCGATTTTATATTATACTATCAGCGAAAGGAGATGAAGTTATATGGCAAACAAACGAGTGAACGACGACAGCTCTATGAGGGCGGTAATCTATGCCCGCTATTCAAGCGACAATCAGCGCGAAGAATCAATTGAAGGTCAGATACGCGACTGCTACGCCTTTGCGCAGAAGAACAATATCAGCGTGGTTGCCGAATATATAGACCGTGCTTACTCTGCAAAAACAGACCGTCGTCCCGATTTTCAACGTATGATCAAGGACAGTGCCAGAAAAAACTTCAATCTTGTGCTGGTATGGAAGCTTGACCGATTTGCAAGAAATCGACACGATTCCGCGCATTACAAGGCAGCACTAAAAAGAAATGGCGTTAAGGTTATGTCGGTGACCGAGTCTATTTCTGAAGGATCTGATGGTATTCTTTTGGAGTCTGTGCTTGAAGGTATGGCGGAATACTATTCTGCCGAGCTGTCGGAAAAGGTATTGCGTGGACACCACGAAAATGCTCTTAAATGCCGATACAACGGCGGAACTTTGCCAATTGGATTTTCAATAGATAAAGACAAAAATTATCACGTTGATCCGATCACCTCGCCGTACATCGTGGAAGCCTTCACGATGTACGATGAAGGGCGCACTATGAAGGAGATCGTTGCCGTACTGAATCAGCATGGTCTCAAAAATCAGCGCGGCGGCGAGCTTAATCTAAATAGTGTTTCTCGATTGCTTCAGAATCGTTTCTACATCGGTGAATATAAATACCGAGAGGTTCTTGTTCCCGACGGTATTCCGGCAATCATCCCAAAAGACCTTTTTGATAGAGTGCAAGAAAAGCTGGCTAAAAACAAAAAAGCTCCTGCGCGGCATAAGGCAGAAGACGATTATCTGTTGACGACAAAGCTGTTCTGTGGTGATTGTCAATCCTTGATGTTCGGAGAAAGCGGAACGAGCCAAAGTGGAGCGACGTATCATTACTACAAATGCTCCAGTGCGAAAAAGAAAACGGGATGCAATCGCAAGCCCGTTAAGAAAAAGTGGATTGAAGATGCGGTACTTGACCAAGTCAAGACCGTTCTACATGACGATGTTTTCATTGGCGACGTGATACACAAATATTTGGAGTATCAACAGCAAGAAAATACGGTCATTCCGTATCTTGAAAAGAGTCTTGCTGATACGCAACGCTCTATTGACAATCTAATAGCGGCTATCGAGCAAGGAATTATCACACCGTCTACCAAGCAACGACTTGAGACGTTGGAGGTTACCAAGCGCGAGTTGGAAGATAAGATATTGATTGAAAATATGAAGCGACCTCTACGCACCGAGGACGAGCTTTGGGCATGGTTCCGCTATATGCGAAACTTTGATCTGACCCGCCTTGAGGAGCGCAGGCAGCTAATCGATGTTTTCGTCAATACAGTTTTCCTATACAATGACCGATTTTTACTTACACTAAACTTCGGTTACGGCTCAAAAACCGTGCTCTTTACGGACATTCCGTGTTCGGATAAAGTTGCATGTGGGCGACCAAAAAGGCTCAGGAAACGGTTATTTCCTGAGCCTTTTTCTTTGTTTACTGCGGGGCAATATTTGATATACTTCTTATCGTTAGAGACTTATTGTATGTAGACCTATTGTATTCAAAATGATATAATATTTACATTGGAGGTAGTGTATATGGATATCGTAAAAGTGTTTGGAGACAATCTCAAAAAATATCGCACACAGATCGGCCTCTCTCAAGAGGCTTTTGCTGAGAAATGTGGGTTACATCGTACATACATCAGTGCCATTGAATGCTATCGACGTAGTATTGCTTTAGAAAATGTCCAAAGAATCGCCGATGCACTCGGAATTGAAACATACAAATTATTTATTAGGGAGGAATAAAGCATGGACGAATTAGAGTTTGTTAGAGAGCAGTTGGAACGTCATCGAGGTAGAGCTAATCCTATTTCAGCAGGAGAAATTGCAGAAATGCTTGGTTATCCTGTAGAAGGCTCTCATGTAAAAGGATGAGATTTAGTCAAGCGCTGTTCAGAAAGATATAGAATTCCAGTAGGTGGCAATACCTCAGGATATTATATTATTACAACCGAAGATGAATTGAATGAATACAAAGCCAATCTTCGTTCCAGAGCGAATAAAACCTTGGAAAGAGGAGATCTAATGACAGAATTTTTCGAGGAGCGTTACAAATGAAATATACACAATATACACTAAAAAACGAATCTATTGAAAACTATAATGAAAGTGATGTCACAAGCTTTCCTAAGTACACTTCCCAGCTGATCAATTGGGCAAATCAAAATGCGCAAGGTACTCGTCCCGTTGTGGTTGGTCAAATGTCCGAGCTGTTTCCTGAGTTTATGGATTCTGGAAGTGATATTACAATTGAGAATTGGCGCGATTGGTACACCCAAAAATATCCCGAGGCATTTGACAAAGCCACTGATAAGATTTATGCACAAGTGCAGAATCTTCGAGAAGCTATCCAGTTAATAGATCGCGAGATGGTTGGACAGTGGGTTGAAGATTTAGTAATCTACAAAACATTTAATGGGCTTTATGTTCAAAAAGCTATTTTGGCTTCTTTGGCTGAGCGTAAAGGAACAACATATAGGCTTGCAACTCCCGAAGAGGAATCCATTGGAATTGACGGATATGTTGGAGATGTTCCCTACTCCATAAAACCTGACACATATAAAACCATGAACAGATTGTCAGAAACAATAAACGTGAAAATGATCTACTATACAAAGAAGAAAACCGGATTAACTATCGAGGTTGAAGAATAAAACTAACGGGCGAAGGTCGAAAGACCTCCGCCCGTATTTTAGTTGGGTAATGAATTCAAGAATTTCTTTTGACAAGCATACTCGAATGTAGTATCGACATCTACATATCCGGTACGAATCAAGTGATTATTGATGAATGTCTTGTTGTCAAGATAAACATAACACATCAATACACCGTTGGTATCGTATTTTTCGCTATCATACTTTAAGAATACTTTCCTCTTGTTAAATTTACCTTGTAAAAACTCTATTGCTTGACTACTATGTTCCGGCTTTTCTCTTACGCCAAGTAATTTTACAACCAAACCATTGCTTAATTCAATTTTGTCCGGCGAGATTACTCTTTTCACGGTGAACAAATCTTCTCTTTTGGCTTCACTTGAATCTATTTTAGACCCGAATTGAAGTTTCTTTACATCAACCTTTTTATCCATTCTGTGAGGATCAGCAAATATGTATGGCAAATCATTGAACGTTTGATTAACCCCTTGTGTATCTTCATAGAATTTCAGCTCAAAATCATCGAACATCGAGCGAGATCCATTTAGCTTTTCGTTAATTATCGGCGCAAACTCTTTGTTGATTTCATATCCGATTGAGTTTCTTCCGAGATTCTTCGCTGCCAAAGATGTTGTGCCGCTTCCCGCGAATGGATCAAATACGGTTTCACCGGCGAATGAGAACATCTTAATTAAGCGTTTCGGAAGCTCTTCGGGGAACATAGCTATATGTCCCATCTGTTTTACACCGTTGAAATTCCAATGCGAGGAAAAATACTGTCCCCACTCTTCTTTTGTCATAGCAGACTGTTCTTTTTGTTGTTGAGTAGGCTTAGGTGCGTTTCCTAACTTTTTGAACAGCAGTATAAACTCATAATCCATTTTTAGAATTCCGTTACGTGGATAAGGGAAACTTCCCATAATTGCTCCACCGCCGGAGGTATTCATCGTAGTTGTTTTCTGCCAAATGATTGCTCCCATATAGTCCATACCGAGAGACTCACAGAAACGTATAATTTCTGTTCTGATCGGGATAACTTTATATCTTCCATAGTACACGGAACGAGCGAATTGGTCTCCTATATTAATGCATAACCTGCATCCATCCGAAAGGACACGGTAGCATTCTTTCCATACCAAGTTTAAGTTGTTTATATATTCTTCGTAGCTATCGTTAAAACCAATTTGATCTTCTGCACCGTAATCCTTCAACTGCCAGTATGGAGGAGAGGTTATAATTAATTGTACTGATTTATCTTTGATTCGATTAAGCGAACGACTATCGCCAAATACTATTTTGTGTTCAGTCATGATTAATACCTTTCTTATTTGACTTGTTCGCCATTTGACAAAACGAAATATTGTTCATATCTTACATCAAGTACTTTTGCAATTTGATTAAGCTCTTCTTGAGTAACAGTATTTCTTTTAAGTTTTGCGCTGAAATTTTGAGGGGTTTGGTTGATCCTTCGAGCAAGCTCAGACAAACTTATACCAGTTCTAACGCACAAAACTCTTATTTGTTCAGAAGTAGTCATATATAGCCTCCGCAAACTTTATCTAATTGATATTATAAATCATTTGATTGATAATGTCAACCCATATATGCGAAATGTAATACTTTTTTCGGAAGTTAAAGGGCGCCTTAGTCGGCGCCCTCTTTTCGTTTTGCTTTTTCTTCCGCAATCTCCGCTTTCTTTTCGGCGATCATTTCGGCGAGCTTGGCTTCGCACTGATCGCAGGTTTCGGCGTAGACGTTAAATTTCTTACGCTTGCCGTTTGGCAGTCTTGGGTAGAAGCTGCCTTCCCAGAGGTGCTCGTTTATCTGATACACGCATCCGGTGCCCGACTTGCGGATCTTTCTCGGGACGGGCTCGGGATGCTAAGGCCGCAGGTTCGAGTCCTGTCACTTCGACCAAAAAGCCGTTTTTCGAATTGAAAAACTGCTTTTTGATTATTAATTTTAAAATTGTTTAATGCTTTTTAAATCAATTAGAGGGTAAGATCGAGTTGTTACTTTTAATACAGCATAACATGTGCGACATGCAACCTTGATTTAGCGAAATTGCACCAATTGAACCATGTTAATTCTTCGAAATGACTATTGAAACTATTTTTGTTTTGTGTGATAATTAATATATTTCTATTATCAGAAAGGACAGACCAATGAAACGTCTTTTTGCTTTTATTCTTGCTTTTGCGATGTTGTTTTCGTTCGCCGCCTGCGATAACGCAAACGATGAAAGCGACAATAGCACCGAAGGAAACTCCGGAAACAGCGAAATCGACACAAGCACCGAAGAAAGCTCCGAAAGCGATTTTGAATGGAGTAAGTCGGTTGAAAAGATACAGGAATATCTTACCGAAGATGTTGACAGAAGCTTAAAGGCAACAAATTTGTTATACCTAAAGCCTTATAGCGTCAGCCGCGAGGTGAACGCCCTCTACAACGACCCGAACGGTAATAAGCTTACCAACGGCGCGCGTATGGACCTTCTGTACGGAACAGACACGTTCGTATGTTGGGACGGCAGAAACCCGGTTGCTGTAGATTTTGACCTCGGCAGCAACGATAACGTTATCGCCGATATCGAGATAGGGTGCTTACGCTCAATGCCTTATGGCATTGGTTTTCCGAGATACGTTGCCGTATACGTTTCGAACGACGGCAAGGACTATACCGAGATCAGCCGTATAACGACCCCCGAGAACCTTCCCGAAACCACAAAAGAAAACTACCGTTTTGCCTTCCCGAAGGGTATTAAGGCGAGATACTTACGCGTTTTATTTGCGCCGCAGGAAAATACCTTTCTTTTCGTAGACGAGATATCCGCATATGAATACAGCGAAAACGGTACTATCGATATGACGATAGGCGAGTATCGCGACGAATACTATACCATTAACGATCTTTACGGATACGACCTTAATTTAGGCGAGTCCGACGTTAAGGTGAGCGAAAGCGACGCCGATTACAACGAGATAAGAAATCTTGCCACCATTGAGGGTGTGGATTTCCAGATAGAGCATTTTGAAGCTATTACTACCGAAAACAGCAATTCCACGAGAGAGGATCTCGGCCTTCTTACCGACGGTGTGCTTCACGGAGGCGATTTTCAAAAAGATTATTTCATCTTTTGGAGAGGCTGCGGCAGAAACGTGGTAGCCGATCTCGGAAAAGTGATGTCGGTCAAGGGATGTACCCTTTCTTTCTTCGACAGATACACTTGGGGTACGAGCACGCCCTTGGTCTACTGCATAAGCTTAAGCGAAAACGGAACCGATTGGGTGACGGTATATGCTGAAGAAAACCGCGACTTTAACAAGGTCGAAAAGGTAAAAGACACGAGGAATTGCGATTTCGGCAACGAATATAAAGCGAGATACGTCCGTCTTACCTTCCAGACAGCGCCCCTTTACAACGGTCCGACAATGGTGTTTCTCGGAGAGTTTGAAATAATCGGCAGAAAAAATCCCGAAAACGCAATTACAGCTACGGTAAACAAGGACATCGTTTACGGCAGATATCCCGATAGTAAGGATTTGGGAATAGATAATGCTCTTTTTGCGGGAATTGCCGCTCAGCAGCCTGGCGTAAACAATTCCGAAACAAACGTTTTCACCGAGGAGATAGCTCTTACTTATATGGCGGAGCTTGACGAAAACGGTAAGGCTACCGACGTATATATGGATGCATTCGTTCTCAGCTTGGGAAGCGCACACGCTGCAACAGAAGACAAAGAAACGGTTTTTAATTTCTGCTATGACAGTCTGTTTTATGAGGGAATTAACCTTGATGCTATCAACAAGGCGAAGGCTAAGATAAATGCCGATTTGGGCACGAATGATAAAGAAAAAATAATGATCGGTGTTTATATACCCGTTATCGGCGACGTTTTTAAGGGCAAGAAAACAGAAACGCTTGAGGACTACAACGAATGCTTAAAATGGCAGGTTGACGAGCTCATCCGCAGATTTAACGAGAAAAATTACGAAAACATTGAATTTGTAGGATTTTACTGGCAAGACGAGGCTATTAAGCCTAACGAATGGAACAAGTCAAAATCCTATGATTACGATGCTTGTATAGCATTTAACGAATACGTTCACAGCTTGGGTTACATTACATCCTGGTGTCCTTATTATAACGGAAACAAATATCAATACAACCATATTTTCGGTTTTGATATTTCTTGGTTGCAACCCAACTATCCCTTCTATTACGTTCCGCCCACAAGAGTCGAGGCTGCCGCAAATCTGGCTTGGCTTTACGGTATGGGCATCGAGGTAGAGATAGAAAGCGGTGAAATGGGCGATATGGCGCTTCGATACCATCGCGAGTATCTCGGTCAGGGCGTTGAATACGGATATATCAACGCGCCGACGCTCTACTATCAGGGCGCCGTTCCCGGTGCTTTGTATTACGTAGAACGTAAGAAAAACGAATTTGAAGCGGCGATACATGAAGAGACTCTGCTTTACGCAAAGAACGAGCTTGACAGAAATTACAACCTGCCCGAAAACGCCAACCTTGATTCATTTACAGACAGAGAGATCACGATAGTCAACGGCAAGAGCGCGGATATCGAGCTCGGCAACCTTACCTGTCTCGATTACCGTATCGAAGTTTCGCCCGCGTACTGCTCGATCACGCTTGACAGAAACGGCAAGCTGACGCTTAAGTCTATGGGCGGATACAAGGGCGACGACGAGTTGAAGTTCACAGTTTCCGACAGAATGGGTACTATAAAGACCATAACAATTAAAATCAATATCACCGAATAAAAACATTAAGTGCTGACGTTTTGGCGTCAGCACTTTTTTATCAATAACCTCATCGCTATGCAGAATTAATATATCATTGTTTATTTAGCTTTTTTCTTTTTTGACATTGTTGCATCAAAGCTCAAATCCACAAGGTGGTGCAGTAAATCGTCCGATACGTCGGGAAGAAGCACCGAAATCCAATGGCGTTTATTCATATGATAGGCGGGATAGACACCGCCAAACGCATCAAACGCGCCGAACAGCTCTAACGGGATTTTCAGATTGACCACATCAACTACCTCGTCGCTGTCCTCGCAGAACCTTCGTCTTGACACGCGCATCGCAATAGCATACCACTTGCGGTTGTCTATATGACGAAGCACCGCCGTTTCAAAATCCTCGTCAAAGGGATAGTCTGCCGAGGTTCCGTATGTATTCGAGCAGTATTCAAGAAATTCTTGCTTAGTCATAATAAATCAAAACTCCACAACCTCGGGAGCCTTACCAAATGCACAGAAGGTCGCAACAGCATTCTTCATATAGAGCACTTGGGTATTGCCGTCGTTTTCGTCGTACATACCGCGAAGGTTGGGATAGGCATCGAGCATAGATTTCTTTGCTTCAAAGCGGTCGTCCTCAATAAGCTCGCAAGCGATACGAATCCATGCGCCCTCCGTGAACGCGCAAATCTCCGCCTTGGGGTTGGCAAGAAGCTGTTTTGAGGTGGGTTTAACCTTGCCCGTCTGTATATAGAGCTTGCCTTCAAATTCGTTAATTGTACCGAAAGGACGAACTCTCGGCTGATCGCCCTCAACCGTTGCAAGATAATAGGTTTCTGCTTTTTTTAAGAAATCATAAACACGTTTCATTTTTGTTCTCCCTATGTATGTTAAATTAAGATTCCGTTGCAATGATCGACTTCGTGCTGGATAATCTGCGCTGTCCAGCCGGTGTAGGTCTTTATGCGGGTTTGTAGTTCAGTGGTTTGGTATTTGACCTTAATAGATTTATAGCGTTTACAAGGTCTTGGACCGCCAAGGAGCGAAAGGCAGCCTTCCTCCGCATCGTATGCACCGTCCTTTTTGATAATCTCGGGGTTAAACATCACCGTATAGGTCGGTGACTTACCGCTCTCGTCAAGAAAGGCGATGATGCGTTTACGAACACCAATCATATTCGCCGCCATACCGACACAGCCGTCCTTGTGTGCTATGAGCGTATCGAGCAAGTCCTGTGCGACCTGCAAATCCTCTTTCGTTGCGACCTCCGACTTTCCTGCAAGGAAAATCGGGTCGTGCATAAGTTGTTTAGTCATAATTTTTACTCCATCAAAGGCAAACGGAAAATCATTATCCGTTCCCTGCTGTTGTTACCGTCAAAAAGGTCGACGCAATCTATTTCGTCGTAAAATTCCAGCTCGTCAATTGTGGCAAGATAACACATATACTCGTCCGACGGGTAATAAAAAAACAAAAACATTTCCCTTGGGGCTGTATAATAAGATTCGATAATTCTTGCCATAACCGAACGAAGAAGCTCCACGGAAAACGGGTTGAAGAAATAGCATCGATTGACATCCTGCGGAACATCATATTCTTCTGCCCGAGTGGCAACAAAGTCTGCCCTTACTCTTGCCGTTTTCAAATTTTCCAACGCACGGGCATAAATCCGTTCGTCGTATTCAATTCCAATGGTCTTGGCTTTTGTTTGATATGAAAGGAAAAACGAAACGCGCCCTTTCCCACAACCGTAGTCCAAAACCACGTCGCCCTTACGAATAAGAGAGCTGTTCGCCAAGCGTTCCAACACACTGTAGGGCGTTGGCTCGTAGGGATAACGGTAAAGGTCTGCGTTTGTGTCATCACGACCGCTTGTTTTTATATTTAACAGCTTGTCCCAAGCATTTTCGTTATCTGTCATTGTTCGCCTCTGTATTTACGTAAAATCTCCATAATATCGCACCGATACACGTTTCCATCGAGAACGTCGCCGTTTGGTGAGAACGAAACACAACGCACGTCGTGTGGGTCTTCGATATACGGATTCTCGGGAAGCTCATCCGCAAAATACTCGGCGAGATATTTCAGCGCATTGCCTTCGGGGAAAATAACGTTCCCATCGTTTTCGGGGATATGCATATCGGCAAAGCTGTTAAGTATTTCTCGCGTTTTGCGGTTGTATGGGTTATCATTTGTCGGACTCACCAGCCACGCAGGTTGAAGGCGGATTGGAATGCCGTTTTTCTTTGCTTCGGCGGTGAAAATTTTAACCACGTCAAGCGGAATAGTTTCCTGATGAAAGGCATCCACAGAAAGAAGCAAATCGTTCACGCCGCATTCGGCAAGTGGCTTTGTGACCTGGCAAATCTGCTCGGCATTTTTTGAAAAGTAACCGTTGGTTATGACCTGACGTTTAGGGACATTCAGTTCCTTTGCGGCATTCATTATTTCATAAACGGCATCTGCATACAAAAGCGGTTCGCCGCCGAATGTCATCACGGTTTTGATGTCATACTCCGCCGCAATCTTCCGCACCGCATCTGCGGCAATTATCGGATCGATTCGCTCACCGCAAGAGGTATGGTCACCCTCGGAGCAGTGTTTACACCGTCCTGTGCAGGCGTAAGTCACGACGAATTCGATTTTGTTTAGGTTTTTAAGGTATTGGTTCATATTTTGTCTTTGATGTAAGTGGCGATTGTATCTGCCCACTTCTCTTTTGTGTAATTCTTTGTCTTTTCTGTGGGTTCACGATATGCATCGGTATCGCCCCAACGGGCGCGAGCTTCGGTGGAGTAGTTTTTCATTTGTATGTCTCGCAAATTTTTGCAACTATTTCTTCATCCGCAGGGCAGAACTCGTAGTTTGGAACCTCGCTCGGCGTAATCCTCCTGATATCGTTGTGCTCCAGCATTTGTGGAACTCCCTCGGCGATGGTGGCGTTGAACAGCGTCAAATGCACCGTCAAGTCGGGGTATTCGTGGACGACATCCATAAACACATTACCTACCGACAGCGTCACGGCAAGCTCTTCTTTACACTCACGGATAAGGGCCTGTTCTTTTGTCTCGCCTGGCTCAACCTTGCCGCCAACAAACTCCCACAGAAGCCCTCTCGCCTTGTGAGCGGGGCGCTGGCAGATCATAAATTTATCTTTGTCCCATATCAAGGCGGCTACTACTTCGATCATATTTCTTCAATTCCCAAATTCTTTAAATATTGATAAGTACCGTTATACCATTCACATTTGCGTGTTTGATCATCATCGTTACCCATTGGAACAAATATTGCCATACCTTGACGCGCGCGTGTTAGCAATACACGATATGCGTTTTTAAGATATAAACGGCGTTCTTCCGAACTAACACTATTCCAGCGATTGCCCACAAAATTGTTATACGTCCAATCCCTTTCAACATAGCGATAATCTGCATCCCACGCTACCACAGCGTAATCCAGTTCAAGGCCCTGAATATCGAACTCCGTCACGACATCCTCCAGCATATAACTGGAACGAACATCATCTTTACCATTCAAGAACCAATTCGCAACCGAAATCTCGTTTTTGACGAAAATCCCTTCGGGTTTCAATCGCAATGCTCCACTGCTGGCAAGTAGCCCATAACGTGTGGTACCCTGACAATGATCGCGTACCCAAGATTTCGCCTTGCTCAAATCACGGGTAATTACAACTGGATATTTATCTTTTATGCGTTGATATAGCATTTTGGCTTCATCAGAATCTGCATCTAAAACAGCTTTTACAAAAGCTGCTAAATCAGGCGTTCTAAAAGAGCGAACTGACGTTGCCAAATGAAGTTTGTTTCTCTCAAAAGTGCGAATACCGCTTATCATGCTTTTCCAGCTTCTACCGCGACGATACTCGTCGTCATTAAGTTGAGGCGTGATATATACATCCCAATCTGGAAAAGCTCGACGTAAAGAATCAAACCATTCGGGCAAACCTGCTTCGCCAGTATTGATTTCCTGACCGCCACCAACAAGGCAAATAACAACTGCCCAGTCCTGATGACGATCCATAGTGCTAATTAAAAATTCAGGTTCGCTATACGGAAAAGGCGAAACACCTTTCTTTGTCGCCATAAACTTTTCGATCATATCGTGCGTCCATGCTCGTTGCGCTTCGTCGAAAATTGCAACACGCTCGGGCGGAATATTATTGTTACCAACAAACGAGTCACGATATTTATGGATAATCTGAATAAACGCAGATGTACTACGTAGAGCTTCTGTCTTAGAAATGCGGTTGTCTCGCTGTTTTTCCTGTTCAACCTTATCACGTGCCAGCGCTTCTTGAAGCACAGTTACCAACGGAAAGTTGCCAGAAAGGAAAACGGCATGTTCCCCCTTCCGCGCGTTTGAACGCTGAATCGCAATATTCAAACCAACCAATGTTTTTCCTGCACCCGGTACGCCAGTAACAAAGCATATCGACTTCCGGCCGTTTGTTTTACTATGTTCGATAATACGGTTAATTTCATCGGTAGTAACAGTAAGATTCTCCGCTCCTGCATCACTACGTGTGATGTCATGGACATTGTGACCGCGATATAACGCTTGAGCCGCTTCGACGATTGTGGGCGTGGGTAAATATTCAGAATTCTCCCACGTTAAGTAATCAAAGCTAGGTTCAATATATTTATCTGACACCGCTTCAATAGTCGCGGCGATATTTTCAGCATTACAGCGGAGCGGAACAATTATGCGTTCTCTTTCTTGTAATGTGTTATATACTTCTGGCGCATTACTAGAAACCATAATCGGCACTAAAAATTTATTGTGACTTTCTTTTTGGAAATTTCTTAGATCCAACGCATAATCGTATACTTGGTCGTAGGTAGATTGACGATACTCTGTATCACCGCACTTGAACTCTAAGAGAAAAACTATATTTTTATAAAGCACAACCACGTCAACACGTTTACCCATTCGAGGAATCGTATATTCAAAAATGATTCGTCCATCCTCAAATTTGCGCAACTGATCCTTGAGAATTTGCACCTCAGATTCCCATGTATTGCTTTGTTGAATTGTAGTTTCTGCGGAGATATCGTTTGAATGAATAACGCCAAGAATTTCAC
This sequence comes from Eubacteriales bacterium, assembly GCA_045657425.1. Classification (GTDB taxonomy): domain Bacteria; phylum Bacillota; class Clostridia; order Oscillospirales; family CAG-382; genus Coliplasma. The sequence continues at coordinate 13,749 of JAZOTA010000067.1, forward strand.
TGGTAGATTGGCGTAAAAAATCCGAAATCGAAGCAGAATAATATGATCTTAAATTACGCATTATACTGCCCCTTATTTAATTTCTTGTTCAAGTCCATCAAATAGGTCGCTATCAAAAAACTCTCTGATAGTGATATCTAACCCGTCACAAATTTTTTTAATAGAACAAATGCCAGGATTCTGACTCTTTTCGTTCAAGATACTATAAACAGTTGAGGGTGAAACGCCTGATATATTCGCAAGTGCGTTAATAGCAATTCCTCGCTGATTACATAACTCTACAATTCGTCTTTCGACAGCTTCTTTAATTAGCATAATATATTCCTCTTTTACGATATATCGTTGATTATATTATATAATGTTCTGCGATACATCGTATGCGATATATCACAACTTTCCAAATCATACGCCTGAATGTATTTACAAACAAAACGCCCTGAAATTAAATCAGGGCGTTTCTTCAATTATATTTTTATACTTCAATAGCATTATTCTAACAAAATCGCTAACTTCAAAATATATTCTATTGTGAGAATAAATAAGGGTATGATTCCAAACCTCGATCACCAAACGAGTGGTATGATTCTATATTTCACTCGTTTTTTATAGTCTGTGTATCCTTCAAGGCCTGCTTCGAGGACTTTTTCTTCGTTTTGTATTCTGACGACAATCACGGCGACATACGGCAGGAAGCAAAGAAGCGACCACCAAGAGCCGAGGACTATGGGTATAGCAAGAAAGAGCCAGATTGTTACCGCATACATAGGGTGTCGAACGATACCGTAAAGACCGATATCGACTACCTTTTGGTTCTCTTGTACCTCGATTGTCCTTGAAAGATATGCGTTTTCGCGCATTACCTCGCCATAAAGGGCATAGGAAACGAGCACGACTACCGAGGCGGTGATAACAACCCACGACGGAACATTTGACCAACCGAAGCGGTAATCAAGACCTGCAACGACAAAGCCGACAACAAACAGCAGTCCCGAAACGGCAACAACGCCTTTTTGTGTGTTCTCTTTTTCTTTTGCGTCAAGGCGTTTTTCTAACAGTTTGGGGGATTTGATAAGGAGAACAACACCGAGAATTAACATCGGCACGAACAAAAGCCCAATAAACAGCCAACCGTTTGGGTATGCAAAGCTACCTGCAGGCAGGAATAGCAACAGCCCCACAAGGATAAGCCCGAATATGAATTTAGTTAATGCATTGAGTGCAAGTTTCATTTTCAACTCCGCTGTTCTCCATAAATAACTTCTTTATAAACATTATACCATTTATTTTCGGTTTTCTCAATCCCCTTTTTTCTTTGTTTACTGTGGTGTAATGGTTGACGGTTTTGCAATTTTATGATATAATAAAAGAACAGTGCAAACCGAATTTATTTTTGGAGAATGCTGTTTGAATTTATACTCCGTGCGAGCGCACCTCTTACGAGGTGGTGATACGCACGATGTTTTGCTGTACACAAAATGCTCGCGGAGCAATCTGCGCTCACTTACTGACAAGCGAGCTTGCCGATTCGTTTCGCTTGATTATGAAAGAATTTAAAAATGGAAGATTTGACGATACGTTTAGAAACAGAATAAGACTTTAGAGCAGTTGAAGAATTAACCCGCGAGGCGTTTTGGAACGTCTATAAACCGGGTGCGGACGAGCATTATTACGTGCATATGATGCGAAATCATCCTGACTTTATCCCCGAGCTTGCGTTTGTGCTTGAGAAGGACGGAAAAATTATCGGCAACATCATGTACACGAAGGCGTGGCTTGAGGACGAGAACGGAGATCGCAAAGAAATACTCTCCTTCGGTCCGCTTTGTGTTGCGCCCGAATATCAGAGGCAAAAGCTTGGCAAACTGCTGATCGAGCATTCCTTTGAGGTTGCACGCGGAATGGGCTACGACGTGAACATCAATTTCGGCAATCCGGGCAACTACGTTAGCCGTGGATTTGTGAGCTGTAAAAAGAAAAACGTCAGCTTTGTAGTTGACGGCAACTTCCCGACGGCACTTTTAGTTGCGGAGCTTGTGCCGAACGCACTTGACGGCAAGAAGTGGATGTATATTCCTTCCACCGCCGCAGATTGTTGCGAGGACGTTTCCGCTGTGGAAGCCTTTGACGCCACATTTCCCCCAAAGGAAAAGAAGTGGATGCCGAGCCAAGAGGAGTTTTATATCTATAGCCATTCTTCGGTAGTAAGATAAACGTAAAATTAGCCTCTGAGAAGTCGAGAGATTTCCCAGAGGCTTTTTCACAATAAAAAAGAAGAATGATTGTCGCCCATCATTCTCCTTAATATTTTCATCTTCGAGGCAATGTCAATTTTACTTTCCGTTTGCCTCCTTTTTTAAATTTTTAGAAAGGTTTGTAAAAACATAATTATACTCGGCATATTCAGAATATCGTTCAATCTGAACTTTTTCACCTGCATCAGTATTATCAAGTACAAGCCCGTTTACAAACATTGAGTTCTTCGTTTGCTGATAAAGCTTATCTACACATTCAAAATTACTGCCATACATTTTCGACTTGTCATCAAAGCAATCGACACGATAATAAATATCAAATCCGCTTATATACTCACATTCCAAAAAATACGAAGACAGGTATGTATTCAAAAGAACGCATTTATCAAGCAAAGCACTCGTATTTTCTTTAAGCGGCATATTATAATCGCTGATTTTAACTTGGATGTTTTGTCCTCGAGGACTATTGCTTATGGTGTTAAAAGAAGAATAATTGGTCTTAGCGCTGTAGGATATGTTTTCGGCATCGAATAATTCCTCGATAAAATCTACAACCGCAGTATTAGTAACATTCTGAAGTATTACAAAAACATTGCCGACAAAGCGTTTTTTGTTCTGTACGCCTTTTAACTTTTTGAAAAATCTGATACCTGCCGCCGAATCAAAGAAATCAACCGCTTCCGACACATCCTTTTGTTTTTTCGGCTCATCGGATTTATGACGTATTTCGTAATGATTTTGAACCTTGATAATTTCGAAGGGTATTCCGTTAGCATTAAAGCATGGAAATTTATCTGCTTTCTCATCGTTAGTGAGAATATGACAGCAGATAAGGTTGTGATCTGCGGTAGTACCACCTCTACTTTGCGGTAGAATATGATCCACATTCCAGCCACAATCGCTGTTGCGATCATTGTATGCACCCTTGGCTATTGTTCTGCCGGCAAAGTCTATTACTTTTGTTTCTTTGCCGAAAGACTTATTCCAAAGACGCATTGCTGTTTCTCTGTTTAAGTCCATAAATTTTTGTTTACTTTTTTCCATAGTATTTTGGAAAGAAGCCGATTGCCTCCTTTGATGAAGTCAATTCAACAAAAGCATGTAACCGACCATAGGGCGACCTATCGCTATAAACCTCAAAGGGCAATCCTCATAATAGCATTCCAGAAGATTAGCCAGTTAATTTTCAGAATATCTGAAAAGGTTCAGTTTCATTGAATTGCAGATATATTATAGCACAAAATTTTTGTTTTTTCAAGCCAGTACGCCTTATCTATTCCGTTCTTTTTTGTGAAGCCTTTTCTTTGTCTACTGCGTCACAACCATTGACATTTATATAATCAGTCAAAGGCCTTGACAAACTCCTGATTTAGAGTTAACATACAGACGGCGAAGCTCCCCCGAGATGAAATTCATCGTTTCGGGGGAGCATTTTATATGGGGTTCCCGAAAATCGCAAGATTTTTGGGGAGAAATTTGACCACATATAATCCCACTTGCACGCACGGAGTAGGCGGAAACAGTGTGCACGAGAGTGCTGAAAGCGTGTTTTTTTGAGCCGAAAGAGGCGTAAATGCCTGTGATTATTTCAGTCCGCACAGCTTATAAAGCTCTTCGATGCAAGGCGATTTGTATTCGATATATTTATCAATATCGTTGGGAAACAATTTTGCGGCAGTTTCTTTCACCTGACTGTACTTATCGACTGCATCGGGATAGCTTTTAAGAAATTCTCGGAACGTGATATGGCGGTGTAATTCCTCGGAATTCTGCGGACATACGTACAAATGATGCTTCATCAAGTGCGGCTTGTCCGTATATTTAAATGCCTCCCTATCCTTGATTCCAAGGTCGCCTTCGTGAATATAGCCGATGTTCGCAAGCTTGCCGACAACATCATCGAACACCGAATAATCCTTGATGACCACGTCGATATCAATACAGGGCTTGGCGGACATACCCTCAACCGAGGTGCTTCCTACATGTTCGATAGACAGAATAAGAGCGCCAAGCGCATTTTCGATTTCTGATTTGATTTCCTCAAAAGCGTTTTTCCACGCTTTATCATACGGCAGGACTGTAACCTTATTTGTTTTCATTTGGCATCTCCGTTAACTCAAAATGCTTTGCGATTTTGTCGCAAACCTCTTCTCTTGTATCGATACCATTATCCTCGCGGATGACGGTGAAAAAGCCGCTGTTAGCGTATTCGTCGTAGTGCTGTTTACTGTTGATGCGTTCTAACCCCTTACGGTAGTTTTCCATTACCGCTTTGGGGTTTTCACAGCTGTTAATAACGTTTAGAAGAAACTGTTTTTCGGGATCTGTTCGGTCAAAAAAAGCGGTCAACAGACATTGATTGGGGGCAAAGCATCACCGCAACGCGATTATAATCGGATATTTCCTTTAAGACGTCGAGCGGAATATTGGTATCAACTATTACCTTTTTGTCTTTTGATATAGAAATAAGCTCGGCTATTTCAAACTCCGCCGCTTCCCTGCCTACGCTGTATATCCAACGCTCGTACTCCTCGGGTGTGCGCGTTACAAAATCCGCCCAGTCTGTCAAGCTTTTGTTATAGCAGAGGTCGGGGTATGTTTCGGGCGTTGCCACCGAATCGGACACCGCCATATGATAGTTTTCGCCGCAGAGAACCATACCGTATTTTTCCGCGAGCATTTTCACCGCGGTGGACTTTCCGGCATACGCAGTACCGGTGATAAAATATACGTTTTTCAGATAATGCTTCAATACGTTATTTTCGATTTTCATAGCGTAATATTACCTCTTTTTAAGCACCTGCTTTATTATCCAAAGCTGCATTCTTTTGGGTAGAACGTTCAGCATTAAAAGAAGAGGGTTGCGGTTGATACTGTACGAAAAACGCGGTTTTCGTTTTTTCAGTAGAGTTAAAACCTTTTGGGCGATTTTTGAAGGTTCGATACACCTTGCCTCCACCCTATCCACGATTTGCTTGAAGCGGCTTGCGTTACAAGTGTAAAGCTTTGTTTTTGCGCAAAAACGGTCGAGCGCATCGGTAGATACGCCGAGCATACCCGTATCGACAGCACCCGCACGAAGAACGCTGACCTTTATTCCTTTAAGCTGCAGCTCCATTCGCAGTGAATAGGCATATTTGTCAAGTGCGCTCTTGGTTACGGCATAAATTCCCGTGAAAGGAAGAGGATCGAGCGGTGCAAGCTCGCTTGTGGTTATTAATATCCTCGAGCCTTCGGTCAGAAGCGGCAAAAAGGTCTTGTTTATAAGATAAACGCCGCCAAGGTTGATTTTAAATATTTTTTCAAAATCGGAGCTTTCCATTTCGACAAGCGAGTCGAGCATATAGATCCCCGCAAAGTGAATTATGGCAAATAACCCGTCGGTCATTCCGCTTACCGTTTCAAATGCGGCTTTTATGCTGTTTTCATCGGTTATATCTGCTTTTATGGGTATTATATTTTTCTCTTCCGCACCTACGGTTTTGTCAAGCGCGAAGACGCGAAAGCCGTTGTCACGCAAAGTCTTTACCGTCGCCTTGCCCATACCGCCGTATGCGCCCGTGATAAGAACAGACGGTTTCGTTTTCGGTTCAGTCATTTACAGAATACCTCGATTCTTAAACAATACATCAAGTGAATTGTTCAACAATCCGTTGTTCTCCGGTTTTTACATCCTCAAACAAAAACTCTGTATATAGAATGGTTTCATACTCTTTGCCTTTTTTTCGTTTTTGAGAAACAAATCGCATAGGAACACCGTTTTCTCCAATCGGCCATTCCGGACTTTGGATCCATCTCGGATATTTGTTTGATTCAATATGGAATAATTCCTTCACTTGCTCTTTAAAAAGTTTGATGCGTTTTGTTTTGCTCAACTCTTTAGGAAGCGATTCTAACAATTGCTCTATCAATTCATCCGCTTGTTCGCCGCCGATATACTCGGGGCAAGCATCCAACATAAAACAATATTTCTCATGCAAAGTTTCATCAATAATGATGTTTTCGTGCGGAAATGCGGCAACCAACACATTTGAAAACAGATCATGGATATTCAAATATTTTCCTATCGTTCCGCCATTAGTCTTAGTTTCTTCATCTATGAATAATTTAGCGTCGAACGGCAATTCTTCGGGAATGTACTGGGTAAAACCATTTTCGTCCCTTACTTTATGCACAATCGTTGTCTTGAATTTCGTATCTGCTATGCTTGTAAGAAAATCAAGAACCTCCGGATGTATTTTACAATAATCGAGAAAGTCAGAAACTTCAACTCGACCTTCTGCAAAATCAATTAAATACGATTTTATATTTTCCATAATTACCCTCTTTATTGTCATGCAACCGAACCGTTTTTAACGGTTCGGTTCACAACTACATAGCAACTTTTCTAATAACTCTTTCACAGTTTCGAGTTTGAAAGGTGTCTTTTAAATGCAATACTGTATGTTTTCCGTTAACACCATTATGCATGAGCAATACATCAAGTGAATTGTTCAACAATCCGTTGTTCTCCTGTGAAAATATCTTCGAATACATACTCGGTGCGGATATCACCCGAATTACCCATATCCCTCTTCTGGGATATGAATTTCATTGGTATTCCGTTACATACAGGCCATTCGGGAGCATCTGTCCATTTGGGATAATGTTCATCTTCTATATTAAAAGTTTTAGTAACACGATTAATAAATATAGAAATGCGCTCTTCTTCCGATATATCTTCGGATATTGAATCATATATATTCGACAATATTTGACTTTGCTCAACTTCGTTTCCACCTATATATTCAGGGCAGTGATTTGCGATAAATATAAAACGACTATCTATACAAATTGTGTTTGAAACACTTTGTTTTCTCTTATCGTTTTGTTTGACCGATTCAACAATTTCACTGAGATCGTCAAGAAATTCATGTTTTGAAAAAGTTGGCAAACGCAAACATAGAACGTCGATAGCATTTTTGACCAAATCAAGAAATAGCTTTTCACGGGCATCATTATCAGCTTTCATGAATTGTTCAAAATCCAATGACAAACGAAAATCGGCATATCTGTTTTTTTTACTAACGTATTTGCGTTCAATAATAGGATTGTAGTCAATCCATTCTTTTGCAAAACAAACGCAAATTATAGCTACTCTATCCAGTTCTGTACCGTAATTTTTTTCGCTAAACTTTCGATTAAATTCTGTTTCTATAGGAAGATAAATATCAGACAATAACTGTCCTGCGGGAGGTGTGGTTTCAGAACTGAAAAATAAAAATTTATCGCTCATTTTTTCCCTTTCTTGTATTTCTATATATCACCGCATACTTAAATTCAAAGGCGTCGTTCTCCGCAAATATTAATTTAATTATATCATATTTTTATTCATACTTCAATAGATTCGTTTTGTTATTGAAAAAGCAGTTATTTAATGATATAATGTTTAAAAACAAATTCAAACGATCGTAAAGGAGCAATCGATATGTACAACACTTGGTCACTTGACGTGCTTTACCGCGGTATCGACGACCCGAATCTTGCATCTGATATGGAGCGCTTTAAGACGCTCGTTGCCGTTTTCGGTGAAACCGTTGCTGCACTTGACAAGGATAATGCGGCTAAAACGCTCAGAAACGTTATCGAGGTAAAGGAGGAGCTGACCGTTTTGGTGCGCAGACTTGCGGGATATTTCAGTCTTCGCCGTTCTGCCGACAGCAGTGATGCCGAGGGTGCATCGTACCTGACAAAGATCTCTGCTATGATCGCTTCCACAACAAAGGACAACGTAATATTCGAGAAGTTCGCAGGAAATCTTGATGACCTTGACAGCGTAATCGAATCCGACGAGCTCCTTTCGCAATACAAGTTCTACTTTGAAGAAATAAAAAATGACATATCGCATATGATGAGCGACGAGGCAGAAGCGCTTTTCGCAAAGATGAACATCTCGGGCGGCAAGGCGTGGGGCGATCTATTCTCGCACCTTACATCGACTGTCAAGGTGGATTATAACGGCGAGGTTACTTCCCTTTCAGCTATCCGCGGTCTTGCTGACAGCGAAGACCCTGCTGTGAGAAAGTCGGCATTTGAAGCCGAGATCGCTTGCTATGACAAGATAAAGGATTCTATCGCATTCGCTCTTAACAGCATAAAGGCGCAGGTTAATCTTGAAGCAGAGCTTCGCGGATATGCCGATCCGCTTGCGATGACGCTCGAGCAGTCCCGTATGAAGAAGGCGACGCTTGACGCTATGCTTGAAGCAATGCGCGAGGCAATGCCTGCTTTCAGAAAGTATCTGCGTCACAAGGCGAAGCTTTTGGGATACGAAAACGGTCTTCCCTGGTACGAAATATTGGCTCCTATGGGTAAGGCAGGCAGCGAAAGCTTTACTGTTGAAAATGCTCACAAGTATCTCGTAGATCATTTTACATCCTTTGCGCCCGATCTTGCCGAAATGGTAGATAGAGCATTCAAGGAGGAATGGATCGACTTCTATCCTCGTGCAGGTAAGGTTGGCGGCGCATTCTGTTCTAACCTTCCCTTTGTCGGTCAGAGCAGAATTCTTACTAACTTCTCGGGAAGCTTCGGCTCGGTCGTAACTCTCGCACACGAGCTCGGACATGCATACCACGGTCAGCAGATTCAGTCGCACCGTCCTCTTAACACCGGCTATACGATGCCCGTTGCAGAAACCGCGTCCAACTTCAATGAGCTTATTATCGTAAACGATGCTATTGCTAATTCCGAGGGCGAAGAAAAGATTCAGCTAATTGAAAGCCAGATTCAGGATTCCACGCAGATTATCGTTGATATCTATTCGCGATTCCTTTTTGAAGATGAGGTTATTCGCCGCAGAAATGACACATTCCTTTATGCCAACGAGCTTGAAAAGATAATGACAAACGCACAAAAGGAAGCGTACGGCGACGGACTCGACCCCGAATGCTTACACCCTTATATGTGGTGCTGTAAGAGTCACTACTACCGCGCAGGATTAAGCTATTACAACTTCCCCTACGCATTCGGCGGACTTTTCTCACGCGGACTTTATGCCAAGTATCTTGAAGAGGGCGAAGCGTTCCTTCCCAAGTACCGCGAGCTTCTCCGTGCTACAACGGTTGACACTGTTGAAAACGTAGCCGCTATTGCAGGAATCGACCTTACACGTCCCGAGTTCTGGCGTGAAAGCCTTAAGACCATTACCGACCAGATCGAAATGTTTATTTCTGAAACGAGCAAGTAAATTCAAGAAAAACAGCTCTATAAAAGCCGATGAAGGTAATTCTTCATCGGCTTGTTTTATTTATCGATGCTTTCGATTGCGGTGGTAAGTGCTTTTACTACCACATCGATATCCATTGACGGTGTTTTGTTTTGCTCGGTGCAGTACGGGATGTGAATGAATGCAATACGGGTTTGGGTGCTTTTAAAGCGGTGCAGCAAGGTATAGAGCAGGTCGTTACAAACGTAAGCCCCTGCTGAATACGACACTTGGGACGGTATCCCTATTTCGTTGACAGCTTCAGCCATTGTGCGAACCGGCAGGGTCGAAAAATAAGCACTTTCGCCTCCGCTTATAACGGGTTCGTCCTTTGGCTGATAACCGCTGTTGTCGGGGATTTTTGCAAAGCGTAAATTTATTGCCACTAACTCGGGAGTAATTGCATTTCTTCCGCCTGCCTGACCGATACAAAGTATAACGTCGGGCTGTATTTCGTCCGCAACAGATATAACGTTTTGAGCGGCTACGCCAAACACAACGGGCAGACAAAGCTTTGTCAAAGCATATCCGTTTATCTCTTTTGGCAGTTTTTCTACTGCTAACCAAGAGGGGTTGATTACTTCGTTATTAAACGGTTCAAAGCCGGTTATCAGAAGATTTTTCATTTGTTTTCTCCTGTTTTTTCTTAAAAATCGGTTTGTCCGATGAACAGAGCCACGCACCGACAGCCATTAACGCAAGGGCGATAAAGAAGGTTTGCGGCGGAAACTCTTTGAATATGACAAGCGAAAGCAAAACGCCGATAAACGGTGCGATTGCGTAATATGCGCTTGTTCGTGCCGCACCGAGCATTCTTTGGGCGTAAACGTAGACGAAAATTGAGAATCCGTATGCTACACAGCCAACGGCAAGGACTGCGAGGATGCTCCAAAGATAATCAATCCGCTCACCTATAACAAAGCCGATTGTCACCGAGCCCAAGCCCGAAAAAATGCCTTTAAGCAACACGATCTCCAAAGGGTCTTTTGCGGAAAGCTTGCGTGTGCAGTTATTCTCGATACCCCAGCAAAGGCAAGCGAGCAAAACGAAAAGTGAGCCGAGCGAGAATTTTAAGCTTAACAAATTTTCAAACGTCAGAAGCGTACAGGAAGCGACCACAAAAACGATTCCTATCCACAGTCTTGCGCTGATTTTTTCTTTGAATACGGCAAGTGCAATCAATGCTGTGGCTACGATTTCAAAGTTATTAAGAAGCGAAGCGTTTTCTGCGGTTGTGTAGAAAAGACCTAAAAGCAGAAAAATCGGAGCGGCGATATCAAGAATTATCATCGCCAGGGTATAGGGAATATCCGATTTTGTTATTTTTTCCTCTCTGCGTTCCTTTTTATTAAATTTTCTCGACAATGCAATAACGCCCATACCAAGCCCTGCGCCGAGATATAAAAATCCTGCCATCAGAGTTGGCGGCATATAGTCAAGCAAAAGCTTTGAAAAGGGCGAATTGATTGCATACAAAGTCGCCGCAAGAACGGCAAGGAGGATGCCACTCGATTTTGATTTTTTCATTACAATACCTTTACAAGTGTATCAATATCTTTGCGTTTTTTGGGGCGAAGCTTGTCATCGACCTTTGCATATCCAAGTGTAATAACAAGACGAACGGGCTCGTCAAGGTCGCAGACTTTTCTGATTTCCGCATCGTCGAGCCAACCAAGGATACAGCTTGAAAGACCTTGCGCGGTTGCCTCTGCCGTTATATAAGCTGCAAGGATGCCGATATCGATTGAGCGGTAATCGTTCTTCTTTAATTTAGCACCGAGCGCCGCAGACGCAACGTAGGGCTTTTCAGAAATAACAAGCATTATCGGAGCATCTACGGCAAATTTATTGAGTCCTACACCTCTTGTTGCCAATGCGACCTTTTGGGCGATCTCGCCCTTGCAAACCGTGATTTGATAAGGTTGACCGTTGCAGGCAGAAGGCGCAAGACGTGCAGATTTAAGTATATTTTCAAGCTTTTCCTGCTCAATTACTCGGTTGGGATCATAGTTTCGGCAAGATTGTCTGTTTTCGGCAATTTCAAAGAAATTCATATCTTTTTCTCCCAGTCTTCTTTTGTCAGTAACATTGAATGTCCTGTTCGTATTTCATTCATTTGCGATATGTAAATACCCTCGGTTTTGCGATAGTATATAAATCCGAGCTTATCCATTACGCGGCGGGATTTTTCGTTGCCGTCATAATAACCGCACCAGATTCGATTTATTTTAAGGTCAATAAATGCGTGGCGAATAAGCCCATTAGCCGCTTCGGGAATTATGCCTTGTCCCCAAAAGGGCTTGCCCAGCCAATAGCCAAGCTCGTATTCGTCTTCCATCTCGGCAAGGTCGTTGCGATGAAGGCCAACACTTCCGATTGGTTTGCCGTCTTCTTTAAAGCAGACTGCATAGGTTTCGTTCGCAGACAAAACCTTGCTTATAATCTCGCGGCTGTACTCCACACTTGTATGGGGTTGCCATCCTGCAGGCGGACCTACCTCTGAATCGGACGCATATTTATATAAATCTTCCGCATCTGTTTCGCGCCACGGGCGTAGAATAAGGTGTTTTGTTTCAAGTGTCATGTTTGTGTATCCCGTTACTTTATCCACCATTCCGGTGTTATGTCGCCAAGCTTTACAATACGCTCGGTGGCGTAATCGAGCATTATTTCTATATCGTAATAATTCCCTGCCATAATCTGTACCATAAGCTCTCTACAAGCACCGCAAGGCGCACCGTTGGAGCCGTCTGGAAGGATGCAAAGCACCTTATCAATTTGATGCTCGCCGTTGGTAATCATATTAAAGATTGCGTTCCTTTCGGCACAGATGCCCAAGGTTGAGCAGGTGTCGATACACACGCCGGTATATATTTTCCCCGACTTGGAGCAAACCGCGGCAGACACCTCGCCGCAGGTAACGTAATCGGAAATTCTGCGCTCGTTCAATATGGCTTTTGCCGCGTTATACATCTCGGTCCAAATTTTATCCATAATATTTCAACTCCAATTCTAATCGGGTTTAATTGTTTTTATTTTGTTTCCATTTCTTTATTCGGTTAATGTCCAACCGAAGTCGCCGTGGTATATCATTTGCTTAGTCATACCGCCGTCAATACAAATGTTTTCGCCCGTGATATAGCCCGACATATCCGAGCAGAGATAGAGCACCATATTGGCGATATCCTTGGGATTTCCAACCCTGCCGACAGGTTGCTGAACGGCATCGGGGCCTTTGTAAACCGTGTAATTATTATCTATCCATCCGGGTGAGATTGAATTTACTCTAACTTTACCTGCAAGACTTACCGAGAGAGCGTGAGTCAATGCAGAGATACCGCCTTTTGCGGCGGTGTAGCTTTCGGTTTGGGGTTGACTCATTCTGTCACGCGAGGACGAAATATTTATTATACTTGCGTTTTCGGCAAAGTAAGGTGCAAAAAGCTTTGAGAGATAAAAGGGTGCAGTTACGCCGACCTTCAGGGCATATTCAAAATCCTCATAGCTTCCCTGTTCTATACCGCACATTACGGGCGCGGCATTATTGATTAGGTAATCGATTTTGCCGTAATCGTATATTACCTTTTGAGCGAATTGTTCTAAGGTTACTTTATCAGCAAGGTCGCCAACGAAATAATCATTATCAAGCAGATCTATCACGCAAACGGTTGCGCCTGCTTTTTTGAATTCATCGCAGATGCACTTACCAATTCCTCTTGCACCGCCAGTTACAACCGCAACTTTATCTTTGAAATTAAACATTATATTCACCTTTAATATGTTTTACTGTATTATATCATAGTTACTCCTCCGCTTCAATCCCCTTTTTATTTGAATACCGTTGAGAAGAGTTAATAAATATGATTACTGTTTTTGTAATCCAAAATTATCTGTATAAAATTAAAGCTCCTCATATACGGCGATGCCATTTATGAGGAGGTTTTGTTAGTTTTATTGCTTATGTTAAATGACGGAATAACATTTTTATTGGTTGTTTTCGCTTTCTGCAGAAGACGACTCATCGACTATTGACTCGTCGGTTGATGTTACAGCGTCATCTTTGGGTCTTACCCAATCCGATGGAGGAATTTTGATTATCTGATCTACTTCGATTAGACTTGGATTTTCTATTCCGTTATAATATGCAAGGTCACGATAGTCAAGGTCGTACATTGCGGCGATTCTTGAAAGCATATCGCCAGCCTTTACGATATAGATAATTTCACCGTTTTCGTTAACGGTATCTTTTGATTCTTCGGTGCTTTCTTCAGCGCCTACATCATTGCTTTCTTCATTGCTTTCTTCAGCGCTTACATCGTTGCTTACATCGTCGCTTTCATCAACGCTTTCTTCGTTGACTATGCCTTCGCTTGCCTCACCCTTATTAGGATTAGGGTCCTTTAAGCTAATAGGATCGCTGATAGTCATTGCAACGGTTTCCTTATCCTCGATATACAAAATGCCGTTAGCGCCTTGCGTTCCGAATTGAGTATATTTGGAGGAAGTACCCCAATGTGCGGTAAAGGTTACAACGGTATCCTTCGACGTGGAAAGTGTAAACGTGATAGTGTCCTTTTTCGCGGAGGTGCCGTTTTCGCCAAGCTGTTGCGTATGGTAAATACCGTTTATGCAATTTTCAGCGTAAACGGTGCAAAAGCCGGTCGAAGCATCGCCCTTTCTGATAACGGTAACCGTGTAGGTCTTTCCTTCAACAAAGTTAGCTTTAAAGGTCTTGCTGTTTACTGTTTCAAGCTTTACAGGGGTAGATCCGTCTTTAATTTCAAGCTCCATCGAAAACTCGGCGGACTTGATTATATTATTGGAGGTAACAATATTGTGAGAAAAATATGCATATGCAGTCATGCTCATCGCTGTCAAGCACATCACCATGATGGAAACAGTCAAAACAACGCGTGCAATCATTACCTTGTCACAGATTTTTCTGTCCTCGGATATTTTGAAAAATTCGTTGTACAGTTTTCTCACACTATTGCCCTCCTTTCGTAGGTTATTCTAAAATGTTAGTTCTTCGTCTGTTCTGCTTTTACGGTGATACCAAGCTCAACCTTCGGAATGTCCTCGCCGCGGTAATTAGCGACGTCTGTAACCTCCTCGGGCATACGAACGATAATGGCAATATACTTGGTGCCGTTGGCAGCCAAAAGCGCATTATCGGTTTCATATTCGTTTTTATAATAGTTATGCAAGGGCATATTTGCTATCTGCTCCGCCTTGTCGCGGCTGATAACGCTATTATCCATTTCTGCTTCGGTATTGGCAGATAAAACACCGAATTTCAAGAAATCCTGAAGCATAAACTTCTGACCGAATACGTTTGTTGCAATAACACAATCGTTCACGTTGACCGCAGTGTGGAAGGTGAACGGACGGTCACCCAAGTTTTCAACCTTTAAATATACGACCTGAACGTAGCCGGGTTCGTACAAAGCGTTTTCATCGAAAATCTTGGTTTCGCTGTCAACAACCTCCCAATTGCCGTCCTCGGTGCGGTGAGAAACCTTAAGCTCGAAATCGGCAAAATGGAAAATGTTATTCAATTCGTTCGAGGTATCGGTAAACCAAGCAAGCGATGCGCCCGTACCGAGCATGCCCCAAACGATAAGAAAGCACAAGCTGAGGGCTAAAGCGATCTTTTTATACGGTTTTTTCTTTAATACAGACACCACTTTATTCCCCCTTTGTTAGAATTGTGCAGTGTTTTGTTTTTTCTCCTTATCCTTTTTACGCCAAGCCAAAAGAATAATCAAAAATGTTGCAGAGCCAAGCATTAATGCAAAATAGATAAGCATGTTGCTATCGTCGCCGGGCTTTACGGGATCATCGGGCTCAATTTCCTTTTCCTCGACCTTAAATTCCCAATCGAGATAGCCGATCTGATCCTGATATTGGTTGTCAAGCTCAACAGGAACGTCAAGAATTACGTCCAAATTGACCTCGCCGCCCGAATAAAGCGTGCCGAGCAGAACCCAATCGGTAAGCTGTGCCGTCTCACTTGCGGCGGCATCAAACATATATGCCATTTCGTTTTCCTCGCTCGTCTTCACGGTAAGGTGAAGCTGGGAAAGGAAATCAACAGAATTCTCATGCGCGCCGTGCGAGCGAATGTAGATATCAACCTTAACCTTATCATCGGCATCGTTTTTAACCGTGATTTGTTGAGTCAAAGTGTCGCCGGGCATAACTCCCTTGAAATTCGGGAACAAATCGGTAAGCGAATAATCGCTGCCGGGTGCGAAAATAAAGTTTCCTGCATTTCCGCTGTAAGTTACCTTGCCGTTATCCGCACTTGCGGTGAGCATCGAGGAAAGAACGAGGATGCAAACGATAAATACCAAAAATAGCTTTTTCATCTACACTACCTCCCTATTCCTTGGGCCAACCGGAGGCGGAATGGGTGTTGCCGTCGGGAAGCGGATTGTTTTCGCTCTGAACGGCTTGTGCTTTAACGGTGAGGTTCAAAGTCTTGCCGATATAGCTGTTGTCAACCTTTGCGCCAACGATTTCAACGTGCGAGAAGATATCGGAGGTGGTTTCGTTGGGGTTAACGATTCCCTTGTAGTAGTACCAGCCGTCGTGAAGCTCCCAATCGGCTTCGTTAACGTTGAGCTTGAAGCAATCCTCTGCCGTGAGCTCTTCGGAGTTAATACCGTAGATTATCTTAACACGAAGATAGAAGGGATGCTCGCAATCGCTTTTAATGTTAACCTTTTTGGAAACGATATCACCGGGGACGATATAAACACCTTCCTCGGGGAACGCAGTTCCTTGGTCGGTCGTTTCGTTGATTATAAAACGGATATTACCGGAGGTCACAACGTTAGTGGCAGTACCTACTGTCGAATAGAAGGCAAGAGTGGATTGGCTAAAAAACGCCATAAGAGTTGCCACAAGCGCTACGACGAATATTCTTATCTTAATTTTTGCCAATTTAATGACCTCCTTTTTATATTATTGAATGATTCAGCAATCAAGATACATAAATATTTAAACTTATGTACCTTGATTGCCGCCCGTCCGTTTAAGGACGGGTGGCTTAAAGGGTTATTTTTTTGATTATGAATTAGGTGCTAAATTATTCAGTGAAGATATACGCGCCGTACCAATTTACATTCTTAAGGTACTGAGCAGCGGATTCCTGAGTCAAATATTCGCCATTTACTTTTACGTTAACCAAGAAAATCTGATATACACCGCCTTCTACTGCGGAAGCATCGATCAAGTATTCGCCTTCACCGATGGTAAATTCACCACCAGATACATAAATAGCAGGTTGGTAGTCCTTCATAACGATAACGCTACCATTAACGTCGGAGATTACATTTTCAACAGCAACAGAAGCATTGCTATTGATAGAAATGTAAGCATTGCCGGTAAGTGTCATATCCTTGTATGCTGCAACGTTTGTTCCTTCTTCGTAGCATTCACCTTTATAAGGAGCGGGATCAACGGAGATAGGTGCGGCAACTATTCTTGCGCCGTCAATGATTATGGTGTTGTTAGTTCCATAGTCACCTACATCAGAACCATTAAGCGCTCTTTCATTGGTGCCGTCATTAACTACACAATTCTCAAAAGTGACTGTTTTGTTGTTCGTTTTCGCAATATCTACCCATTCATTTGCTACCGAATTATCAAAAACAAATGTGCAGTTTTTCATTACAGTATTACCCCAAAGGTTAATACCGTTGTAACCACTCTTGCCGTTAGAAACAAAAGTACAATTATTTAAAGTAAGGCTTGTAAGTGCAGCACCAAAAGTATTGAAGCCGCTAAGTGTACAATTGTTCAAAACGACATCATTTGCGCCGCTGTCAAAGTGCACGCCATAAAGAGGGCCATCGAATACGCAATTGTTGAACTCAACTGTTTCGCCTGCAATAGCGCTACGAATTGCACCGATAAAGGTACAATCTACAAACACACCATTTATGGTAGACTGATTTACAATGTTGCCATTGTTAGAGAAAGTTGCGCCTATAACTGTAGAACCATTAATGTTGAGCTTAGAGCTACCGGTGAATTCAACGCCTTCAGCGCAAAGGATGGTTACGTTTTTAGCTACATTGGAGGGGAAGGTATAGGTGCCTGCGGGAACGTATACGGTCACGCCTTCAACCTTAACTGCATCTGCCAAAGCAGCGGTGGTGGTTGCCTTGGTTACTTCAACAAGATTGTTAGTAACGTTATCTACGGTATTGTTTTCGAGTACGAAGTTTGTGGTAGTAGCTCCGCCGTATTCAGAACCGTAAAGTACGTTATATGCGGAATATGCGATGTGAGTACCATCCAAAGATGCATTGCTAATGGTATTATTGCTTAAGGTAATAGCATGGTTTGCATTATAGCTCCAACCACCGGCAATCAAACCGATACCGGGATTGCCGTCGGCACGAGTCTTAATAAGGTTTACATTTTCTACAGTACAACCGGAGATGGTGTTGCTATAGTGGACGAAACCGGTAATACCGCCAACGTTAGACCAACCGATAAGGTCAAGATTCTTAACTTCACAGTTAGTTACAGTGTGATTGCCTTCAAGCAACCAAGCGGTGATACCGCCAACAGCATTACGGGTGACAGATTCGATTTTGCTGCTTGCATCGCCAGTTGCAATGGTAGAGCATTCGTTAACTTGAGTTTCGTAGTAGCAATAACCTGCAATACCTGCAACATATGCCCATTCAGCTACGATATTAATATTGCCGGTTACGTGACAGTTTTCGATTACTGCGGGATAAGCAGCGCCAACAAGGCCTGCAACCATAGAATATGCATTGATATCAACATTCTTAATAGTGAGGTTCTTGATAGTTGCTTTTGCAACTACACCAAAGAGACCTACGCCTTCGCCGTCAGCATCATCAATGTAGAGGTTGCTGATGGTGTGACCTTGACCGTCGAAGTTACCTTCGAATGCATTATCCCAATTACCGATAGGAGTCCATGCGAGGTTGTTGAGATCGATGTTAGAAGCAAGCTTAATGGTCTGGCCTTCGAAAGTTTCGTATGCGGGAGTTGATCTTGCTGCAAAAGTGGTTACGCCGTTACCAGCGGTGCCGTTAACGAGAGCCGCAAAACCAGCAAATTGTTCTGCATTACCGATTACGAATTCGGTAGCGTCGGGATCGTTGAAATACCATTCGGTATCGATTTCACCGGACCAAACGGAAGCTTCACCATCATAATATTGGTCAAAGCTATCGCTTTCAAAGGTGTACTGGGTAGCAAATACGTTGAGACCGAGGTCGATTTGAGGAACGTCTACACCGTTGTGGTTAGCAACGTTGCCAACGGTTTCGGGCATGTAAACTACGAGTGCGAAATAGAGTTCGTCGCCATCATTCATAGATGCCGCTTTGGTGTAGCCTGCAGAAATCTTCTTTGCAGAATCGATGTCTGCAACAGCATCTTCGCGGTTAGCGTAAGCGCCGGTTTCGCCGTTAACGTTTTCAACTACACCGAACATAACGTAATCGGAAAGCTTGAAGGTTTCGCCTGCAGCGTTGGTGCCTTCTTTTTCAGATACGATGTTAATACCGAGCTGGTATTTGAGAGCGAGAGAACCTGCGTTTGCAAGTCTGAGGTATGCAATTTCGGTTACGCCCGGTTCAAAAAGATTGTTGGTGAGAACGTCGGCTCTACCCGAAACATCCTCCCAAGAATCGCCATCCCAGTATTCGAGTTCGATATCGAGGTTACCGGACTTTATGACGTTGTTTGCAGAGGTTACGCTGTCGGTGAACCACGCGAAGGTTGTGCCGATGAGCATAGAAACGCAAACAAGAAGTGCGAGTGCGCTTGAGAGAAGTGCGCGTTTTGTTACTTTAATCATAGTATCTATGATCTCCTTAAATTATCTTTGGCGCAAGTGCAGACTGCGCTCCGTCAGCGCCAATGAACGGAGGCAGTTAGTTATGTCGAGAACGCCTCCACAAGCGTTGCGCAATAAAGCCATACGAGATAGGGGTGTGCCCTTCGCGGTTATGCTTTTTGTTAATTGTTCAATTTTCACAGAGGCGTCCTCCTTTCGTTAATTTTCGGCTTGATTATTTGTAACACGATTCAGCAAAAGCCGTATTGTTGAATGCGTTTTTAAAGTTAAAAGGAAAAGGAAACGTTAGTTTGCCAAATGCATTAAAATTTTAATTATTTAGCATTAACGGTCCATGTCTTATCGGTGCTGTCATAAACAACGTCGTAATTTGCGGTGTCAACCCAAGCGGTGGGGTCGAAGCCGAAGGTACCACCCTTGATAACAACGGTGCCGGAGCCAAGGATACCAGCTTTGTAGTCGGAACGGGTAGAAGCTTTGCCGAAGGTACCACCGTTGATGATAACGGTAGTGCCTGCGCCTGCATATACGTATGCACGCTTTTGGTTGTCAGAAGCAGCCCAAGAGAAGTTACCGCCGTTAATTACGATTTCAGAACCTGCGCCTTCAGCGTAGAAAATGTAACGGCCGGAAGTGCTCTTAGTCGAAACGTAAATTTCGCCGCTGTTGTATACAACCTTCGCGCCAGCAGATGCTGCAACGCCGCCGCCTGCGGACTTGATTTCAACATCGTTATAGGTGGTTTCTGCACCTGCACCCTTGGTGATGTTGGAGTAGTCAGACGGAGTACCTGCTACGATCGTACCATCATTTACTTCCATTACGCCTTCGTTTTGAACGTAGGTGGTTTCGAGAACGATTTCGCCTTCCTTAAGATCAAGCACAGCGTTGTTGCCTGCTGCGTTGGTCAAAGAATCGCCGAGCTCGAGTTCGTCGTTAAGAGTAGCTCTGTCCCAGAGTTCCTTGTTGTTAAGGATTCTTTCGAGACCCTTAGCGGTGTCAACAACGGTGTATTCGCCGCCATCTTCATACATACCAACGGTAGTGAATGCTGCGATAGCATTGTCGCCAACGTTAGCGGTCTGAACTGCTTCAGCTTTAACGTTGATGTCGAATTCGCCGGAAAGTTCAGCTGCATCATACTGAGTCATAGCAGTGGGGATCTTAACGTCGGTGAAGAGGGTAACAAAATCGCCTGCTTCGAGTTCGTTGTTGTAGTAGTAAACGTAAGTCATGGTGTCTTTATCAGCGTTGTAAACAACACGAGAAAGAGTGAAATCAGCGTTTACATCGGTAGCAAGCTCGGTAAGATTCCAATAAATCTTGCCATAGAGCTTTTGCCAAGTGGTAGCACCGGTAACGGTTACGGTAGCACGTACGTACTGAGCGTAGTAGCCGGTGTTTTCAATGTTAACTTCCTTATAAAGGTCGTCGCCGGGTTGGAGGTCTTCAAATTTGATGCCATCCTGGATTTTTTCTTCGTCAGAGGTGTCTTCGGAAGTTTTGTCTTCCCAAACGTCGATAGAGAAGATTTCATCAGCGTCATCTTCAGAATCTGCGATGAGGAAGTTGTTGGTTACTTCATCTTCTGCGGTGAACCAAGCGAGGGTGCCGAGGGAACCCATAGCGAGCAAGCACACTGCAAGAGTGATAACCAACACTTTGAGTTTGGTGTTCTTCATGGTTTTTTCTCCTTTGAAATTTTTATTTTTGTTTTGCTTATTTTGTTTACTAAAGTTAGAAAGTTTCATGGAGCCCTTTTCCTCCTTTCTTCAATATTTTTATATTTCTAAATTGTGCTTTTTCAATTGATACAATTTTCGGCACAATTTTGAAACCAAGCTTATTCGGGCTTTTCCTCGGTCGATTCATCGAGAGGTTCAGCCGATTCGGGTGTTTGCTCGGGCGATTCGGGCGATTCGGGTTCTTTAGCACCCATTTCGGCACGAAGTCGTTCAAGTTCCGCCTTAAGGCGTTCGTTTTCTTCGTTAGCGGCATTAATTTCCGACTGAGCCGCCGCGATTTCAGGGTCGGTTGCTTCTTGCTTCTTCTTGCCGAGCATATCGGGCAAGAAAACGAGGATAAGA
This sequence comes from Eubacteriales bacterium, assembly GCA_045657425.1. Taxonomy (GTDB): domain Bacteria; phylum Bacillota; class Clostridia; order Oscillospirales; family CAG-382; genus Coliplasma. The sequence goes on from JAZOTA010000067.1 coordinate 35,187, forward strand.
AGCACTATACCGATACCGATGGTTATATACATTCCCGGAGGGTTCTGGACAAAATCCGAAACGTAGCCGAGAACAGGGATTGAGAATTGGGGAACGCCGACAACGTTTTTGTAATGTACGGGTTCGGCATCTTCAACGTCGTTTGCATCACCCTTGGTGTAGAAGAGTTGTTTTTCGGTATCAACACGGACGACACGGTGGGTTGCGACGACTAAATCTTCATTTAATATAAACGTAATAGGATCGCCCTCTTTGATTTCTGCAGGGTTAACCTCACTTACGTAAAGCAGGTCGCCGACGCTGTAGGTCGGTTCCATACTACCGGAAATGACGGTATAGCATTCATATCCGATAAGGCGTGAGCCCATTAAAAACACTGCGCACAGAACCATAAGCACAACCAATACGGTGGTAATTACGCTCCATACCTTTTTAAAGTTGGTCATTGGTTACTCCTTTGTTTCCGATTCATCGGTTTGATCGGAGGGTTCGGAAGGTTGGGTTTCTTCAGCATCCACAGTAGGTTCGGAAGATTCAGAAGCTTCAGCAGATTCTGTTTCGGCAGGAGCAGTTTGGGTTTGGTTGCCCTCAAGCTGTGCCTTCAACGCCTTGAGTTCTTCGAGCATCTTGGCGTTTGCTTCTCTTTCGGCTTCGATCTTTTCTCTTTCTTCCTGCATTTCGCTCATTTGTTCCTTCTTGTATCTGCGGAAGAGGTTGAAGAACTTGACACCTTCATATATTATAATAAGCATGAACGGGATGAAGATGCAGATGAAATAACCGGGGGTGGTTTTTAAGAAGTTAAAGAAGGTACCAAGACCGGGGATCGCGGTTTGATACTGACCGAGGATGTAGGGATAGGTAACGACGGTTGCATCATCGGTGTTAGTGGTGGTACCGTAGGTGACAAAGCCGGGGTTGCCCTCCGCATCGGTAGTTAAACGACGAATTTTGTGGGTTATCGTTTCGCCGAAGCTTTCGGTATCCTGCGACATGAAGGTGATGATATCGCCCTCTTTAAGAGTGGAGGGGTCAACCTCCTCAACAAGGATAAGCGAACCTGCGTTAAAATCGGTCGCGGCCATGGAGTCGGAGTTTACTATGTACATTTTATAACCGAACAAGCTACGGTCGTTACGGTTGAAGGTCGTTACGGAAATAACGGTGAATATCATCATTGATACCGCAAGCAACACAACAAGCCAAACCAGCGTTGTCCTGATTATGCCAACTGCTTTTTTCATACTGAAACTTTAGACTCCTTATCTTCCTTAAAATACTGCTTTACAGATTCATAAACAACGCGAAATACATGTTCGGAGTAATTATCCTCCTTGGGCATTTGGTTGTTATGTGTTTTTATCGCAAAATCGAACATTACGTTGAGGATGTGGTTAAGTATCATCCAAACGTTTGCTTCTTCAACAAATGCATCTTTGAATTTTTCGACAAGCGGTATATAAAGCTTTTCGTGAAATTCGTTTGAGTGCTTGATGAAGTACTGCGAATAGAAATAACGGATATATGCGATGCAACGTTCATGGTTATCCAACATAAAAGTCCATATTGCATCGAAAAGCTTTCTGCAACGAGTTTTAAATTCAAGCTCGGACATGTACATAACAGGAATTTCCTGCATTGTTTTTTCAAAAAGCTCGTTATCCAATTTTTCGAAGGTTTTTGCCAACAAATCCTCTTTGCCGGAAAAATAGCGGTATATGTATGCTTCGTTAATGCCGGTTCCGGCAGTTATGGCTTTTGTGGTGGTTTTGTCAAGACCTTCGTTCGCAATAACATATATGGTTCTCGAAATTAAGGTTTCGCGAATATCCTGCGGACTCACAATTACCGCTCCTTCCCAAGGTATAGTATTTACTACTTGCCGTGCCCACTACCCATAGTATTTACTACATAAGTCGTTTAAAAATCGGGCATAAACCCGTAAACAGAATGCGCACAGCATACTTATATACGTTGACGATTTTATCACAATATCAAAAAAAAATCAATAGTTTTTATGAATTTGTTAACAAATATTTTTGGAACATTTTGGGATGTTTTGTAGAAAATTCGGGGTTTACACCGTAGCAAGAAAAAAACACCGTTGCGTTCGCTCGACAACGGTGTTCTTTTAACAAGTCGTATTTTATTGTTTTGTGCTCTTATATATAATAGGTAGATAATCAGACGAACCGTTTCCATCTTTTGACATTCAGCAGACACATTATACCGCCGACAAGTGTTATCACTGCCCACGATCCGACGGTGAAATACCATCCGTATTTTTCGGAAAATACCGCAAAACCGTAAGTTGAAGCGGCGGAGCCGATATAGGTAAACGCATTAAGCAATCCCGAAACGGTGGATATTTTGCCAAACCTTGCAAAATGCAACGGCACGCGGCTTATCAAAAGCAGGTTAACGCCGTGCATTGCCGCCGTAATAAGCGACATCAATATCACCGATGCGACAAGGCTTACCGACAAGAGCGGCAGAATCGACAGAGTGAAGACAAAGCCTATCGCATAAAGCACCGCGGCGCAAAGAAGCTCGTTTTTGAGCTTGTTTTCGATAAAGGCGGCGATTTTTATGCCGATTATTGCAAATATCGGAAGCAATACCGCAGTCAGAATAGAAACCGCATTGGAAAGCCCAAACGTGTCGGATATCAGCGAGGGCATCCAGGTTGCCAAGCCATCGCGAAGCATTCCCTGCAGGACAATTGCCGCAAGTATCAAGACCATTCCAGAGCTTGTGACAATTTTCAAGACGGAGGGCTTGGGACGGTTTTGCGCAACTTCTGCATCGCCGCTTCCCTGCATTTGTGTTTCAGCCGGTCTTTCAGGCAATGACTTTGTTCCGAAAAACCAGGTAAATACCATCACTGCACCTACCGCGCCGGTTATGTAAAACACAAGATTCCAGCCGCAAAGCGAGATACAAAGAGGCGAAACAAGGTAGAGCAGAATGTTGCCGATCGAGGATGCGGTCGTTACCGAAACGACGGCACGGTTGTAGTCATCCTTCGACAGATGCTCTGCCATCAAGCGAACAAGCGGAGGCCAGAACATCGCCTGGGCGAACCCGTTAATTCCCCACAGAACAGTCATCAACGGGATGTTGCCGTTCAAAAGAGGCATCACAACGTTACAAACGGTAGTTGCCCCGATGCCGGACAGAATAATAAAGCGCGGAGAAATTTTATCCCCGATAATTCCGCATACGATTTGGCCTATACCGTACGTAAGGAATGCGCAGGTACCGATCAAACCCGTTGCATCGGCAGAGGTGCCAAGTGCGGTTGTGATTTCGGAAATAACGGCATTATAGCTGTTACGGGTGAGATAGCTTGTGAAATAAACTATGGAGCAAAGCCATATAAATACTCGCGGATTGCAAGTCAATTTGGTTTTCATTAATATGCCTTTCAAAAAAATTGTTAAACCGCAGACATTTTAAACCAAATTATTCGTTTTTGCAACAGTTATTTTAAATTATTCAGCACCACAGCATACTTTGACAGAACATATAGGATATAGCACACGAAGCGACAAATACCGATATAACGTAGACAATGCGCAGCCAAAGCGTTTCTTTTGGTATCCTTTTGGAAAGAAAAACCGAAACAACGGTTGCGATAACCGAAATTACCGCCCAGAAAAGGCGTGTGAAATCGTTGGCGTTGAAATTATCGGTAATAAGATTGCCAGATTCGTCAATTTGAGGGCATCCGCATCCGAGCCAATCGACAATAAAGCCTTGATTTGCATACTTATAGGGAACGACCAACACAAAAAACATTATAATAGGTATTATTAGGATTAGAACGTTCTTAACGGTTTTATTCATGGCATTTTCCCTTTCTTTTAATATTTCTACATTCATTATACAATCGAAAAGGAAAAAAACCTTATAAAAACTTAAGATTTTTTGCAAAAGATTGTTTTTCGTCAAATCACATAAAAAGCAAGTGCGATATTATGCTATTTTTGACAATTGCAAAAAAACCACTTATATGATAGTATTATGATAATATAAAACACTTGCAAAGTTGCAGGTTAAAATTTAGGAGGAAATCATGAGAGTATTATCCTTGATCCTTGCAGTATTTATGCTGTTTGCACTCGTTGCTTGTTCCGAAGAAGTTGTTGAACAAAGCAATGCAGATCTTTCCAAAGCAGAATCTTCCGTAGCTGCTTCCACCCCCGACAACGAATCCGAAGAAGAATCCGTTGCAGTTTCCGAAGAAGCATCTGAAGAAGCTTCTGAAGAAGCATCTGAAGAAGCTTCCGAAACCGTATCTGAAGAAGTTTCCGATGAAACCTCTGAAGAAACCTCTGAAGAAGTTTCCGATGAAACCTCCGAGGAAGAAGAAGAATATGAACTTCCCACCTATCCCGACGTTGAAATCGGCAAGGCTGCAACCGCTCCCACCATCGACGGCGCGGTTGGTAAAGACGAATACGCAACCAAGATCAAGTTCGATCTTGACAAAACCTATTGGAGCTACAACTCTGACGAAAAGGCTGAAGCTTACGATATGGTTCTTTACATGACATGGGATGAGAATTATCTCTACACCGCGATCACCATGAAGACCGGTAAGCCCAGAACCTATGACAACGCTGACTACAAGTCCAACATGCCCCACATCTTCCACAGACGTCACGTTATGACCGCTATGGTTGCAGGTGACCCCACCGAAGCTAAGTATCTTGAACCCAACGGTGATCCTTATTGGGATTGGAGTGCAGCTTACGCTTCCGGTTACGGTAACGAATGGTCCATTTCCGCTCAGCCCGACGGCTCGAACATCGGTTACGACCACTTCGGCGGCGTTATGTCCAGCGGAAGCCATGAATACAAGGTAAGCGTTGCGAAGGACTATGAAGTATACGAGCAGAAAATTCCTTGGGCAGTTTTGGCAGGCAATATAGACTTCGTTGTTGAAGAAGGCTCGATTTTCGGTTACGCTTTCGGTAGCTGCTGCGAAGAAATCGACTACGAAAGCGATGATGACGAAGGCATCTACGCATGCTTCGGCGGCGGCGTTTCCTTTGGCAAGAGCTTCTCTGAATACGTGCCCATTACCCTTGTAGACTAATCCAAAACATTTCATTTGTTTGAATGCCCGCCGTTGAAATATACGGCGGGATTCTATTTTTATCACCACCTGACCACGAGGTTCTATTATGAAACGCTTTTTGACACTATTACTTTCGGCATTGTTGTTGCTTTCATTCGTTGCTTGCAGCGGCGGTGAAACAACAAGCACAGACAGCACGGAGGACACCTCCGCCACAACCGATGAAACCTCTGACATTTCCGAGGTTTCGGAATTCGTTCTCAGCGAAAATGTTGCGTTGATCGACAGTTATATGGAACACGAGATCGACCGTTCGCTTAAGGTTAACAACCTGTTTTACAAGCGCTCTTACACGCCCAGCAGAGCCGCAGGGGAAAAGCGTCCCGAAAACGGCAATAAGCTTACCAACGGCGAGATGATGGATATCATCTTTGACTCCAACACTCACGTTGGCTGGGAAGGCGGTGCGGCACTTACTATCGACTTTGACCTCGGTGGCAATGACCACAAGCTTGCCGATCTTTCGGTAAGATGCTTCCGTATCCTTGATTACGACGTAGGACTTCCCAAATCGGTTTCGGTTTCGGTTTCAAACGATAACAAGGAATTCACAAAGATTGGTCAGATCGTTACCCCCGCTTATCTTAACCCTACCGCTATGTACGATTATTATTTCTCGTTCCCCAAAGCGGTAAGCGCGCAGTACATCAGAATCACGTTCTCATCGCAGGAAAAATCCCATCTCGTGCTTGACGAGATCATGGCGTTTGAATACTGTGAAGACGGCACTATCGATAACACGCTCGGACGCGAGATCGAACACTCACTCATTGTTGAAGATTTATACAACTACGAGCTTAATCTGGGCGAATCCAACGTTAAAGTAAGCGAAAGCGATGCAGACTATAACAAGGTTCAGAACCTTGCGAAGCTCGAAGGCGTTGAATTTGACATTGAGCATTGGGAAGCACTTGCAAAAGGCACTTCCAACACAAAAATAGAAAAAATCGGATTGCTTACCGACGGTAAGTATCACAGCGCGGGCAAGGACCCCAAGGATTCCGACTACTTTATGTTCCACCGCGGCGCAGGCAGACACGTTGTTGCCGACCTCGGACACGTAATGTCGGTGAGCAGCTGTGTAATATCCTTTGAGGATAAGCGCAGTTGGGGTATGTGTACTCCCCCTGTTTACTACATAAGCGTAAGCGAAAACGGCAAGGATTGGGTAACCGTTTTTGCAGAGCATAACCCCGATTACGGCAAGGTTGACAGAGGACACGATATCAGAACCTGCGAATTCGAGGACGAATACCGTGCAAGATACGTTCGCCTTACCTTCGGAACCGTTCCCGATAACAAAACATCAAGCTTTGTTTATGTCGGTGAATGGGAAATTTGGGGTAAGAAGAACGCCGAAAAGGCAAAGACCGCTACCCTTAACAAAGACATCGTTTACGGCAGATATCCCGACCCTGAAGAAGTCGGTGTAAGCGATATTCTTTGGACAGGTATCGGAAACACCGTTGGCGAACACTGCACCACCTATCACGTTCTGACCGAGCAGACCGCATACGAGTATATGTGCACCACCGGTGAAGACGGCAAGGCGGATAAGCTCCTCTTCGATTCCTTCTGCTTCACCACCAGAGAGCCGATGAACTGGCAGCCCGAAAGAAACGAAACATATTCCTGGTGGCTTAAAGAAGTATACTACGAAGGTCTTAATATGGACGCCGTTGATGCGGCTCGCAAGAGAATCAACGAAGAGCTTGGCATTGAAGGCAAAGCAAAGGTTTGGCTTGCCGTTAACTGCCCTATAATCGGCGATACCTTTAACGGCAAGAAGGTTTCCACACTTAAGGACTACAACGACTGTCTTAAGTGGATGGTTGACGAAGCACTTAAGGGCTTCAAGGCAAAGAATTACGAAAACGTTGAATTGATGGGCTTCTATTGGCAGGTTGAAAATATGCGTCCCAATCTTTGGGCGCCTGCTACCGCACACGATACCAAGGCGGTTATCGAATTCAACAAGTACGTTCATTCTCTCGGCTACAAGACAGTATGGCTTCCCTATTACAACAACAACTATGGCATTTGGGATGCGATTTATTACGGATTTGACGTAACCTGCTGGCAGCCCAACTATATGTTCAACGATACCGAGCCCACCAGACTCAAGGCAATTGCAGAGCTTGCAAAGCTTTACGGCGTTGGCATCGAAATCGAGATTGAATCGAACAAGCAAGGCGAAGAATCGCTTGAAAAATACCGCGAATATCTTGGTGCGGGCTATGAATACGGATTTATGAACGGCGTTAACGCTTACTATCAAGGCGCAGTTCCCGGTGCATATACGCTTTACCGCAACGATACAAACGTATACAACAAAGCAATTCACGATGACACAATTCTTTACATCCGCGACGAGCTTGACTATCACCCCAACAAGGGCGAAGCAAAGCCGCTTGACCAATTCACCGATCATTCTATGACCTTTGAAGTAAGACGAGAGGCAAGGGTCGTTAATATAGGCGAAGTTAAGGGCTACGACGTACGCTTTGTTAAGACACCTCTTTACGGCTCGGTTCAGCTCAGCGAAAACGGTTCGCTTACCTACACGGTTATGAAGGGTTACATAGGCACCGACGAGATAGAAATTATGATCTCCAACGGCAACGGCGAATTCAAGACCATCAAGATCGACGTTACTGTTACACAGGATGAATAATAAAATCCGATATACAAAAACTGCTATGCGATTTGCATAGCAGTTTTTTCGTGAAAAAAACACCCGAAGGATTTCGGGTGTTTTTGGTTGGTATAAATGCTTTAACCGATAGTGTAAGTGCCCATTACGTGGCGCTTGATAAGGATGTAGTCAAACTTTTCAACGCCATCCTTGCGGTTTATGTCAGCCGCAAGCTTCTGTACATCGGTAAGGGTGGTTGCACCTACAACCGCTCTTTTAACTATGATATAGTCGTACTTGTCGACCTCGCCGTCGTTATTTACATCTCCGAGTTTATAGTCGTTGTTTTTAATAATCTCGAACGTGTCGATCACCGCCTTGTCGCTTGTGCGATAAGTGGTCAGCTTAAACGATTTTTCGGTTATTTCGATGTTTGTGAAGGTAACGACGTAATTCGTCTTGAACGCAATGTGAGACGATTGCGCATCACTTAAAAGACCGTAATGCTTCGAGCCCGACGCTGTGCCGCCGACAAGGTAAAGTATACCTTCAGGGTCGGTGACGCTTTGATTCTTGCCGTTAGACGTATCGGGAGTATATCCGTCGACCATCATATAGCTTCGTGAATAAATGTGGTCGTGTCCAGAAAGAACAACGTCGAAGTCAAAATCATTTACAACGGGAACAAGTACATCACGCAACGCTATGATAGGATCCTTAATATGATTTCCGCCGCCGCTGAAGAGCGATTGGTGGGTTACAAGTATCCTCCAGGTTACGTCGGTGTTTGCATCGAACGCCGCTTGAATAAACGCCTTATGCTCTGCCGCGCTCAAATTATTGGTATTCAAGTGGATGAACAGCGCATTGTTATAGGTATACCAATAATCTCCGCCCGCTTCGGTCGCACCGTAAACTTTCCCGTTCAAAGTATTGTTCGGAGTGTTAAAGTGCTCGGAGAAAAGCGAGGATGTCGCATCGTGATTGCCAATTGAGGGCGCTAACGCAAGCGATGTGAGATTTTTTGGAGAAAAGAACATACGATACTGCGCTTCACTGATATCCCAATTTATCTGATCTCCCGCAGAAATGATCAACGAGGTATCGGGGAACATTTCTTCCGCTACTTCAAGCGTCGCGTTCCAGTTAAACGCGTCATTATTCAAATCACCCGAAGCGCCCATCTGAGGATCGGTCACAAAAAGGAAATTGAATGAATCGGTTCCGTCGGTTTCGAAATAATAATTCTCCGAAACCACCATATCGTTAACAACGCGGTATACGTATTCGGTATCAGGCTTTAGTCCTGTGATCGTTGCACGGTGGATATAGGTTCCGTTATGTGCCGTGGAGACCGCTTTAACCGTATTGTAGGTTTGCGGGAAGGAATCACCGTTACGCTCTGCAAATTGCACGCTGCCGTTTGCAAGTGGGAAATACCAAGCGAAGTTACGTTCGGTTTCATCACGACCGACGTTCATCGTAACATATTCATGACCGCCGATTCCGTAATTGAGCGAGCTCATTTCGAAATAGATATCCGAGCTGGTAGCATTTGCTTGGTGAAGCTCGACCGCGATTACGTTTTTGCCGACGCGAAGAATGCTTGAATCAACAACCATAACCGCGCTTTCGGGCGCGCCCGGCGCAGGGCTCGCACCGTAGGACAGATTACTGCTAAATCCTGCCGCAGGCTCGGCAAAGGAATAGACCTTTTGGCCGTTGATATAGATTATAGCCGCATCGTCGTAACTGACGACGCCTACGAGCGAAGTACCTTCCTTCGGGAGCGTTTCTACCTCGAACGTCGTGCGGAAGAAATATGCAGGAAGGTTTTTTCCGTTAGATTGATACTGATTAAGCAACACGGTCGGAGTGATCCCGTTACTGTAGGTTCCTAATGCGCCTGCCTTTGCTCCGAACTTGGCTTGTTTGCCAGCGTTGGTCTTCCATGAGCTGTCATCGAACTCCATTGTTGTCCAACTTGTTCTTGCACCTGTTCCGGCAGGATCGGTACCATCGTCGAGATATTTCCAAACAGTGTCAAGCGTTATAAAATCGTTGCTGCTTTCTCGGTCATCAGCAAATGCATACGTCGAAAAGGCATTCGCAACAACACCGACTAACATCGCTATAATAAGCGATATATGTATAACTTTGCTTTTCATAAGCCTCCAAAACGGTTGTTTGTTATTGTTCGGTTTGCTTCTAACCTATCGAATAAGTGCCCATTACGTGGCGCTTGATAAGGATGTAGTCAAGCTTTTCAACGCCGTCCTTGCGGTTTATGTCAGCCGCAAGCTTCTGTGCATCGGTAAGGGTGGTTGCACCTACAACCGCTCTTTTAACTATGATATAGTCGTACTTGTCGACCTCGCCGTCGTTGTTAACGTCGCCGCGCTTGTACTCTTCAATACCGGAGCCGAAGCCGTAAACCGCAGTTTCGGAAACCATTACGAAGGTACTCTTTGCGGTATATCTGAACTGAACGTAACGCGCATTTACGTGAATGTTAAGAATGATGTCGGTACAAGCAGAGCCCGCATCGGTCACGTCGGCAACGTCTTCGCCGTCAACGTATTGCCAGGTCTTGTTGTCGGACGAGACATATATCGAAACATTGGCAGGTTCCTGAACGCCTGCGTCATAGTTATTCTGCATCGACGTAGCATAGTAGGTTGTGAATCTCGAAAGCTCGTGTACTTTACCGAGGTCAAAGGTAATGTGGAAATACTTTTGATCGATATAGTCCTGATTTTTAACGTAGAAGCCCATATATGCAGGGTTAGAATAAGCCGCATCGGTGGGAGCAACCTTGCCGTCGGTCATTGTCTTGCCGGTTTCATCGGGATATTTGGCTACGCCGTTCTTAACGTAAAGACTCGAGCGATCATAGGTCTTGCCGTATACAAGGTTTTGACCGTAAACGCTATCGTTAAGCTTGGGAATCGATTCGGTTTCAAGGGTTATACCGCAAACGGTACAGGTCTTGATATTTTTACCTTCTTCGGTAAGGGTGGGTTCTTGTGCCTTGATCCATTCGCCTGCAACGTGCTCGTGCTCTTCAACATCGGTTTCAAAGGCCTGAACCTCTGCTACCATTACGAATGAATTAGAGGGAACGTAGCGGAACTGAACGTATCTGCCGTAGAGAACGGTTTCGGGCTCGATTACGACCTCGAGCATACTGGTTTTATCGGTATCGGTGGGATTTGCAGTGCCTGCATATACCCACGCCTTGCCGTCAACCGAAACGTAAACCGAAACGGATTTAGGTCCGACAACGCCTGCGGTTGCATATTTGGAAGCGGTATAGGTTACGAACTTATCGAGATGGTAGCAATCCTCGAGGTCAACGGTGATATGGAAATAACCGTTAAGAGCGTAATCGCCGTAATTGGAATGGAAGCCGATATATGCGGGATCATTATACTTGCCGGTTTCGGATGCAAACTTATTGTCCGTCATCGTAGTACCGTCTTCATCGGGATATTTTTCCTGTCCATCGTCTAACATAACTCCGCTGTTCTCGTATTTTTTACCGAGCGCGACGTTATCGTTGCCCTCTTCTCTTTCGAGCTTGGGAACGTACTCGTATTCATAAGCGACACCGCAGGAAGAACAACGCTTTACCCTCAAGCCGTCGAAGTGATAGTTCGGCTCGTGAATATGCGACCATTCTGCATCGTCGTGGATATGCTCTTCAAAAACGTCCAATTCGGAAACGAGGGTAAGCGAGGAGCTTGCCGCAAACGAGAATTTAACGTATTTTGCTTTAACCGCCTTATCAAGCTTAAGCTCAACGGGAACAAAGGTCTTGGATGCATCGTTGGTAACGTTTACAGTTCCGACAGAAGTGTAGCTTGTTCCGTTTTCGGAAACAGAAACCGTAACGGTCTTGGGTGCTTTTGCAGTGGAGGTAACCTTGGAGGTACCAACGCTTGCAACGAAACGGTCAACGTTCTTAACTTCACCGAGGTTAACGGTTACGTCTGCGGAAGAACCGGTAAAGCCAACAAAGGAATCTTTAACACCGTCGGTGAGCTTGCTGTTGCTGTTAGGATAGGTGCCCGAAACGGTGCCGTTGGTTTGATAGGTCTTCTTGTTTGCGACATCAACGTTAAGCGGATCGGAAACGTTTTTGGTCTTTACGATTTCAAACGTATCGAGAACCTTTTTGTCGGATACGCGGTAGGTGGTGGTCTTGAAGGAATCGCCGTCTACCTCGATGTTTGTGAAGGTGATGGTATCCTGTAATTTAAACGCTATGTGAGGAAGCTGAGCATCGCTCAACAGCTTGTAGAATTTAGAACCCGAGGGAGTACCGCCCGAGAAATACAAAGCTCCGACAGGGTCGGTAACGCTGGATGCGTTGCCTTGAGTTTTATCGTATTCAAGGCCGTCGATCATATAAGCACGGGAGTTAACGTGCTCGTGTCCTGCGAGAACAACGTCGATATCGAGCTCTTTAACAATAGGAGCGAAGGCTTCGCGGCGCTGAACAATTTGCTCGTTGATGAAGTAATCGTTCGAGCCGAAGAAGTTATAGTGAGTAACAACTACCTTCCAGGTGACGTCGGGATTAGCCGCTATTGCCTTTTGCATAAATTCCTTGTGCTCTGCCCAAGAGATGTTGCAGGAATTCAAATGCATAAAGAGCACGTTGTTGTAGGTGTACCAATAGTTGCCGCCGGCTTTTGTTTCGCCGTAGATCTTGCCGTCGGTAGTGTTGTTGGGGTCGTTAAAATAGTTCTTGTGGAAGTTGGAATTGTAATCGTGATTACCGATTGTGGTTGCAATTGCGAGAGAATCCAAATGCTCCGGTGCAAGAAATGCCGCGAAGAATTCAGGTCTTGTGGAAATTTCGACCTGGTCGCCCGCAGAAACAAGGAGCGAGGTTTCGGGGAACATTTTGGTTGCAACGTCCAACGTATGTGTCCAGTTTGCAATATTGTTGGTAAGATTGCCTGCGCCCATTTGAGGGTCACCGACAAACAAGAAATTGAAGCTGTCGATAGGATCGGTGTCAAAATATTTTACTTCCGAAACGTATTCGCCGCTTCTTAAACGATATACATATTCGGTACCGTATTCCAAGCCGAGAACGGTTGCGCGGTGAACAAATTTTCCGTTAAATTTGGTCAATCTTGTTGATACCGAGGTATATTCGCTCGGGAAGGAGTCGCCGTTGCGTACAGCATAATCGACGTAACCGTCCATGCTGTCGCTGTGCCAAATAAAATTACGCTCGGTTTCATCGGCACCAACGTTCATGCTGAAGTTTTCAAACTTCACTTCATAAACCGAATAAGTCTCATCGCTTTCTGCCGAAACAGAAACCGAGGGAATTGCAACCGAAAATACCGAAAGAAGCATTGCGATTGCAAGTACGAAAGATACTCTTTTAAGATTCATAATTCCTCCTGTGTTTTTTGCCAGAGTTCTTTATTTTTATTTTTTTATTCAAAGTATAGGAGCAAATCAAGGCGCTTAACGGTACCGTTAAGACTATACCAAGACTGCCTGCAATTCCACCCGCGATTTCTGCGGCAATGAAATTGGATGAAATAAGTTGGTGGAACTGTATTCCGTAGGACATAAATATGACGAGCGTCGCAAGGGTTCCGCCCGCAAACGCAAGAATAAGCGTGTTTGTCATCGTACCTATCATATCGCGTCCGATATTCATACCCGAGCGAAACATTTCTTTAAAGGTCGCTTCTTTGCTGACGGTTTTTATTTCATAAAGCGCCGCGCCTATTGAAACCGCAACGTCCATAACCGCGCCGAGCGAGCTTATCGCAACGCCTGCATAAAGCACACCGCTTATTTCAAGTCCCGTATTATTCGAAATAAGCGAAAGCATTTCAACCTCTTCGATCGCCGAGCCGCCGATGTGGAGAATGCAGGTAAAGATGAAATACATCAAACACGCAGTTCCGACACCAAGCAGGGTGTTTAAAATATTGTTCGAGGTTTTTACGCTGATACCGCCGATGCAAAAGCAGCTGACAACCGTACTTGCAACCAACGTGACAAGCGTTACATAAAAAGTGCTTCCTCCCTCGAAAAGCTCGGGAACCATATAGCACACGACCATACACAACGTAAAAATCAAGCCGAGACAGCTAAGCAAGCCCCTTTTTCTGCCGATTGCGGTTACGATTGCGATAAATAATGCTACTATAAAAAATATGCCGATACTTCTGTCGTAGCTATACACCGAAAAAATCGGGTCGATTCCTTCGGGAATGTCGGCACAAACAATAAAGGTCTCGCCTTCATCGAGAATAACGCTGTGACCGACCGTAATGTAGTTTTCGATATCAGCGGTTTGCCCTTTGGCTTTTCCTTCAAGAATCCCAACCTTTAGTTTTTGATAACCTCTTTCATAACCGAGATCCTCGTCAATTTGTTCCTCTAAAACCTCCAACACCTCTGCTTTTACATATTCTATCGATTCGGAGGTATAGGCGGTATAGGAAAACCCGCGGTTATGAAAAGAAAATATCATAATGACGATTGAAATGCAAATGGCCGATATTATGACATATTCGATAATTTTATCTCTTAAGCTCTTTTTATCCATAAATTTTTCCTGTTTTTATCATTAACAGAACCTTTATTTTCCGTATAAAACTATAGATAGTTAATTATACACGCGCGCGTGTAATTTGTCAAGGTTGTGTGCTAAAATACCGCAGTATTCACAGTATTTTTTCGGGGTTGGATTTTGTGAAGATGCCGCTGATTTTGTATCGAATACGGTTTTTTAATGATTTTGCATAAAAATATGTGATTAATTTGAGTGTAAATGTACTAACGATATATTGATTTTGTCGATTCAATATTGTATCATAGACAATGGCAATTTAAGGAATAAAATTATGAAAGAGGTTTTTTGAAATGGCTGAACTCAACCTTACCAAGTACGGTATTACCGGTACTACCGAAATCGTACACAACCCCTCGTACGAAGAACTTTTCGTGGAAGAAACCAAACCTGAACTCGAAGGCTTTGAAAAGGGTCAGGTCAGCGAACTCGGCGCTGTTAACGTTATGACCGGTATCTACACCGGCCGTTCCCCCAAAGACAAGTACATCGTTATGGACGAAAACTCCAAGGATACCGTTTGGTGGACCTCCGACGAATACAAGAACGACAACCACCCTGCATCCGTTGAAACCTGGAACGTTTTGAAGGATCTCGCAGTTAAAGAACTTTCCAACAAGAGACTCTTTGTTGTTGACGCATTCTGCGGCGCTAACAAGGATACCCGTATGGCAGTTCGTTTCATCGTTGAAGTTGCATGGCAGGCACACTTCATCAAGAACATGTTCATCGCTCCCTCTGCTGAAGAACTCGAAACCTTCGAACCCGATTTCGTTGTTTACAACGCTTCCAAGGCAAAGGTTGAAAACTATCAAGAACTCGGTCTCAACTCTGAAACCGCAGTTGTATTTAACATCACTTCTCGTGAACAGGTTATCCTTAACACCTGGTACGGCGGCGAAATGAAGAAGGGTATGTTCTCCATGATGAACTACTACCTCCCCCTCAAGGGCATCGCTTCCATGCACTGCTCCGCAAACACCGATATGAACGGTGAAAACACCGCTCTCTTCTTCGGTCTCTCCGGTACCGGTAAGACCACCCTTTCCACCGATCCTAAGCGTCTCCTCATCGGTGACGACGAACACGGTTGGGATGACAACGGCGTTTTCAACTTCGAAGGCGGCTGCTATGCAA
>JAZOTA010000068.1:0-7140 GCA_045657425.1 Eubacteriales bacterium
CAGAACGACATGGCTACGATCCGACTTCCGAGCAAACCCTCGAGCCCAAACAGACAGGTTGCAACTAATTCCATTATATACTCCGTTTTATGAGTTTATCCTATTTGGAAGACTTTTATTTACAGCTCTATTTGTTATCAACCAACAAACAGCAGCTTTTCGGCATAACCGCAAAGAATTCCCATTCCTGCGGAGCCGAGGATAAGATAGATCGGGTTAACCTTTTTCAGTGCAAGGACAACGACTATCGAAAAGATAACGAGTGATGCGAAAAATTGGAAATTAAACGCCGAAAGCGAGATTCCAACAGGGAAAAACACGCCGAATCCAAGTGAAATTATAGCCGCCGCAATAAGTCCCACAACTACGGGTCGAAGACCTACAAGACAGCTTTTTACAACAAAGCTGTTTTTATATTTCGCGTAAAACTTCGCAACAAGCATAATCACAACGAAAGACGGAAGCACAACGCCGAGCGTTGCGCATATTGCGCCGAATATACCACCCGTTTGAACGCCGATATAGGTTGCCATATTGATTGCAACCGGACCGGGGGTCGATTCGGCAACTGCGATGAAGTTAAGCAATTGTTCTTCATTCATCCAGTTGTTTGCCAATACCTCCTGCTGCATAAAGGGGAGCATTGCATAACCGCCGCCGAAGGTAAATGCACCGATTTTTAAAAAGGTGAGAAATAGCTCAAGATAAATCATTTATTTTCCCTCCCCTTTGAAACAATCGCCACAGAAAGACCAAGCAAAGCGCCGCCGAGTATTATGAACAAGACGCTAACACCGGTGAAAAGCTTGATAGCAAAAGCCGCAACTGCGAGGATACAAGCAATAAGGTTTTTGGGGCATTGCTTTGCCATACCCCAAAGTGCTTTTACGATGAGCGCGATAACACCTGCGCGAATACCGTTAAATGCAAATCTCACTACCTCGTAATCGAGCATTTTTTCAAGTATGAAAGAAAGACAGGTGATGATTATAAACGACGGCAAAACCGTTCCCAACGTTGCGGAAAAAGCGCCCCAAAAGCCGCAGGCGCGGGTTCCGACAAAGGTTGCGGTATTTATAGCTATCGGACCGGGAGTCGATTCGGCAATCGCTACGATATCGAACATTGTGGATTCCTCGATCCATTTGCGTTTTTCGGCAACCTCTCGTTGGATCAGCGGCAGCATAGCATAACCGCCGCCGATCGTGAAAGCGCCTATTTTAAAGAAGGTGCTGAAAAGCGAAAGACACATTTTGAATTTGTTCATAATAACTCACTATTTGACCGTAATCGTTACGGTGCATTCTTCAGACCAGCCAAGATAATTTGAATACTGATAGGTAAAGGTGTCGGTACCTTTAAAATCACCGTTCGGATAATATACAAACGTACCGTCTTCCGCTAAACTAATCGTACCGTGTTCGGGTGACATACTGATTCGATATATATTCGTCGGATCGGCATTTTTATTCAACGTGTTCCTTAACGGTGTATTTTGTTTTGCGGTAAACAACAGTTTAGAAACTGAATCGGGAACAGTTTTTAACGTACCCTTCATAAATTGATAGGTATAATCGTATATCAAGCGCAATCTCGCATCATCGGAAGCGGCAGAATTGCCAAAATATCCAACGCCTTGATAATACATATGGATGGCTTCATCCATATATCCGTATTCCTTACCGTAATACAGATATCCCATATACTTTTTAAAGTAACGGAGATCGTGCATAGCTGCGGCATCGATTTCCAATTCAACACACATTCCGTATCTTTTTGCAAGCTCGGATGCATGCTGAAGTCGGCTTTCGGGCACCTCGAGCGAAAAGGCATAGTTGGGTTGCAAGCATCCGACGTCAAAGCCGAATTCTTCCCATCTCGAATAACCGCCTGCATTGAAATAAGGTATCCAGAAAAGCTGATAACCGATTTCATCGAACATCTTGTTTACAGCTTTGGAGGTTTCAACGTCACCGCCCGAAATTGATTCGTGGAACCAATAGAAGCCGTGAAGCTCAAGATTTTCGTATTTTTTGGAGTTAAATTCTTTAATAAGACGTTCTGCGTAATATTTAGCGACGTATACGCGGTTTGAAAGCGACGTTAATGAATCGTTCTTGCCGTCGAAATCTATATCACCAAATTCGACAAGCGTATCGTCCATATGGGGAATTGTGAAATACACTTTAAGTTTTTCGTTCTTACCGAGGGCTTTATTGACCTTAGCGGCAGTCTTGTTAAGTGCATCAAGATTCTTGCCTGCGGTAAAGAGCTCATCGAAAAGATAATGCCAGTCCGAAGCAATCGAGGTACCGTAAGGACGTCCTCCGCTGGGAAGCTGTCCCGTGGTGGGCAGGAATAAAAATCCGTCGAACATCGAATCCTTAATTTTGCCGTTTTCGTCAACGTAAGCAACGTAAGGAAGCATAAAGTCCTCGTCCATTTTACCACCGGTGTGATACATAAGACATACGTCATTAACACCGCCGAGGATATCCTCGGAAGGAGAAGCATAGGAATATTGATTCTCTGCGTTATCGGGCACTTTATATACATTAAGTCCGGTAAGAGAGCTTGCACCGCTTACATTCTTTTTACCTGTAAGGGTGATTTCGTCGCTAAATACGTGAGAAACCGTATCGAATCGTATCATTACGTATCTTGCACGGTACGCTTTTGCTAATTTGATAGTTGCTGTTGTGATACCGCTATCCTCATTAAGCATTGGAGCGACCTGTCCGGCAATATACCAATCATTTCCGTTTTCGGATAAAATCAGTGAAACGTATTCGGGAATATGTATGCTCCATCCGACGTTCTTTAACAAGCGCATCGAAAGTTCACTTACAGAAGAAACCGCACCCAAATCGAAATATACTCTTCTGCCGCCTGCACTGCAAAATTGATGCCAGATGCCGTTATAGCAATATTCGTCATTTGTGGTTTTTCCGTCAGTAAGAAGTCCCGAATTTTCGGGATAGTTATTCTTTTCGCCCGTTTCGGAATCGATAAACGTTTCGGTTACGATCTGACAGTCAAGACCGTACAAAAGATTTTTGCTTGTGTTGTAATCGGAAGAAGTAGAGCTCCAATATTTTAAAACGTCGGTAGTTTCGAATTCAAGCTCTCCGTAAAGCGGCAAGGTTTCTACCTTTTCGTAAAAATTAGCATAAACCGCCGCCTCCTCAATCCAGCAATAGCCGGAGTACTTGGAAATGTCAAATCTGACGTATCGTACGTTTATAAGCTCGCGAAGAGCAAGAGAAAACACATAGTTTTCCTGATTGCAGTTTTGCGAATAGATTCTTTTAAGTTTTACAAAGTTGTCGCCGTCGGTACTAACCGAAATATCGCAGTATATCGGCAAATTGATTGAGGCTTCTACGCGGTTGAAGCAGTGAAGTTCAAATGCGAAAACGTCGTTTCTGACCTTGCCCAAATCAACGGTAACCGATGCGTTATCGGCAATGCTCATACCAACCCAATTTTCAAACTCAAAGGGAGCGCCGGTTATACCGCCGTCTGTAAGGAGAGTATCGCTTTCGCCGCTTCGCCAATCGTATTCTTTGCAAACCGTGGTATAATCACAGCCCTTTGATACGAGCGTTCTGCCCAACGAAACGTCGGTTTTAACACCTGTTGAAACCTTTTTGAGGTTTGCAATCAGTTCTGCATCGCTTTGTCGGTCATTCAGATAGGATTCGGTAACTGCACCGCCCTCGCCGATAACCATTTTCGGAATGCTCGAATAGATAAATACCTCATCAATGAATACCCATGAGGTAGTACGTACGACGGTAAAACGGATATATTCGTATTCTACATCGGCACTCAATTCAAGAGATGCGCGCATTACCGTATCTGCCTTAAATGCAGGGATTTGCATATTTCCGAGCGAAGTCCAGGTTTTGTTGTCATTTGATCCGCTGACACTTATGCTCTTTGGAATATTAATGCCCGCTTCATTGACCGAAAGATAGGAAACTTCAAACTTGTTGATGTTTTTTCCGTCAACACCGAGTTCAACGGTAATGTCGGTCGTTGAATTATAACCGCAGAAGGAGCCCGAGCCGTAACTTGCCGCAACGTCATAAACACCGTCGGTCAATTCGCAATTATAGCTATCGGGATAATTATGAGCAGGAGCAACAGATGAAGTATAACGTTTGCCTGCGCTTAAAATGTTCGGAATATAAGTAGGTTCAAGTTCGGGTTCGGGTTGTTCGATAACGTATGTTTTAAGAACGTGACGCTTGATTAGAACATAATCGTACACGTCAATGATTCCATCGATATTTACGTCAGCCGCCTCTTTCTGTGAGTCGTCAAGCGTAATGGAATCCAAAATCCAACGTTTGCAGGCAATATAGTCATATTTGTCGATAACGCTATCACCGTTAATGTCGCCGAGCATAACACTATTCTCATCTTGTGCAACGCAGGAAAACGCCGATGATATGAATAGTATTACTAAAGTAAGTGCGATCATTTTTTTAAACATAAACCGTTCCTCGCTTTAAAAAATTAGGGAATGCATTCGGTGTTAACCGATAAAAGCTTAACCTAAATCGGGCTCATCTACGAAGCAAACGTTATTATCGCTGCATCCGTGAAGCTCGAAAACAATAATTTCATTGTCGCCCTCTTTAAGGATAGGTGCAGGAATATAAAGTGTTTTTGTAGGGCCTGCATCGGTCCAATATCTGCCGACGTTAAAACCGTTTACAGTAACGAAGCCCTTATGGAAGCTGTCAAGACGCAAGAAAGTATCGTTGGGAGCGCCTTCGATATTAAGAGTACCGCGGAAGAAGGTGCTTGTTTGTTCGGTAGCGCCGTCGTGTGCAACATATTCAAGCTTGGAGAGGTCGTCCATAGTAAGAGGATACATCGTCCAGCCGAAGAGATATTGCTGACCGAGTCGGGCAGAACGCACAAGACCCTTTTCGTTGCTTGCCATTTCGGTACCGTAGTTAACACGCCCCATATTCTCGATAAGGATATCAATCTTAACCTTTTCGCCGCGTTTTACTGAAACGATAATTTCATCGTTACGTCTGTCACGCTCTTTTACACCTTTGAATTCACCGTTGATATAAATCAATGCTCTGTCGCGGATAGGATCGATAATAAGCGGTGCTTCAACAGGATAATCAATAACGGTTGAATAAAGAGTAAAACCGAAATCGCAACCGAGCTCTTCCATAGTTTTGGGGTGAGAGCTTTTAACGGGAGAAGAAAGATTATTAAGGTTATTAAAAAGATTTGCGGATTCGGTAAGCTTAAGCTCGCCGTATGCCTTCTTTTCGGTATTCTTAACCGTGATTTCAGGAAGATTTTTGAAATACTTTTCGGCTACGGCACGAACCTCATAGAAGCGTTTTGTTAAATCACCCGCTTCGGTGAGTGCGGCATCATAATCGTAGCTTGTGGTTTGAGGACAATATTTTTCGTAAACGTTTGCGCCGTTGTTGAATGCGAAATTAGTACCGCCGCAGAACATATAGAAGTTTACGTTACCGCCAGAACCGAGCATTCCGTCAAGCTGTTCCGCTACGTCATCGGGTTCACGTCTGTGGTGAACATCGTTCCAGGAATCGAACCAGCCCTCCCAGAATTCAGAGCACATAACAGGTTCGGAATTATCGGAATAATTACGGATGAAATCGAAGCTTTCCTTCCAATGCGAGCCGAAGTTACCGGTTTTCAAAATGCCGTCAACCGTACCGCCGCCAAAGAAGAAGTTCGAAGGTCCGTCGGAGGTGAACAATACAACGTCGATACCGTTTTTGCGGTAGTAATCCGCAAGGAATTTGATATATTCGTGATCGTTACCGAAGGAGCCGTATTCGTTTTCAACCTGCATCATTATTACGTTACCGCCGTTTGTAATAAGACGGGGACGAACGATATTGAAAACCTGATCGAGATAACGGGTTTCGTATTTAAGGAATTCATCGTCCATGCAACGGATATGCATATCGCGGTGAGTGAGCAACCACGAGGGGATTCCACCGTAATCCCACTCTGCGCAAATATAGGGACCGGGACGGATGATGCAAAGAAGACCGAGCTCGTTTGCGAGATCGATAAAACGTCCGAGATCGAGAATACCGGTAAAATCAAAAGTTCCCTCTTTACGCTCGTGAAGGTTCCAGCAAATATAAGTTTCAACGGTATTAAATCCGCACTGCTTAAGCTTTAAAAGTCTATCGTACCAATATTCGGGTACAGTTCTGAAATAATGGATAGAACCCGAAAGGATTTGGATAGGTTCTCCGTTGAGATAAAATTGGTTTTCTTTGTAGTTAAATGTGCCCATTGTTTTCCTCCGTAACGATATAATCGGACATTTGTTTTATTCCGTAGTGATTAAAATATCTTTCTTCAGCTTGAATCCAAAGCTTTTTAAAGTTTTCGTAAGCTGATTCACCGTTGCGCTTGATAATGCGTTCTTTTTGTGTGTTTTCTTCGATATTGAAAAATACCTTCAAATCGGCATAATCGCCAAGATTCGGATTATGACTGTAAGTGCCCTCGATGATTATACATTTTGGTAAAGCCACCGAAACGGTCTTAACGATTTTTTGTTCGCGGCAATCGAACACCCCGTAAGAAAAGCTCTTTTGAGTTAAGTTATCAACGACTTCCCTTTTAAAACGGTTAAAATCGAAATTGCCGTCGAATTCGCTTATTTCGAGCTCGCCCTTTTCATTTTTCGCACGGTAAAAATCATCGGTATGGATAACGGTTATGCCATCTTTTTCAAAACGCTTTGTTAAAGTTGTTTTTCCCGATGCTGCCCTGCCGTCTATTGCTATTATTATCGGTGAATCCTTTTCGTTATTTTCAATCAAGCCGTTTATGATTGAAAATAGGTTTTCTTTGTTAATTTTCATTTTTTTGAGAAACGATTTTTTTAATATTTTCAAGAACCGAATACGGAATTTGCATCGGCAGCTTTTCCTGACCGACACCTATTTCGATATGCGGCTTCATTTTTGCGTGATAATCGGTACCGCCGGAAATTTCAAGATTAAGCTCTTTTGCAAGCTTTTGGAAATATGCTTGCATTTCGGGAGTATATTCGTTGTAATAGCCCTCGATACCGCAAAGTCCGTAGCCCTTAAGCTTAATAAGAAA
>JAZOTA010000069.1:0-12559 GCA_045657425.1 Eubacteriales bacterium
AAATATTTTACTCAAAAGGAACAGTAACCAAACCCAATTTATTTGGAGAATCCGTGTGAAATACGCAATTGCTTGTAAAGGAGTTAAAAATGATATTTACAGATATTACGTTGATCACAGAAGACGTACTAAATCTCGTTGGGTTTTACGAGAAACTATTTGACATTTCTATCGAAAAAAATAAGATCCATACCCAATTTGAAATAGGCTCTTTAAGGATTACATTGTATTCTCAAATGGCTGCAGAATCGGATATGAACTTTAACTTCGACCAGTATCATGGAACAGGAAAAATGACTATAGGATTTAATCTTGATGAGATTGATAGTTGGGTGTTAAAGCTAAAAGAATTAAATGTTCAATTTGTAGCTGGACCCAAAACATATCCATGGGGCGCAAAGTCAGTGCATTTCAGAGACCCGGATGGAAATATAATATGTTTTCGTTGTTGGCCTAAAACTAAAATTTAATCTTACATGGAGTATTATTTAAACTGATGCATTTCGGAAGAATTGAGGTTTGATTTTATGACATCCAAAGAAATATTTGCTGAATTTCAGCCGATTACAGTTAGCGATAACATCATTTTGCGACAAGTAAAACCTGAGCAGGATTGCGAAAAGTATTTTGAAATATATAGTGACGCCGACGCATTGAAATATTATTTGGGTTACGGCAAACCACCTGCAAACCTTGAACAAGCAAAGAAAATCATCCAAAACCAAATAAATGCCTTTGAAAAATGCCGTGAATACAATTGGACTATTGCAGACCGCAATACCGACGAGGTTTTGGGCAGAATCCTTTTAAGCGATTTTCAAAATAATAATACTGCTGCAAACATCGGCTATTTCCTTGACCGTAAGTATTGGAACAAAGGTATTATGACCGAATGCGTAAAAGCGGTTGTGAAATTCGGCTTTGAACAACTAAAGCTTGAACGCATCTTCACATCCGTCGAGCCGAATAACGTTGCATCACAAAGAGTTCTCGAAAAGAACGGCTTTACAAGGGAAGGACATTTGCGCCATTGTTTTCCGTTGAATGACGGGTTGCACGATTGCCTCATATATGGAAAACTTTATACAGATAAAACACAACCTAAACATAAACAGCGGAGGGTTTGAAACCTCGGCTGTTTTGTTTTTTAGAAAAAGTATTGCTGATAATTACAACATGCATGGATGTTTTACCTTTGACTTCTGAAAAATCAAAGGATTAAAAATTATTTGACTTTTTTATAGACATTTCGGTTGTTTTCGACATTATATAAATAGTGGCTGAAAATGACATAAATATATGATTTTAAAAATTTTGACCATGCGACGATATTTGGAGATAAAAGTAAAGGAGAATGTTTCATGAAAGCTATACAAGAATTAAATCTGGGTTTTTCCGATGCTCAAAATTATTCACAGAGAAGTAACAAGATGTTGTTTTCGAATATTTTTGTTCGAAACAGTTATCTAGATGATTTGTTGAAAAACAATATATATTTCCTAATAGGCGAAAAAGGAACAGGAAAAACGGCATATGCGACTTACTTATGTAATAGCGAGTTTAAAAACAATAAAGGGATTTTAAAGTTTATCAGCGGAACCGATTATGAAAAATTTTACGAGTTAAAAAAGAAGAAACATATCGATATAAGTGGATATGTAGATATTTGGAAAACGATACTTTTACTTATTCTTGCAAAAAGCGTTACGGATAATGAAAGGGTTGCATCGATTTTTAATAAAACTTCTTTGGATTCGTTGAATATAGCAATAGATGAATACTACAACAAAGCTTTTTCTCCAGAGATAATAAACGCATTTAAGATTATTGACCAAAGCGAAGTTTTTGCAAAGTTGGTGAGCAAATATGCGGAAATCGGAGCTGATACAGGAACTACATATGAGTTTAATGAACAGCGATTACAAATGAACCTATATTACATCGCAGAAAAGTTTTCTGATAGCTTTAATACGCTAAAGTTAACAAAAGATATAACTCTGTTCATTGATGGTATTGACATACGACCTTCTCAAATTCCATACACCGAGTACTTGGAGTGTATAAAGGGGTTAGTTACTGCTTGTTGGTCACTAAATACAGAACTATTTGCTAACGTGCGAGATAGTAGGGGGCGAATGCGTGTTGTTTTACTTTTGAGGCCCGATATTTTTAATTCGTTAAATCTTCAAAATGCTACAAATAAATTAGCGGACAATTCGGTTTTTTTGGAATGGAGAACTACATATATCGATTATCCATCCTCATCGTTATATGAAATGGCCAATAAATTGTTGTCTTATGAGCAAAATACTTCGGAAAATTTGTTGTGGGATAGATATTTTCCATGGAAAATTAAAACAACAAATACATCCGAAAGAGAATATGATAATGCTTTTATTGAGTTTTTGAAAATTTCTTTGAGCCGACCTAGAGATATCCAGCGAATTTTAAGAATACTTCAAGACTTGATGAAACGAAGAAAACTTGGAAATTCAACAAGCTTTGATTACGAAACGTATTCAAGTGATGAATTTCAAAACACATATTCGGAATATTTTTTGAGTTCTTTAAAAGATCAATTGTCATTTTATTATACAGAAGACGATTATAAATACTTTTCTAAATTTTTCGACTTTTTTTCGTATTCTCAATTTACATATGATGAATTTCTCGAGAAGTATAATGAATATGTTAATTATATATTAGAAACTGCAACTGATATTCCTAAATTTGTAGAAGAGCCAAAAGAGTTTTTGCAAATGTTATACGATAGTAATGTTATAGCTGCGATTGAGAATATTGGGAATAAACAATACTTCCACTTTTCGTATCGAGAAAAGAGCGCAACGAATATTTCGCCCGAAGTATTATATGGCAAAAACATTTCATATAAATTTCATTATGGACTATACAAAAAGGCGAACTTTGGCAGATACTAAAGAGTATATCGGTAAATTATTTATCAACACACCGCCGAGGAAATTCCTCGGCGGCTTTTCTTTGTCTATAGCAACGCAACTATTGACACCTATATCGAGAACGCATCGGTTAGTCCGTTCGATAAGATATATATAACTATGAATTGTTTCCTTTTTGCCAGGCGATTTTCCCGTTGACAATGGTATATCTGATCGAGGAAGCGATTTCCAGAGGATCTCCGTCAAAAATAGCTATATCGGCATCTTTACCTACTTTTAAACTGCCTAATCGATGATCTACACGACAGATACGGGCGGCATCAATGGTAATAGCGCGTAATGCGCCCCACTTGCTCATACCTTCTTTAACGGCAAGCGCCGCGCAAAGCGGAAGGTATTGTATTCTTGATACCGGATGATCTGTTGTCAGCGCCACTAAAACTCCTGCTTTTTGAAGCTCTCCGGGTGTCTTAAAATCTGAAAGACTTACTTCGTCCTTGCTTCGGGATGCAAGCGAGGGTCCAACGATAGCAGGATAACCGCTTTCGGCAATGGCTTCGGCGATAAGATGCCCTTCGGTACAATGGTCCAGAGTGAGTCCCAACCCAAATTCGTTCGCAATACGAATGGCGGTAAAAATATCATCGGCACGGTGCACGTGTGCTTTCATTGGGATTTTACCCTCAAACAAATCTCGATAGCACTCCATAGTAAATGTTTTCTGTGAACCGTTATTGTTAAAATATTGCATCGCAAGAGTTAATTCTTCGCGAATTAATGATGCAATTCCCATGCGAGTAGAAGGAATATTCCCATTTGGACCATAATTGGTCATTGGGTTTTCACCAAAGGCAAGCTTTATGGCAGACGGTGCAAGTACTATCATATCATCAATTCGTCTGCCGAAGGTTTTTATGAAGGCAAATTGCCCACCGATTGGATTTGAGCTTCCCGGACCAACCATAACGCCTGTGATGCCGGCAGCCAAAGCATTGTGAAAGGCGCTGTCCATAGGATTTATTGCATCAATAGCGCGTATGGCAGGCGTGATTGGATTTGTACCCTCGTTGGATGCATCGCCCTGACTTGTTTTCTTTTCTTCCGAAATTCCTATATGGCTATGTGCATCAATAAAACCGGGATATATGCCAAGTCCTGTAGCATCAATTATTTCCATACGCTCTGTCGGAATTATTTTTTTGAAATTTCAACAATTCTTTCCTTTTCAATTAATATATCGGCGCGTATTTCTTTGTTGGTTTCCATTGTAAAAACCAATCCGTTTTGAATTAAAAGCAAATAAAAGCCCTCCCAAATATTATATGTATAGTTTGGCGGAGTGAGGCAAAAACTATACACAGACCAATAAAGAAAGGATTTAATTATGGAAAACAATTACCAGAACAATCGCAACAACCAAAACAACCAAAACAACCAAAACAACCAAAACAATCAGAACAATCGCAACAACCAGAACAACCAAAACAACCAAAAGAACCAGAACAACCAGAATAACCAAAACAACCGCAACAACCAAAACAATCAGAACCGATAAATAAGCGAATAGCTTATAGCATTTTAAGCTTTCGGCTATAGATTGTTGTTTTTGTAATGTAATAACGCCTTTCACATAGAATTTGTGGAAGGCGTTATTATTCTATACAATTATAAAACGTTTAGGCTTGGTATTTATCATTGACAATATTGTTAACGTAACGTTGCATTTCGTCCTTTGATTTAATTCCGTGTGTTCCTGCGATAATTGTTTGCTTTTTGTCCTCGACGAGCAAGGCGAATTTCTGCATAGCTTCGGGATTCATTGCCAAAGCCATCGAAAAGCCGATGGGCATTTCGTTTCGTTTCATTTTATCACCACCTTATTTAGAGTGAGCGCAAATAATCCGTCCCAAAATAGTTTGGATATACTTAACTCACTTTATAGTGTTTACATTTGTCTTAAAACCGTATACATACCAATTTTTCGAATAAAGGGCTTGAAAAAGCTAAAAATATTAAAAACGGAGGTATGTTTATGAGTAATCGTTTGGCAAATGAAACAAGCCCATATCTGCTTCAGCATAAGGATAACCCTGTGGATTGGTATCCGTGGTGTGCCGAAGCATTTGAGCGAGCAAAAAGGGAAGACAAGCCGATTTTTTTGAGCATTGGATACAGCGCGTGCCATTGGTGTCACGTGCTTGCACACGAGAGCTTTGAGGACGAAGAAATTGCCGATTTGTTGAACAGATATTTTATTTCGATAAAGGTTGACAAAGAAGAAAGACCCGATATTGACAGTGTGTATATGTCGTTTTGTCAGGCATTCACGGGCAGTGGTGGTTGGCCCACAAGTATTTTTATGACTTGGGAACAAAAACCGTTTTTTGCAGGAACCTATTTCCCAAAAACGGCAAAGGGCGGAATGATCGGATTGAAAGAGCTGTTGGAAGTCATACAGGAAAAATGGGTTGATGACCGCAAGGTCTTGCTTGAAGAATCCAATGAAATAATAAAGCATCTTGGAAAACCCGAATTCACGAAAAACAAAAATAATATTGATTTAACACTTTTGGCAGTAGCGCAATATAAACGTATTTATGACAAAAGCAACGGCGGCTTTGGATATGCGCCGAAGTTCCCAACACCCCATAATCTGCTGTTTTTGCTTGATTACTACCAACAATTTCAAACGGAAGTATGCTTAAATATGGCAGAAAAAACCTTAATCCAAATGTATCGAGGCGGAATGTTTGACCATATCGGATTTGGATTTTGCCGTTATTCTACCGACAATATATTTTTGGTTCCTCATTTCGAAAAAATGCTGTATGATAACGCACTTTTGATTCTTGCTTATTGCAAAGCGTATTCGGTTACGAATAAAAGCATTTATCTTGAAATTGCCGAAAAAACAGCAACCTATATTCTTAAAGAAATGACCTCGCTTGAAGGCGGATTTTTCAGCTCGCAGGATGCAGACAGCGAGGGCGAGGAGGGGAAATACTATCTGTTTACCCCGCAAGAAATTATTGATATATTGGGAGAGTCGAACGGCGAAGGCTTTAATAAAAAGTATGATATTACCCCGAAAGGCAATTTCGAAGGAAAAAATATTCCCAATTTGCTAAAAAGTGACCTTTTGAATGAATCTTTTGAACCGCTTTTGGCAAAGCTTTACGATTATCGTAAAAAACGTTATTCACTTCACCGCGACGAGAAAATTTTAACCTCTTGGAACAGCTTGATGATTGCGGCAATGTGCAAGCTTTATCTTGTGAGCAAAAAAGAAAAATACCTTGTTGCCGCCCAAAAAGCAGATGCGTTTATACAAAAATATCTTTGCGACGAAAACACACTCTACGTTAGTTTTCATTCGGGAAAGCGTGGAGCGTTAGGATTTTTGGACGATTATGCAGCTTATATTTTCGCCCAGCTGTTCTTATACCGCACAACCTTGGAAGAGGAATATTTGGACAGAGCAAAACAGCTTTCAAATAAGGTTATATCGGATTTTGGGGACGCTGACGGTGGGTTTTATCTATACGGTAACGAGCACGAAAAGTTAATTCTAAAACCCAAAGAAACCTATGACGGAGCCATCCCCAGCGGAAACTCGCTTATGAGCTATAACCTTGTTCGATTGTCTTTTCTTACCGATGATGAAAAATATAAAAATGAATCGGAAAAGCAAATTAACTTTATGCTTCAAAATGCATCAGACTTTCCTACAAGCTATGCAATGTTCTTGAAATCGCTTTTGGAGCATAGAAAGCCACCGATGAAAATTACTGTTGCGCTTGATGAGAATACCTCCAAAAGCAAAATATCGCTTTCGTTACCGCCCGATGCCGTGGTTGTTCTGCTTGAAAATCCAACCGAAGCATACCCTTTGAAAAACAGCAAAACAACCTATTATGTTTGCCAAGAGCAACGCTGTTTTCCGCCAACAAATAGTATAGAAGAATTTTATAAAACAAAGGAGTAAAAGCCATGTCCAAAAACAAATGCTGTAAAACAGAAAAACAAACCAAAAACACAAAACAGAGTAAAAAGCCGTCAGACATTGTGGGTAAAATCGAAGTAGCCGACAAGCGCGAACGCCGAGACGGTCCCGGCGGAAATTAAACAAAAAAGCCGATACTGCGGTCTGTCGACTGTGTATCGGCTTTTATTATTTATCGACCTATTATCATCTGTTGCGGGGTTATCAATAAGTTTTCCGTCTTTGTTATATTTCAGCGCGCAGCCAAGATGAGGACAACGGGGAGCAGTGGGTGTCAAAAGTCCGAACGTAAATTCAAAAATATTAATCATACAAAAAGAAAACAAGCACATACTTTAGTATAAATTTTCGAAAAAACAGAAAGATAATATCGTATAAAATAAGGAGGAAATAAATATGTTCAAACACGAGAAAATGCTTTTTCACCCCGTGGAGGTAGAGCGACCGAATCCACAGTATGCGGCGCTTTTGCAGGAACAGCTCGGCGGAGGAAACGGAGAATTAAAGGCGGCAATGCAATATATGTCGCAAAGCTTTCGAGTTAAGGATCCGGAGATAAAGGATTTGTTTCTTGATATTGCCGCCGAGGAATTGGGTCATATGGAAATGGTCGCACAAACCATAAATCTTTTGAACGGTCACAATGTAGATGCCACAAAAGTTCCCTCGGGCGAAATCCAAACCCACGTAATTCTCGGCCTTAATCCGGGGCTTATAAATGCCTCGGGCTATTCTTGGACCGCTGACTATGTAACTGTTACGGGAGATTTGTGTGCGGATTTGTTGAGCAATATCGCATCCGAACAGCGTGCAAAGGTAGTATATGAGTATCTGTATAGACAGATAGAAGACAAAAAGGTACGCGAAACAATCGATTTTCTGTTAAATCGCGAGGAAGCGCATAACCAAATGTTCCGCGATGCCTTTAATAAGGTTCAAAACACAGGCTCAAATTGTGATTTTGGTACAACACAAGCCGCAAAAATGTATTTTTCGATGTCCGACCCGGGTCCCAACGCATTCGCTAACGGCGAAACAAACCCCGTTTCTTTTCAATAAAAAACCTTGCAGTGTGTTGAAAAAACCAACTCTGTATAGGCAACCGTCAATGGCATAAGATAACACCGCCGAGGAGAAAATTACCTCGGCGGTTTCTTTGTTTGTTGAGAGGATGCGACATTCGATAAAACAACGGCGCGAGGAGGGGAGAGGGTGTTAAGATTGGTGCGTGATTACACCGCACGCGATCTTTTTGCCTGCGTTTCCCGACGGTTGACTTGTGAAATCGTCGGGGGATGAATGTATAACTATCGTTTTCCCGATGATCTCGTCGATTGTAAATCTGTTAGTCAGCACCGCGGAATACGCATATCCGTTTGCGCCGAACAGCGGCGGCAGATCCCCTGCGTGATACGGATGTTGGCAGCCCTTTGGGTTGTAATGTGTCAGAGTATCGGCAAACGGGTCGTCGGCGTTACCGCTGCAGCTTGCGCCTTCGTGTATATGAAACCCGAAAATCGGACTTGCGCACATACTGCCGATAGGCAGTCCGCTTACTTGAGCGACGACAAAAACGCCGTACGCCGACCGATAAAACCGCACTATGCCCTTGATTAAGCTGTACCCGGAACTGCCGCTGACGTAAGCGACCGCCGACGGATGCCGTGAAGATAAGGGCTCGAAAAAATTGTTTATAGCCATAAAAACACCTTGGTTGTTATTTATATAAAAAGTATATGCAAAACGACCGAGGGTGTTAAACAGAATTCCGCGGTTTGCTCCGACAAACCGATAAACGACAACGCTCTTGCACTTATTTTTCGTTTATGGTATAATACACCTAACAATTTTACTGCCGGGGAGATTCAAATGAAATTCATTACGAAAGAGCCGATAAACAAAGGCTGGTCGAGTGACAAGAAATACTGCGTCAGTGACGAAAAAGGCACTAAATATCTTTTGCGCGTGTCAAATATTGAACAGTACGATAAAAAGCAGTCTGAATTTTATATGATGAAGCGCGTTTTTGATTTGGGTGTGCCGATGTGCAGACCGATCGAATTCGGAAAGTGCGAGGACGGCGTTTATTCGGTACAAAGCTGGATCGACGGGGAAGATGCCGAGGCGGTTATGGAGCGATACTCGAATGAAACGCAGTATAGGTACGGCATTGAATCGGGAAAAATTCTTCGCAAGATACATTCGATTCCCGCACCTGCATTGCAGGAGGATTGGGAGCTGCGATTTAATCGCAAAATGGACTATAAAATCAAAACGTACGGCGAATGCCCGATAAAATACGAAAACGGGCAGGCGTTTATCGATTACATAAACGAAAACCGCCGTTTGTTGAAGGGTAGACCTCAAGCATATCAGCACGGCGATTATCATATCGGAAATATGATGATTGACCGTGGCGGCAAGCTTTTTATCATCGATTTCAACCGTAACGATTACGGTGACCCTTGGGAGGAGTTCAACCGTATCGTGTGGTGCGCACAAAAGGCGCCGATTTTTGCATCGGGTATGGTCGACGGCTATTTTGACGGCGACGTGCCATTGGAATTTTGGAAATTGCTTGCGCTTTATATTTCAAGTAACACGCTTTCGTCGGTGTATTGGGCCATTCCGTTTGGACAGAAAGAGATTGATACGATGTTGAATCAAGCGAAAGAGGTTTTGACTTGGTACGATAATATGCAAAACCCTGTTCCGACTTGGTATATTAAAGGCTGAAAGTCTTATAGGAGGTGCGAAAGTGGATTACACAAAACCGCTTAAATATCACTACAGACCGAAAAAGGGGTGGATGAACGACCCGAACGGGCTTGTTTATTTCAACGGTTATTACCATGTGTTTTATCAGCACGCGCCGAATCACGAGATTCCTTGGCAGGAGCCGATGCATTGGGGACACGCGCGTACGAAGGATTTCCTTGAATGGGAGGAATTGCCGATAGCGTTGACACCCGATATGCCCTATGACAAAAGCGGATGCTGGTCGGGCACGGCGATAGTTAAGGATGACAAGCTTTATTTGTTTTATGCGGGAATCACTGCCGTTTCGGTTATTGCGGTTGCGGTGTCCGAGGACGGCGTTAATTTTGAAAAATACAGCGGAAACCCTGTGATTTCAACCTTTCCGCCCGAGGGTGGACCCGATTTTCGCGACCCTGCGGTTTGTTGCATCGACGGAGTATATTATTGCGTGGTTGCTTCGGGGCATCCGCAAACAAAGACTGCGCGTTTGCTTTTGTACCGCAGTGAGGACTTGCTGAATTGGGAGTTTCAATCGGTTTTGGGCGAGTGGGAGGCGGCGAAATATGCTGAATGTCCCTCTATCGTGCCGCTTGGCGGCAAAAAATGTCTGCTTTCGACCTCGGTTTGCAATCTCGATGAAACGCATTTCTTCCAGATAATGCTCGGTACGCTTGAAAACGGGAAATTCGATTGCGAGCTGTCCGACCGCTTTGATAAGGGCCCCGACCAATATGCAGGTCAGGCGTTTGCTTCGGCAGACGGAGAACCGCTTTTGATGACTTGGATACCCGGTTGGAGCTATTCGGGATTTGTAAAAGGCAAGGACGTGGGGTGTTTATCGATTCCGCGTGAGATAGTCGTCGAGAACGGGCATATTTGCGGCAGACCTGCAAAAGAGGTCACGCATCTGCTTAAAAGCGAGGATAACGCAGTTAAAATTACCGATGACGGCTTTGTTGTAGAAAGGGAATCGCGCCCGAATCTTGTTCACAAGGGTAAAGTGAACGATTTAAAGATCCTGCGCGACGAATATATTTTGGAAATTTTCGTCAACGGCGGAGAAACGGTTTATTCGCTTTTGCTTTGCTGATGAGAAAATAATGAAAAGGCGCATATTATGAAGCTTTACGCACCCGAATATTACAAAAAGTTTATATGTATCGCGGATAAATGTGAGCATAGCTGTTGCATCGGCTGGGAGATCGACATTGACGGCGGTACGCTTGAAAGGTACAAGTCGCTTGAATGTGGCTACGGTAAGATTATTGCCGACAGTATTTCGCATGATGAAACGCCGCATTTTAAGCTTTGCGAGAGGGACAGATGTCCGCATCTTGACGATAAGGGCTTGTGCAGGATAATACTGAACATTGGCGAGGAATATCTTTGCGATATCTGCCGTGAGCATCCGCGATTTTACAATTACACCGACGTTGCCGAGGTGGGGTTGGGTATGTCCTGCCACGAGGCGGCGAGGCTGATACTTTCGTCACCGAATTATTATATTATGGAAGAAATCGGCGAAACCGATGCCGAGGATTTGTGTTTGGCCTTTAACGGACGGCTTGAGCGCGAAAGGGTTTATGAGATATTGCGCGAAAGAACGCTTGATTATCAAGCGCGTATCGAAAAGATATGTGCCGATTACGGAATCGATATACTTGACGACGGCGAAGCATTGGAAATTATCGGGAATCTTGAATATCTTGACGAATCGCACCGAGAATTGTTTTTGAATTACTCGGTTAAAAAGCGCGCGGTCGGTTGGGACGAATACTTGGAAAGGGCTTTGGCATATTTCGTTTACCGCCATTGCACCGAAGCGTTTGATTTTGACGATTTCTGTGCACGATTAGCGTTTTGTCTGTTCTGCGAGAGATTGCTTTCTTCGCTTATCGTGTCGCAAGGCGCAAAAACGCTAAACGATATTGCCGTTCTTGCAAGCATTATTTCCGAGGAGATAGAATATTCCGAGGATAATACGGAAAGTATAACTTATTGAGGTTTTGGATATGTTTGATGCAAAGAGAATCAAGGATGATTGTGTTTTGTGGATAAGGTCGTTTTTCGAGGAAAACGGAAAGGACTGCAACGCGGTAATAGGCATTTCGGGCGGCAAGGACAGCTCGGTTGCTGCGGCGCTTTGCGTCGAGGCGTTGGGTAGGGAGCGCGTTATCGGTGTGCTTATGCCGAAGGGCGAGCAACACGATATCGACAAGGCGTTTTTACTTGTAAATCATTTGGATATAAAGCACTACGTAATAAATATCAAGGACGCTGTCGACGGCGTGATAAGCAATCTGCCCAAGGGAGTCACTCTTTCAGAGCAGGCGAAGATGAATCTGCCTCCGAGAATTCGTATGTCGACGCTTTATGCCGTTTCGCAAAGCTGTAACGGACGTGTTTGCAACACCTGTAACCTTTCCGAGGACTGGGTCGGCTACTCGACGAGATATGGTGATTCGGTGGGCGATTTCAGTCCTATGTCGAATTTGACGGTTACCGAGGTCAAGGCGGTCGGCAGGGAATTGGGACTGCCCGACGAGCTTGTCGACAAGGTGCCGATCGACGGACTCTGCGGCAAGACCGACGAGGAAAACCTCGGTTTTTCTTACGACACGCTTGACAAGTATATCCGCACCGGTATTATTGACGATGAGAAAACGAAGGAACAAATCGACGCGATGCATAACCGCAACCTTTTCAAATTGCAGTTGATGCCGGTTTTTAAGCCCGAAAACCTTTAAATTTGCGGTAAAAATGCAAAATCCTATTTACTTTTGTCTATAAATAAGTTATAATGGATTGGTTTTGAATATATATCAAAAATACGGAGTGTCATTTTAATGAAACTTTCACCTCTTCAAACTGCAAGATA
>JAZOTA010000070.1:0-34740 GCA_045657425.1 Eubacteriales bacterium
TCAGCTCCAAGGGAGCTGTATATCATCGCCGAAGGCGTATATCATCACACCGAAGGTGTGTATCAAAAAGCTTTCGCAATGATGATATACAAAGCATTCTGCTTTGATGATATACAATTTCTTCGAAATTGATGATATACAACGGCGTTGCCGTTGATTTTTTTATATCGCCCCAACCAACACAAAAAACCGATTTGACGTGACAGTCTTATCGGTTTTGTTTTTTCTTGACTTACATGGTACCGTTATATATAATAAAGTCACATCAAGCTCCGAGGAGGACAATTATGTATAATGAAGAAAAGCAGCTGCTTACGGACGGTTATATCCGTCGGCTTTTATCGAAAACCAATAGCGTCATATACGCTTTAGGCGGTGTCATGCTGTTCATATATATTGCCGTTTTTATAACCTTGCGCACTTTATCGTCGAGGTACGATTGGCATTTTGCGATCACGGTCGGCGCTTTGGTCGGCTTAACCGTTATTTTCGGAATAGTGCTTGTACCCATAATCATTTCTATAGTTAACGACCTCCGCAAGAAAAATACCGACGTTACGTTTCGCTATTACGAGGATACGCTTGAGCGCATTAACGATAGGGAGGAAGTTATCACCGCCTACCACAACCGCAAGATGCGAAAGGTGGCGTTTTACTTCAAATACTTCGGACGCTTTGAGCCCCAAAACCGTGAGCACGTTTATTCTATTGTCGGCGATAAATTTTATATCGTTACTCACGATAACGACAATATGGTTCCGCTTTTTATTTTCCCGAAAAAGATTTACGATTGCAAAAATATAACTCCTATACCCAAGCCAACTCTCAACGACGAAGAAAAAACTGAAAATTTTTAAAAAATATGTGACAAAACCGCAAAACGTTCGTCTTATATTGTGAAAGCAAAAGGCAAGGAGATTATTTTTTTATGAAAAAGGTTATTGCATTATTACTTATAGCTGTGTTTGCGTTTTCGCTGGTCGCTTGTAACGAAGCGGTAAACGATGAATCGTCTGTTGCCGAAAGCAAGGACATTTCCGAAATTCCCGAATCCTCGGTTGAGGAATCGACCGAAGCGTCGGCAGAGGTTTCGGACGAAGTGTCGGCAGAGGTTTCGGACGAAGTTTCGGAGGAGGAATCCGACGAAGTGTCGACCGAGGTTTCGGATGATGAATCTTCCGAGGAATCGCAGGAAGAATCGACCGAAGAAAAGGACAGCCCTACAGAAAGCTTCAAGGTCGGCGAAAACACTGTTAATATTTTCGAGGACGAGCACGACGGCTATAGAAAGATAAGCGTGACCTTTGCCGATTCCACCAAGCTTGATCTTTACGAAAATTACAGTATTTACGATATCTGCGTTTCTGCCGATGAAAAGCATATGATCTTCTGTTCTTACGAATGGGAGGCATACGGCGATATTTATCTTTTCAATTTTGAAAAGAAAAAGCTTACAAAGCTCCCTCTTTATGATGCCGTAAAGGACCGCGTGCCCTATCAGGCCGCTTGGGTCGGCAACGAGCATTTCCTTTTCAGCGATATAATGAACGCCGGCACGATTGCGATCGGCGGCGACGTTTGTTGCTATGACATCATATCGGGCGAGAACAAAAAAATCATCGTAACGCCCGAGGATTGGCGTTTGCAGATTACAGACATCACGCGCACAAAGTCGGGCTTCCGCTTTATTTGCGGTTATTACGACGAGAGCTTCAACGAATACGAGGAGCATCTTTTCACTCTTTCCTATGACCGTGTAACCGACCTTATCAACGGCGAAACCGCGCTTAAGATCGAATACTCCGACGGTCGTATTAAAGAGGTAGGCGCAAAGGAAGATGCCAAGATTGCTGTCAACGTCGATTTCGCATCCGACGAGCTTCTTGCCGATAAGGATGCATACGTAAGATACGACGATCCCGATGACAGCGGAGCTCCATTGGCGTTCAAAACCGACACAAAGGTAACGAATTTCAGATATTTCAGCATCTTTCCGACCGACACATGGGCAGATGACGGCGCACTTGCGGTTGACAAAGTGCTTTACACCCTCGACGAGTTCACTCCCGATATGACCTTTGTTGCAGACGTTGTTTCTGCAGACGTTTTTCCGATAAGAGGCATTTCGTTTGTCGATGCAAACGGCAACACGCAATATTACTCTCTGCACTTCAGCGCATACGACGGCAGTATCGTCTTTGGCAGAGCCGAGATTGCGGAAAAATAATCAAAACATAAAAAACCGATTTGAGAGGGAAATTACCCAATCAAATCGGTTTTACTTGTTTGTTTCCTTTTTGTCCGTGCGGTTAAGAAGATAATCGACCGATACGTTGTGGAAATCGGCAAGCTTAATAAGAATTTCGGTGGGGATGTCAAGCTCTCCGCGTTCATAGTTGCTGTAAACGCGCTGACTGCAGGACAAAATCTCGCCCATTTGCTTTTGGGTAAGGTCGCCGTCCTCTCGCAGGTCGCGAATTCTTTTGTAATGCATCGTCATCACCCCAATAACAGTATACCCTATTATAGTTTAGCGGAAAATACACTATTGACATTTAGCGGAAAATCCGCTACAATGGCAAAAGACGATTCTTTAAAGCAGAGCATAGCGAAGAAAATTTCTAAAAAATATGTGACAAAACTGCGAAACGTTCGTCTATAGCTTTGTAAACAACGTATTTGGAGGAAAAAACAATGAAAAAAATTATCGCCGCGTTTATTATTACCGCGCTTTTGGCTTGCGCGCTCGTTTCGTGTGCCGACGAAAACACCGACATCTCGGTTGCCGAAAGCAGTACCGCGCAAGAGGTTGAATCTTCCGCCGCAGACGCCGAAAGCTCGGTTGCCGATGAATCGAGCGAATCGGTAAACGAAAGCGAAACGGTAAGCGAAACCGTTGACGAAAGCGAGGAGTCGAAAGAGGGCGAAAAGGAAGAGGTCAAGGTTAAAATAAGCATGGAATGGCCGACCGACGAGCTTCTTGCCGATAAGGATGCATACATATTGTATGACGATCCCGACACCGATTACAGTCTTGCCGCGTTTACTACCGACACAAAGGTAACGAATTTCAGATATTTCAGCGTTGTTGCCACCGATACTTGGTCGGACGACGGCGGTCTTAAGATAGACGAAATTCTTTATACTCTCGATGAATTCACCCCCGAAATGATTTTCGTTGCGGAAGTGGTGTTCACCGACGTTTACACATGCAGAGGAATCTCCTTCGTGGACGCAAACGGAAATACGCAGTATTACGGTTTGTATGACAGCGCAGTCGACGACAGCATCGGCGTGAGCAGAAAAGATATCGCCGAAAAGCAATAAGATAACAAAAACCGATTTGATTGGATCGACCCTTTCAAATCGGTTTTGTTTTTTATCGGTGCGAACGCAAGAAGGCATCAACGCGCTGTTGAACAACCGTTAGTTGATATTTTTATCGATGACAAGCACATATTTGCACTTTCCCGAACCGAAAAGTAAACAGAGCGGTTATTGTCAAAGCGAGCTCTGTGTGTTATACTTGACTTAAAGACAGATAATTTTGTAAGGATAGGTTTAACACGAATGAGCAATTACCAAACAGAAAATATCGGCAAGATCATAGCGAAAAAGCGCAGAGAATCGGGGATGACCCAAGAAACGCTCGCTTCGCTTTTACAAATCACACCGCAAGCGATATCAAAATGGGAAAACGGCATTGGTTTTCCGGACTTGATGCTTGTCCCTCAGATCGCGTCTGCTTTGGGAATCTCATTGGCAGAGCTGTTCGGAGAGGCCGAGCCTCAAAAAATAACCGTTCCGCAAACGTATATGAATATGAATTTGGTTTGCAACGATCAAAAAAACGCGGTTTATTCTAACAAAGAAATTGCAAGCATAAACGACCGCGCGGTATATTTTTCTGACGGAAGCAGCGCAGATATGGCTTCCAACACAGTAATTAACTGCGGATCGGGAGAAATTCGTATTATAGACCTACAGGACATTATTCCGCTTGCGTTTTCCGACGATTTCGAACGCAAACAGCTTATAAAAAGCTTTAACGAAACCCATTCGCTCGAAATAATCAATTCTGCGGCATGTGAGATAGAGATAATCCGCGGAATCGACAACGAAACCGTAATACGTGCTGAAGGAAGCAAGCGCTTTTTGGATCGATTAGAGCTTACCGAAGCTAACGGCAGACTTAAGGTACACGCACAGCAATGCACTAACCACGGTACCGAGATCGGAAATTGCATAACAATTGCCGTTGGCTTTGACACCGGGGAAGCCTTGGACGTCATTATTAACGGTTGCGGCGGGTTAACCACACCGCTTTCGTTTGATTCGGCAAAACTGACAATAAGCGGCTCGGGAAGCATTAAGGTCAAGGATCTTAATCGGTGCGAAATAATTATTTCGGGAAGCGGCGATATTGCAACAGACGACATAAGGCAATCGCTATCGGTCAAGATAAGCGGTTCGGGATCTGTAGCCAGCGCGAATACAAAAAATGCAACTGTACGCATCGCAGGCTGCGGTGATCTTTCCACAATGCAGCTTTACGGAAATTTAGACATATCGGTTTCGGGAAGCGGCAGCGTTTCGTGCAGCGGAGGCGAAATAGACGCGCTTAACGTCAGCATCAAAGGAAGCGGCGACCTTGCGGGCGAATGGTTGACCGTTAATAATGCTGACATATCTATTCACGGGAGCGGCACAATATCAATAGGCAGGATAAAGGGCAGGTCTGTCGAGCATTTGTCCAAGGATTGCACGCTGAACGTAAGCAAACGCGGCTGACAAAAACTTTTAACCGTTCGTGAGGTTCTCACGGGCGGTTTTATTTATTCTGAGGGGATCAAAGTCTTGAAAATCTAAAACCTATATGCTATAATAAATAAACAACACCTATTAAAGGAGCGAAGGATATGCGAACACTTGTTATTTTGGCTGACGGTATGAGACCGGATGCATTGGATAACGTAGAGATGGCAAAGGATTATATGGGCAAATGCCGTTATACGCTTGATGGGGTCACGGTTATGCCGTCGGTAACGCTTCCTTGCCACATGTCGCTGTTTCACAGCGTCGATCCGCTTCGCCACGGCACGACGACGAATATTTATGCTCCGCAGGTCAGACCGATCAAGGGACTTTGCGAGGTGCTTTTGGACAACGGCAAGAAGAGCGCCTTCTTTTATAACTGGGAGGAATTACGCGACCTTACAAGACCTAATTCCTTAACGAAATCATATTTTGTCAAGGGCAGGGATATCGGATACGACAAGGCAGGCGATATCATCACCGACGAGGCGATAAAATACCTTGGCGAAAATTACGTTGATTTTACCTTTTTATATATGGGCTATCCCGATGCGGCAGGTCACAACCACGGCTGGATGGGCGAGGAATATATGCAATCGCTAAACAGCTGCTTTGACAATATCGACCGCCTTATTAAATCGTTGCCCGACGATTACGTCGTTATTATCACCGCAGACCACGGCGGACACGGCAGAACGCACGGCACGGATATGCCCGAGGATATGACCATTCCCGTTTTCGTTTACGGCAAGGGCATCGAGGCAGGAAACACCCTTGGAAATATCAGCATCAAGGACATCGCGCCGACGGTGGTGAAGCTGCTCGGAGTAGAACCCGATCCCGATTGGGAAGGAAAGAGCTTTCTTTAAATGAAGAATCAAAAATGAAATAATTATAACACAAGGAGCTAAAAAATGAAAAGAATTATCGCATTTACTCTTACTCTTTTACTCGTTTTTGCGCTTGTTGCTTGCGGCGGAAACGAAACCGAGCAAAACGAATCCTTTGCTGTTTCGAACAGCTCCAAGCAGGAAGAATCCAAAACCGAATCGTCTGTAGCCGACGATGAATCCTCGGCTGTTGTTGAAGATTCCTCGGTTGCAGGCACCGAATCGTCAGAGGTTGTTGACGAATCCTCCAATGCGACCGACGAAAGCAGTGATGCATCAAGCGGCGGCGATGAAAGCGTGCCCGAAAATGAAACCGCACCCGAATTTATCGGAAGCTTCGTTTCCTTCGGCACTGTCGACACCAAGGTTAACGCAAATTCGCAAAACGCGCTCCGTCTTACCGGTATCGACGTTGAACCGACCTTCGGCTCCATCGTGCTTTATACCGACGATTACGGCAGTGTTGATGCAGACGAGGTTGCCGACTTTGCGGTTGCAATTTTCACCTACAGCCATGAAGCGTTTGAATATCTTTTGACCGATTTCAAGGAAGTCGGCAAATCGGATGATTTCGAAGCTCCCGACGACGGCTTTGCGGTTGCAATCCACAAAACCCAAACCGATTACATCAACCGTGTAAAGGCGCTTGACGGCAAGACCCCCATCTTCCCCCACGGCGTACACCTTTACGACGGCGCCGATTACGAAATCGACAAGGTTAAAAAAGCGCCCACTATCGACGGTGTGTTCAACAAATCCGAATGGAAGGATTACCACATCGAGGACGTTAATGCACAAAACCCCAACTGGTCCTACGCACAGTTTGAAACCAACAACTACTATGCAACCGCTTCCTACTACACCGCCTACGATGATACTTATCTCTATCTCTGCGTTGTTGTAGACTCGCCCTATCACTATTGCCCCATCACCCAGGACACCGCAAAGGATATGTGGCAGTACGAATGCATTCAGGCAAAGATCAGCTCGGAAAGCCCTGCAGGCGAATATATCTTTAAGAACTTCGACCGCGCAACCAACAAGACCGCTGAACAGGACGGTGTTATCCGTAACTTCGGCTTTGCGGCTACCGACGGCGGCGAAACCGCATATTATCAAAGCGGCACCGAATATGAAACCTTTGAGGGTCAAGTTGCTTGCTCGCGCGATGATGCAAACGCAGTAACCGTTTACGAGGTCGCGATCCCCTTCGCGTCCATCGGCGTTACCCCCGAAAAGGGCGTAGAGATCGGCTTTACCTTCTCGATCAACTCCACCAATGACGTTGATAACGTCTGGAAGAACATCACCTACCGTAACGGCGGCGGCATTATCGGCAGAAACGACTGGACCAAGATTCCCGTTATTACTCTTGACTAATTAAAGCATCCGGGCAGGGCTTTTCGCTCTGCTCGGATATTTTTGTTTCTTGACAAGTTACGGATAAAGAGTTATAATTATTTTACAGTTAAAATAAGGAGATAGTTTAAAATGAAAAAACTTTTCGCATTACTTATTTCTGCATTTCTTTTAGTTTCTGTTTTTGCAATTCCTGTCTCTGCCGATGAGGCGGCTCCTTTTTGGGTAACCCACTTTAACGACGGCACTGCTGAAGGTGCAGGTGCGATCTTCACCGAAACCGACATAGCCGGCACTTGGTGGCACCACGTTGCATTTGCTCCCGTTGAAGGCGAGGAAGACGTTTATGAAATCGTTGAATTCTGCATTGGCGACGGCAACGCTTATGCGCTTACTATCCCTGAAGGCGGCTTTGTTTACGGCATCAACACCGGCAACAACTGGCCTGCTCTTTTTGAACAAAACAACGCTACCGGCGACGGTGCTACCGGATTGTGGTTTGACGATGCCGATCACGCGGCAATGCCCGACTACACAAGCGAAAACTGCTCTGCAGCCTTTACTAGGGCCAACGACTGGTGCGTAGGCTTGATGTTCAAGATCACCGGCCTCGACCTTGAAGGCAAAACTATTCCCACCTCCACACCCGACGTTAAATGGTATGAAGATGCTTACGTTTGCACCGCTACCATCGCTCCTTATACCGGCGAAACCGATACCGACGTTTCCGAAGAAGAATCGGTTTCCGAAACAGTTTCCGAAGCAGTTTCCGAAGACGGTGCGACTTCCAATGAAAACGCATCCGCCGAAAGCGAATCGGTTTCCGAAAATGCAACCGCTTCCGAAGCCTCCGAAACAACCGTTGACGAAGCAGAAGGCGGACTTTCGACAGGCGCGCTTATCGCTATTATCGCAGCAGGCGTTGTGGTAATCGGTGCGGTGATCCTTGTTATCGTTAAATCCAAAAAGAAATAAGCTCACAATAATTGCTCGGAGAAAAAGATGAAAGTAACTAAAAAACTCTTTTTAATTTTACTCTGCTTTGCAATGCTTTTAACGAGTCTGCCGTTTTCTGCAGTGGCGGCAGAAAAAAAGGTTACTTACGTTAAGGGCTCGAACGACGTTTCGGAATCTTATAAAAATTCCGTCTATTACGAAAAATTAATAAACGTCACCCTTACCGGCGACGGACGTCATGACGTGCTTGCGGTTGCGCTTTCTCAGCTCGGTTATCAGGAAAGCGGCACCGAAAACGATTTTGACGGCAAGCCGAGCGGCTCGAGCAGCAACTTCACCGAATATAACTATAATATGGGTGACTGGGGCGTTGGCTACGGCAGCGGAGATTATGCTTGGTGTGCATCGTTCGTGGCTTGGAGTCTTCTCCAATCGGGATGTACCACACAAAACAAGATTTCGGACTGGTGCCGTAAGCACAAGGACGATAAAAATTACATTTGGCGTGAGGTTGGCTGTCCCGCTTGGGCAAGCTCGCTTAGAACTCACGGCTATTGGCAATATTCCAAGTACAACGGAAACGATTACGTTCCTCAAAGCGGCGACCTTATCTTCTTCTCGTGGGACGGCGCAAAGTATTCCGAGGACCATATCGGTATAGTTGTTTACAGTGACGGCGCAACCGTTTATACCGTCGAAGGCAACACTGCGGATGCGGCGGGCTTGCAAACCGACGGCGGCGGTGTTTACTTTAAAAGCTATCCCATAACCAGCACCTATATTTGCGGATACGGCGTTATGCCTTACAAGACTTCGAGCAACAACAAAACCGTTTATAACGGAAAAATCAACAACGGCGGTACCTATATTTCCGACCGCGCAGCTCAGGTTTTCACCGATACAAACTATAGCTCGTCACGTGCAACAATGCCCCGTTACACGGTCTTCACCGTTGAACGCAAGGTTCAAAACGGTTACCGCATTTCCTACAAGACCGCAAAGGGCACTACTGTTACCGGCTT
The DNA here is from genome assembly GCA_045657425.1 of Eubacteriales bacterium. Taxonomy (GTDB): domain Bacteria; phylum Bacillota; class Clostridia; order Oscillospirales; family CAG-382; genus Coliplasma. Next base: position 9,044 of record JAZOTA010000070.1, read on the forward strand.
TATCAAGGCAGTTAATAATGCATTTCTTCCCATTAACTACGGCGAATACGTCACACACGGCGACGTTGACGGCAACAATGAAATCGATTCGTACGATTACATCCGTGTAAAGCGCTCGATAGTTAATTTTGATGCATTGAACGATACCGAAAAGATAGTTGCCGACATTAACGATGACCTTGTTGTGAATCAGTTTGACTATCTTCTCATCAAGCGCCACGTTATGAAGACCTATACAATCACAGACTAACAAACAAAGGACCGATACGCTATCGGTCCTTTACTATTGACTTATTGTCAATTTGCGTTTATAATTGAGGTGTATGAAAATCGGAGAAGATAAGTAATGAATCAGTTATATTTTGACCATGCCGCAACGACGGTTGTGCTTGAGAGCGCAAAGAAAGCGGCAATGGACGCATTTGACGTGTTTGGAAACCCCTCGTCGGTGCATTCTATGGGTATAGCGGCTAAAAAAATAATAGACAACGCGCGGAAAACGGTTGCGTCCTCGCTTTTTTGCAAGCCCGAGGAGATTATTTTTACGGGCGGCGGAAGCGAAAGCAACAACCAGGCGATATTGGGACTGGCAAAGCTGCGCGCAAGACGGTCAAAGCGTGTGATTACCACCGACAGCGAGCATCCGTCGGTCGGCAACCCCATTAATTCCCTTGAGGAATCGGGCTTTGAAATAATCCGCATTTCCACAAAGGGCGGTAAAATTGACCTAAACGAGCTTGAAAACGAGCTATCCCTTGGTGCGGCGTTTGTCAGTGTTATGCTCGTCAACAACGAAACGGGTGCGATTTACGATATCGAGGCGGTAAAACGCGCGATTGACAAAAGCGGAAGCGGTGCGTTACTCCATTGCGATGCGGTGCAGGGCTTTTTAAAGCTTGATATGCGCAGTCTTGCGAAAAATTGCGACCTTATAAGCATTTCTGCCCATAAAATCGGCGGCTTGAAGGGCGTCGGCGCGCTTTATTGCAAGCAAAATATCATCAAAAATCTTGCCCCCTTTATTCGCGGAGGCGGTCAGGAGGGCGGTTTGCGCTCGGGCACCGAAAACGTAATAGGCATTGCCGCATTTGCCGAAGCAGTCAACGAATTTCCGAAATATAAGGAAGAAATCAAAAGAGTAAGCGAATATACACGCGAATTGCTTGAAAAGAGCGATTGCAATTTCAAGCTGAATCTGCCCGAAAACAAGGTTGACAATATCCTTTCGGTGTCGATAGTCGGCGCAAAAAGCGAGGTCGTGCTGAATCTGCTTAACGGCTACGGGATTTGCATCTCGGCAGGAAGCGCCTGCTCGGCAAGGAAGGGACACAGCGGAACACTTTCGGCATTCGGATTGCAAAAGAATGAAATCGACGGCACGGTAAGAATAAGCTTTGGCGTCGGAAATACTGAAAAAGATGCCGATTTTCTTGTGGAAAAGCTTGAAGAAGCGGCAAAAAGGTTAGGTAAAAGATGAAAGAAGTAATACTTGTTAAATACGGCGAAATAGTTCTTAAGGGACTTAACCGCTCGTTCTTCAACTCGAAGCTCGAAAGCCGTGTAAGACGCGCGCTTAAAAGCGTTCAGGGTGAATTTTATTTTGATTACGCACAATCGACGCTTTGTCTTACTCCGTCCGACGATGCCGACGTTGACCTTGCTTACGAAAAGGTTAAAAAGGTTTTCGGCATTGCGACCGTTTGCCGCGGTATCGCATGTGAAAAGGATATGGACGATATCACAAAGCATCTTGCCGAAAACGTTAACGAGCTTTTGGGCAGTGCAAAGACCTTTAAGTGCGAGGCGAAGCGAAGCGACAAGAAGTTTGCGCTCAAATCGCCCGAAATTTGCGCTATCTGTGGCGGTATCGTGCTTGAAAACCGCCCCGATATGAAGGTCGACGTAATGAACCCCGACCGTGTTATTACAATTGAAATCCGCGACCGTCAGGCGTTTATCCACGGAAACGGCGAAAAGGGTGCAGGCGGTGTTCCCGTCGGCTCGTCGGGCAGAGCTATGCTTATGCTTTCGGGCGGTATCGACAGCCCCGTTGCAGGCCACATGATTGCAAAGCGCGGCGCGGCAATCGATGCGGTTTATTTTGAAACTCCCCCCTATACAGGCGAAGCGGCGGCTGAAAAGGTACGCACTCTTGCCGAAAAGCTGACCGAATACTGCGGCGAGATATATTTGCATTCAATTTCGCTTACCGAAATTCAGGAAACGCTCGTAAAGACCTGTAAGGAAAAGCTTTTTACCCTGCTTTTGCGCAGATTTATGGTTCGCTGTGCCTCGAAATTGGGCGAAAAATATGGCGCAGGCTGTATTATCACGGGCGAAAGTCTTGGTCAGGTCGCAAGTCAAACAATGCAATCGCTTGCCGTTACCGATGCCGTTGCGACCTTACCCATTTTGCGTCCCTGCATCGGCTTGGATAAGGACGAAATCGTTGTCCGCGCAAGAGAGATAGGCACCTTTGAAACCTCGATACTCCCTTACGAGGATTGCTGTACCGTATTCACTCCGAAGCACCCCGACACACGCCCCGATATGGCTGAAATTCTTGAAGAAGAAGCAAAATTGGACGTCGATGCGCTTGTTGAACGTGCAATGGCGACCGACCGTTACGAAAGGTTAGGCTGATAAATGAAGCGTCTTATAACCCTTTTGCAAAAGCAAAACAAAAAAATCGCCGTTGCGGAATCCTGCACGGGCGGTCTGGTTTCTAAAATGATAACCGATATTTCGGGCGCAAGCTCGGTTTTCGGCTATGGCGTTACCGTTTATTCCAACGAAGCAAAGCAAAAGCTTTTGGGCGTTAAGGAAGAAACTCTTAAAGATTTCGGTGCGGTTTCGGAAAATACCGTGCGCGAAATGGCAAAAGGTGTGCTTGAATTGGCAAACTCCGACATTTCGATTGCGATTTCGGGTATCGCAGGTCCCAACAACGACGGAAGCGCAAAGCCTGTCGGCACGGTTTGCATTGCTATCGCAACGACCGAAAAATGCTATGCAACGACCTTTGTTTTCGCCGGCAAGCGCGGTGAAATAAGACGTATGGCGGCAAAAATGGCGCTTAATATGGCTTATGACGAATTAAAGACCGATAAAACCGTGAAAACGGCAAAAAAAGAAAGACGCGTCGCAAAAAAAGCAACCTCCGCCGTTAAAAAGACAAAGAAAGCAATCAAAAAGCTTATCAAAAAGGATAAATAAAGTTAAAGGACAGAGAAGCTTCTCTGTCCTTTTTTTTATCTGATTTGTCCGTTGCCGTTGATGACGTATTTATAGGTCGTCATTTCGGGCAGACCCATAGGTCCGCGAGCGTGCATTTTTTGGGTGGAGATGCCGATTTCGGCGCCGAAGCCAAACTCCTCGCCGTCGGTGAAGCGTGTGCTTGCGTTAACGTAGACCGCCGCCGCATCGATAGCATTGCAGAAATACTGCGCGTTTTCGGCGTTTTGGGTAATTATCGCCTCGCTGTGTCCCGTGCCGTGGAGATTTATGTGGTCGACCGCTTCCTTTACGTCCGAAACTATCTTAATCGCAAGGATATAATCGTTATATTCGGTGTAAAAATCCTCGTCGGTGGCTTTGCTAATATCGATAATTTCAAGCGTTTTTTCGTCGCCGCGAAGCTCGACGTTATTTAAACGCTCCTTAACAAGCGGAAGAATGGTTTTTGCGATATTTTCGTGAACGACCAGCGTTTCCGCCGCATTGCAAACCGAGGGGCGCTGTCTTTTTGCGTTATCGATGATATTCAATGCCGTTTCGATATCGGCGGATTCATCGAAAAATACGTGGCAGTTGCCTGCACCCGTTTCAATTACGGGTACGGTTGCATTTTCAACGACCGAGCGGATGAGCGATTTGCCGCCACGCGGTATGAGAAGGTCGATATAACCTTTCATTTTCATCAATTTATTGGCGGTTTCACGGCTTGTGTCGGGAACAACCGCAACACAGCCTTCGGGAAGTCCCTTTTCGCAAAGCGCATCCGAAAGCACTTTTGCAATGGCGAGGTTGGAATCGATCGCCTCCTTGCCGCCGCGAAGAATGACCGCATTGCCCGATTTAACGCACAATGCCGCCGCATCGGCGGTAACGTTGGGACGTGCCTCGTAAATTATTGCGATAACGCCGAAGGGAACGCGTTTTTTGGTTATTTCCAAGCCGTTGGGGCGAACCCATTTTTCCTCTCCGTCAAGCGGATCGGGAAGTGCGATAACCTTTTTTACACTTTCGGAAATGGCAACAATACGTTCCTTTGTAAGCGTTAAGCGGTCGAGCATCGATGCCGACATACCGTTTTCCCTTGCACGTGCGATATCCTGCTCGTTTGCCTTAATAATTTCGTCCGAGCGGGAAATTAATGCGTTTGCCATCGCCAAAAGCGCATTATTTCTTGTTTCTGTATCGGTTGCGCCCAAAACGGTCGAAGCCGCTCTTGCGCTTATACACATTGATTCAAGCATATTTTTGTCCTTCAAAACTTAATTTTTTGCCGCAAAATAGGTTCCGACGAAATCGCCGTCGAACACGTTGTAAAGAATTTCGGGGTCGGCACCGTTAAGAATTATCATTGAGATTCCTCGCTCGGTAACGTATTTTGCACTTTCGAGCTTGGTTGCCATACCGCCCGTGCCACGTGCCGTGCCTGCGCCGCTGCCCATAGCGAAAATTTCTTCGGTGACCTCGGGCACGAATTCAATAAACTTCGCATCCTTGTTGCTTCTCGGGTCGGAATCGTAAAGACCATCGATGTCCGACATATTTATAAGCAAATCGGCGTGGCAAAGCTTTGCAACGGTAGCCGCAAGGGTATCGTTACTGCCAATCTTTATCTGCTCGTTGGAAAGGGTGTCGTTTTCGTTAACGATAGGGATAATGCCCTGCTCGAGCAGTAATTCAAAGGTTGTACTTGCGTGGGTGCGCAGTTCCTTATCGTCGATAACGCTTCTTGTAAGAAGAATTTGGGCGATAGTATGTCCGAAATCCGAAAATCTGCGCGCATACATATCGATAAGCTGACATTGACCGACAGCCGCCGCCGCTTGTTTTTGCTCGGTGGTGAGCGTTTTTCGGTCAAACCCAATCTTCGCCAAGCCGCAGCTTACCGCACCGGAGGATACGAGAATTATCTGACGGCCGCTGTTATAAATATCGGAAAGGCAGGAAACAAGACGCTCCACCTTACGGATGTTGATATAACCCGAGGAATGCGTTAAGGTCGAGGTACCAACCTTAACTACAACACGCTTTATGTTATCGGTCTTTATTTTCATTTCGAAAAACCTTCTTTACATTTGATAATTTAGTATTATAATATAATTGTAGTTAAATTTCAAGGATTTTTTGAAAGGGTGCATAATTTATGTCGAAAAAGCTTATTCTTGCGTCTTCGTCTCCGCGCAGGAAAGAAATTTTGGATACGGCAGGATATTTATACGAGGTAATTCCCTCAAATGCCGACGAGATAATGGAGGGCGAATGCGCATACTCGCTTGCCGAATTAAACGCACTTGCCAAGGCGAAAGAGGTTTATGAGCGCTTGGACAACGAAAATTGCGTTGTTTTGGGCGCCGATACCGTCGTTTCGGTAAACGGACAGGTGCTTGGCAAGCCTGCCGACGAGGAGGATGCCTTTTTGATGCTAAAATCACTCTCGAACAGCACGCACGAGGTAATAAGCGGCTTTGCTATCGTGGGCAAGAATGCTTTTGACAGCGGATTTTGCGTCACAAAGGTCAAATTCCGCGAGCTTTCGGACGAGGAAATACGCGCTTACATAGCCACGAATGAGCCGATGGATAAAGCGGGTAGTTACGCCGTTCAGGAGCGCGCCTGCCTTTTTGCCGAGTCGTTTGAGGGCGATTTTTTCAATATTATCGGACTTCCGATACAAAAAATTTATTTTCCGCTTAAAAATCATGGAATTTTGCCCCATTGGCAAAATTTAATTTAGTAAATACGCATAAACTTATTGACATTGTTGAATAGATTTTGTATAATAAGTTACCAAAATATTATAAAAAGGAGATAAAAGCAATGAAACTCACAAAGAGAATTTTCGCGCTTTTGATTTGCGCGGCAATGCTCATTCCTTCGTGCATTATTGTTAATGCGGATGTAGATGATAAGGCAACTATCACTCTCAACGAAACCATTAACATTAATGAAGACGTTTCCTACTCCAAACTTACCGTTAAAAGCGGTCAGAACGGCAATACCGTTACCGGTGTGTCGATGGAATTTGACCCCAAGGACGGATATTTCCCCATGGCATTCGTTAAGAATGCAGGTTCTGTAGGTCTTCTTGACAAACAGTACGCTTCCGCTACCACCAAATACGGCTATGACGTAATCGGTGCTATTAACGGCTCCTTCTTCGGCATGGACAGCGGCACACTCGTTGGTCTTCTTATCACCAACGGTAAGGTTTCCTGCGCACACGCAGGTTATACCGATTCTGTTGTTGCTTTCGGCACCGACGGTAGCATGAACATCGTTAAGTCCAGTCTTGATTACAAGCTTTTCATTAACGGCCAGGAAATCAAAAACGGACTTTACTACATCAACAAAACTCACGGTAAGAACGGCGGTTGGACCAATAATTTCTATTATTACGACACCTCCTGCGGTACCATTACCGATACCTTTGACACCAACCCCGGTTATACCGTAATCTGCGAAAAGCTCGACAACACCGACCTTATGGTAGGCTCTACTCTTAAGGGTAAGGTTTTGGAGGTTAAGGCTGATTCCTCTTACGTTCGTTTTGAAGAAAACGACAACATCGTTTCCAACAGATTCGCACTTTTCGTAAAGACTACTTCTCCTAACGCGGCATACGTTAAGGATCTTAAAGCAGGCGACAGCATCAACATTTCTGTAAACGAAACCGTTGCTGACTCCCGCGAAATTATGGAAAACGCTAACAGCGTTATCACCAACGTTGGTTGGCTCGTTAAGGACGGCGAAGACCGCACCAGAATCGATTCCACCATCGGTACTCACTCTGTTACTCTCCAAGCTCGTTGGACCGCATTCGGTACAAGACCCGACGGTTCTTACGTATTCTTCACCACCGAAGGCGGTTCTACCGGCGCAGGCGGTTCTGTTACTCTCCGTGACGTTGCAGACTACATGATCGAGCAGGGCTGCACAAACGTTATCCGTATGGACGGCGGCGGATCGAGCGCAATGTACGTTAAGGACACCGGCAACGGCAATCCCGGCTTCGTTCAATCGAGCTCCCGTTCTATCGCTGACTGTATTCTTATCGTAAGAAACTCCAGCGCAGTTGACGAAACTATCAACGCAGCACTCCAGGCAAAGATCGACACTGCAAAAGCATCTCTCGAAGCAACTCCCAACGATGCAATTTCCGCACTCGTTGAAGAAGCAGAAGCTCTTCTCGCTTCCGACGCTCCCGTTTCGGGCGACGTTCGCAAAATGCTCGCCGACCTTTCCGGCGCACTTTCCGGTAAGGATGAGCTTTCGGCTCTCGTTGCACAGGCAACCGGCATTTCCTATAAGGATTACAGCGAAGTAGTTCTTACTCAGATCCGCGCTGCATATGACAACGCAGTATACGTTCTCGGTGCAAACGATTCCACCATCGAACAGGTTGAAAACGCAACCGCAGAACTTAAATTGCTTCTCGCTCTTACCGGTAATACCAGCCTGGTTGTTTCTACCGGCAAGAAATACACCACCACCAAGCCCAACAGAAACGACGTTTACGACGATGACGGCTCCCGTCTTACCGACGGTAGCAAGGGCAACGCTGACGCAGGCAACTCTAAATATGCCGGCTGGAACAGCAAGGATAAATCCAAGCCCAACGTTGTAGAGGTTACCATCGACCTCGGCGAAGCAATCGAAACCAATCAGTACACCGTTTATATGGCAGGCGGTAACTGGGGCATCAACCTTCCTAAGGGTTGTGTATCTCTCCAGGTATACGCAGGCAACGATAAAGATAACCTTGAACTCGTTGCAACCGCAGCTGAAGACGATATGGTTCACACCGGCGGCACCGAAGTTGACGGCAGCTGGAGCACCTACACCATCACCGCAAACGGCGAAAAGGCAGTAGCAGCTCAGTTCGTTAAGATCGTTATTTCTCACAAGGCATTCGGCAACGGCTTTATCTGGATCGATGAAGTTGAAGCAGGCATGTCCGGCGACACCGTTACCGACGCTATCTACGTAACCGGATTTAACACCTCTATCGTTGCAGGTGCATGTAATATCTTCACCCCTGCTATCAGCGAAGACGGCACTGTTACCAGAGAAAACGCAAACCACAGCTGGACTACTAACGTCGTTCTTAAGAAGGGCGAAAACGACGGTGAATATATCGTTGTCAGCAAGTCCAAGGGTATCGGCGCAAGCACCGCTCCCATTAAGCTTGAAGCAGATCAGATCATGATCGCGGCTCACTCCTGGGAAGGCGAAGGCGTTGACAACCCCGTTGTCGGCAGTAAGGCAAACGAAACTCTCCTCGGCACCGCAAAGGTTGGCGATACTCTTAAGTTCTACGGCATCAACGTTGAAAACTGTGCAACCGGCATCGCAGCATACGCTAAGATCCTCGGCAAGACCTCCACAGATCCCGTTGATCCCAATCCTCCTGTTGATCCCGAACCTCCCGTTGATCCCGATCCTAAACCTCCTGTTAACCCCGATCCCGTTGGAGACGTTGTTATCGAAATCGACCGTGTTAACAACTACGACTGGACTAACAAAGACTTCAACAGCTCTGAATACGTCCCCACCGCGGCTTCCGCAGGTGAAATCCTTATGGCTACTGCTGTTAACGGCGGTGAAACCGTTGCTGACCGTATCGGCGGCACTTGGTTCCAATGGTGGTACAAGGTTCTCGCAGAAGTTACCGAAGACGGTAATTACAAAGTAATTGCTACCGATGGCTCCGGCTCTACCGATTATGAAGCTTGGGCAATCGCTACCAACCAATTTGTAATTCTTTGCAACACCGGCTATGCTTCCACCGAAGCTGCAGGTAATGCACAAGACGCAACAAACCTCTCTTCTCTCGCAGTTGGCGATATTCTTACTCTTAACGCTGATCTCGCTGATCTTCAAGCTCAATCCGGCGCACTTACCGACGTTACTGTTACCAAGGTTGTAGCTGACGATCCCGTTGATCCCAAGCCTCCCGTTGATTCCGAAAATGAAAGCATCGACGTTGACGGCGACCTTTCCGACAACGGCTGGAAGGAAGACGGTTGGGTAGAAGTTAACCCCGAAAACGGTTTCTGGCAGACCGTTCCCACTACCGACACCATTTCCTACAAATATCAGTTCCGTACCGACGATACCAAGCTCTACGCTGCATTCATCGTTGACTGTGCAGCAGTAGCAGGCGGTAACGGTTCGGGCACCAACGTTCGTTTCTGGATTAATACCGACGACGAAGCTACCGTTTACACTCACTTCTATGATGTATTCGTAGGCGGCACTACCGCTAAGTACAACACTGACAAGACTGCTAACAAGAGCGCTAATATTGAAAACAGCACTCTCAACGCAGTTCTTACCACCGAAGGCGAAAAGACCTACGTTGAATTCTCGATCGATCTCGCTGAATTCAATGGCGCAGAAGGCTTCAACTACTTTATCTGCGTTTCCAACAAGATCAACGAAAACGTATGCCTCTACTACCCTGCAGTTGTAGAAGGCGATGGCCGTATTTCTAACCTTCCCTACAACGCATGGTACACCGAAGGTCAAGGCGTTGCAGACGTTGAAGAACTTAAGCTCGGCGAAATCGTTCCTCCCGTTGAACCCACTGTTGAAGAACAGATGAAGGAAGCTCTCGGAACCGCATTCGACGACGCAAAGTTTGATTTCGTGATCGATGCTCCCGAATCCTACAAGGCAGGCGACGAAATTACCGTTACCGTAACCGTTAATAACGTTACCGCTGCAAACGGTGTTCACATTGTAGAATTCAAGCTCTACTACGATAACGAAAAGCTCGTTCTTACCAACGGTATCGACGAAGCAGACGATAACACCCTTACCTGCATCAAGACCCTTCCCGAGGGTTGGGAAAACCTCTCCTTCGTTAACAACGATTTCGTTATCGGCGGCGAAGCTACCGAGGTTAAACCTCTTAACGACGGCGTTATCACCGCTATCGCATTGACCACAAGCATTGACGAAGCAGATGCTATCACCGAAGACGGTCAGCTCGTATTCGAATTCACCTTCAAGGTACTTGAAGACGCAGAAGGCGACCTCGGCTTTGTAATTCCTCACGCTGAAACCGACGGCGCATTCAACAGCAAGGACGACATTGAAAAATTCAATGCAAACGGCGACTATGCAATTGTTACCGAAGCTGAACTCTTTATGGTCGGCGACGTTAACGGCGACAATAAAATCGATAAGTACGACTACCTCCTCATCAAGCGCCACGTAATGGGCACCTTGGTACTCGGCGCTGACGTGCTCGATGTAGCTAACGTAAACAAAGACGATAAAGTCGATAAATACGACTACCTCCTCATTAAGCGTCACGTAATGGGCACCTACGTTATCGAAGGTTAAATTCAATTTAAAAAGAAGGGGATTTTTCCCCTTCTTTTTTTCGCGTTACGGACAAAAAGAAAACCTGCAGATTTTAACTTCTGCAGGTTTTTTGTTACCGTTATTATTTCTTTTCGGGAGAGATAACGATCTTTCTGTCTGCGCCTTCGCCTATCGAGCGTGTGGTAACGCCTTCGATATTCTGACAAGCAGAGTGGATGATTCTGCGCTCGTACGCATTCATCGGTTCAAGTGCGAAGCTCTTTTTATATTTAAGAACCTTTTCGCTCATTCTCTTTGCAACACCGCGAAGTGTTTCGGCACGCTTTTCACGGTAGCCCTGAACATCAACCGTAACGCGGTAGAAGCCCTTCTTTTCGATGTTTGCGGCGAGGGTAGCAAGATATTGGAGGGAATCCAAAACGTCGCCTCTTCTGCCGATAAGGAGTCCGAGATGGTCGCCGTTGATAGCAATGTAAACGCCTTCTTCATCCTGTTCGATGATTTCAACGGTTGCATCGAGATTCATATTCTTAATAAGAGTTTCGATAAAATCGTAAGCACGGATAGCAGGTGTTTCTTTAAGTGTAACACTTACCTTCGCGTCACATGCGCCGATACCGAGAATGCCCTTTTTGGGTTCTTCGAGCACAACGTAATCGACCGCATCGGGAGTTACGCCCAATTCTGCACAGGCGTTGTTAACGGCAAGCTCAATCGTTTTAGCCGTTGCAACGGTTTGTTTAAGCATATATTTTTTACCTCAATTATTCGTTTTCACTTTTTTCGTCGGTCGATTCGGTTTCATCGTCATCGTCGGCGGTAAGCATTTCGATACGGCGGGGCTTTCTTTGGGTAGGATCGTTTGCCTTGTTACCGCTGCTTTGCGACTTTTCAACGATCATATCGTCATAGCTGGTATCGTCCTCGTCAACCTCGATGGTGATAACCTTCTTCTTCTTTTGGGTTGCCTTCATTGCCTTTCTTGCTTCGGCAATAGCTTCCTCAGTAACTGCGGGAATGGGCTTGATCTTTGCAAGGAGAATGGTTTGAACCATACCGAGCAGAGTTCTCCATATCCAATAAACACCGATGGTTGCAGGCATACTGTAAGCGAACATCGCCGAGATAAGGGGCATACCTACTTCCATAAACAAGCCGCCGCCAACGGGATTGCCGTTTGCATCGGTTTGGGTAGCCGCACCGCTGAAGCGTCTGGTGATCTTGGTTTGGAAGAAGGAGGAGAGGAATACGAGCAAGGGAATGATCATCAACCAAATATTTCTGTTAAGGTCGGGCTCGTTAAGGAAGTTAAGACCGAAAACGTTATATATGGGAAGATCGTCCTTGAAGGATGCGTAACGGTCACGGATTTGAGCAAAGGTTGATTTGTTGTCGGTTACAGAGGTCTTTTCGAGGAAGGAAGCATCAATCTTGCCTTCATCGATAAGAGCCTGAAGCTCATCGCTACCGCTGATGATAAGATGCGAAAGCACCATTTCATTGTTGCCGGTTTCGCTGCCTACGGCATAAGCTTCATCTTCGCCGTATTTGAACTTAAATGCTCCCTCGGGAGTTTTTTCGTCAACCTTGGCAATACCCAAGGAGCTTTGATAACCGCGAAGAATATTAACGTATTCGTTATATTCCTGTTCGGTTTCAAATTTGTCCTTATTAAGAGCGTCGATTTGCTCTTGATAGTATTCAACAGCGATCTTGGATTCGTCTACGGTGTTGAAATCCTTAAGGTTACTTGCATAGGAGAGAGGATTACGAACGATTGCGAAAAGAATGAAGATGATGGGAAGCTGAATAAGAAGGGGAAGACATCCGGAAAATTGGCTGTAGCCGTTTTCACGGTACATTTCCTGGATTTCCATGGTCATCTTCTGTTGGGTGGTACGGTCGTTTCTGCCCTTGTATTTTTCGCGGATAGCCATTTCCTTGGGCTTGACCTGAGCCATTTTGATTTGGCTGTTATGCTGCTTGATTGCAAGGGGAAGAAGCACAAGCATCATTGCGAGTGCAAAGAAGAAAAGTGCGATTACGTAATAGTTGCCCGAAATGAAAAGGCAACCTTTCATAATATACGAGAAAATGTCGTAAATAAAGTCCATTTTTTACCCTTCGCATCGGCGCAAAAAAATAAGCGCCTAAAAGCGAAAATTCCTTTCTGAATAGATGACCTACTTTTTACGTTTTTCGGGGACGGGATCATATCCGCAGTTTTTATTAAATGGATTACATCTTAATATCCTGTAAAAAGCAAGCAAAAGCCCTACGATAATGCCGCGCTTTTCGATAGCTTCAATAGCGTATGCCGAACATGTCGGCTCAAAACGGCAACAACGGGGCTTCGACGGAGAAATGTGTTTTTGATAAAACCGTATCAGGCGAATAAAAAGTTTTTTCATATAAAGTTCCGCATAATTTGAAATAAAGCAAGTCGTTTTAAAAGACTTTTGAACAATAAATCAAAAACAAGACGTTTTTTGCGGTATTTAGCTTATCCGGTAAAAATTATAAAAGTGCCGCTTTTGACAATAAAACCTCGAGCTCGCTTACCACCACGGAAAGATGAGCGTCGACACAAGGCTGGCGCGCGACAATGACGATAATATGACCTTCTTTTATAAACGGATGAAAAACACGGTATGCCTCGCGAATGATTCGCTTGGTCCGATTTCTCTTAACTGCGTTACCGCGGTTTTTCGATACGGTGATCCCAACTTTAACGAGGTCCTTTTCACGTCCGTTTTTAAGCACGTAGATCGCAACATACTTGCCGGAAAAACACCTGCCCTTTCGGTATGAACGCGCGAACAGGTGATTTTCCTTTAAAGTTTGTATCCTGCGTGTTTTTTCCATATAGAAAACCTCGTTTCAGGATAAATGTTCGGGATTAAGATTAATAAGTGAGTCTTGCTCTGCCCTTAGCGCGTCTTCTCTTAAGAACCTTTCTGCCGTTAGCGGTAGCCATTCTCTTTCTGAAGCCGTGTTCTGCCTTTCTGTGTCTCTTCTTGGGCTGATATGTTCTAAGCATGGTGTTACACCTCCATAAATATTTCAACATTTATTACGCTCGCGGCCGTGGTTCCGCAGAGCATAGCAACATATTATATACCAAAAAATCCTTATTTGTCAAGTGTTTTTGGCATTTTTTTATATAGCGCTTCCATAAATTACAACGCTCGAAATTGCCATTAATACGGTCAAAACAAGTATGCTGATTCGCAGTATAGAATCAAACATTTTGTTGTTTTTTTGTCTGTGCTTCAATAAAAGCCCAATATATAGCGCACCGAAAACACCGGTCATTGCGATATATCGGAAGTCCATCGTGCAAAAATGCGCGAAATCAAAGCAAAATTTTACGTAAGAAAAAATTAAAGTTAATGCACAAACGACAGTAAAAATGAGTTCACTTTTACTGTATCCGTAATTTTCGGCGCTGTTTTTAAAGGATTTTACAACAAGGTAAGCCGCCGAAACGACGGTTAAGACCGCAAGAATAGCAGCCGAATAAAACAGAATATTTGCGAAAATACTGCCGATACTGCTATTTTGTCCGAGATAATATTCGCCGAAAACGCTTGTTTTAAGCGCCGCCGCAGGAATATTGAACTCGTAATAATTATAAAGATCGGCTTTACTTGAAATTGCACGTGCAGGGTAAACGCCGACGTCCCAGATTGAGGAAATATCGAAAAGGCGCTCGGTTATACTGCGGAAGCCGATATATTGGCTGTTGGTTTCGGAAAGCTTGGGTACATAGGTAAGCGGTACGTCGTAAAGCAAAAGATTACGCACCTGCCACCAAAGCGCGGTCGGCACACAGATAACACCGAAGGAAACAAACTGACCGATAAGACCGAGCTTGTTTTTATAAAGCTTACCGAACAGACGTATTGCGAAAAGCATTGCAACGCCAAGCGAAATCAAGCCGCCCGAAAGCTTTACGCCCATCGAAAATCCGATTGAAAGCGCAAGCAAAAGTATGGTTTTCAATTTCGGCTCGCGATACCATTTTATCGCAAGATTTACCGAAACAAGAGAGAGCAAAAGCGACAGAACGTCGTTATTGATACTGCCCGAAAGGATGATAAACGTCGGGTGGAATGCAACGATTGCACAGGCGATTATCATCGGCATACCCTTGAGCTTAAACTTTCTGAAAATGCTGTGTGAAACGAGCATTATTGCGCTTGAGCAGAAAAGCGATAAAATCTGCAAATTTTCTCTTGCCGCTTCGATTGCAATTCCCAACGTAGTTTGAATATGCAAAAACAAAGCGCAGATATAATGCCAGACCGGCGGCTGGTAATATTGCCACTGAACGGTTTCCGGAAGCTCCTTGTGGTTGTAAAAGCGCATTATATATTCATAGTGACCGTTTTTGCCGCCTACGTCGTGCTGACGGACAAGATAATCGGTCGATTGGATATAAACCAATCTGAAAACAAAAGCAACGGCGAAAATAAGGAAAATAATAACCCTTTCGTCGTATTTTATATTATTGAAATTATAATATAAAACGACTGTGCCGACAATTATTACCGCAATAAAAAACAAAAGCTGTGCAGGGTTGTCCGTCCATTCCTGCCAAAATGTGAAAACGTTTAAAAAACAGCAAAAAATACAGCTTAATGCAAGAAGCAAAAACCGTTTTTTCGACATAAACGCATATATCTTATTCAGGTTCATTCAAAAAATCCCCGTTCCGTTTAATTTACGCTCATTATATTCCAAAAACGGCTTTATGTCAAGTTCAATAAAAACTATATATTATGAATATATATATTATATATATGTTACGTAACAAATATATGTAAAAGGGTTTACATTTTGAAAAGTGTGTGATATAATTGATTGAATAACCATATGTGGAAAAGTATGTTTAAAAAATAACCCCATTTTTAAAAGCAGGGAAGTGAAAAAATGACCGATAACGAATTGAAACAAATAAAGCTTTTTGCGCTTGACGAGCTTCGCAAATCCTTTTCACAGCCGACGATGAGCCTTTGGTTTGAGCCGATGCGTGTTGTTGCGGTTGACGGCACTTGCGTTACAATATCCTTGCCGGCAGGAAGAAAAAGCTTTGTTTCCGAGCAGTATTATTCAATCCTTAAGCAGGTATTTTCAAGCATTATCGGGTTTGAAACCGATTTGAAAATCATTTCCGACGAGGAAGAGGCAGAGCTTATTCAGGAATTCGGCGAAAAGATCGATTCGGCATACGATACACGCTTTAACCCTGCTTATACCTTTGAAAATTTCGTTGTCGGTGAAACGAACAAGCTTGCACATTCGGCATCGCTTGCGGTTGCAAAGCATCCTGCTCAGCTTAATAACCCGTTATTCCTTTACGGTCCCTCGGGCTTGGGTAAAACACACCTTTTGTTTGCAATAGTAAACGATATCAGAGCAAACCATCCCGATTCAAAGATTCTTTACGTTACCGGCGAAGAATTTACCATTGACCTTATCGAATCGCTTGCGAAGAAGACGACAATTGCATTCCGCGACAAATACAGAACGGTTGACGTTTTACTTGTCGACGATATTCAGTTTATAGCAGGTAAGATGGCGGTGCAGGAGGAATTTTTCCATACCTTTGATACGCTTTTCAAAATGAACAAGCAAATCATTCTTGCATCAGACTGTGCGCCGAAGGATATCGACAATCTTGAGGACAGATTGAAGAGCCGCTTTGTTATGGGCTTGGTTGCCGACATTCAGCCGCCCGACTTTGAGCTTCGTATGGCTATCTTTAAGCGCAAGGCATTGGATTTCAACCTTGATTTGGATATGAAAATCCTTTACTTCCTTGCCGATAATATTACGACAAACGTCCGTCAGATCGAGGGCGCACTTAAAAAGCTTAAGGCACATTCGCTTATTACCGGCGAAAAATGCGATTACAATATGGCAAAAGAGGAGCTTACCGACTTTTTCGCAAACGCCAAAAGCGAGGAATCGGTTATCGAAAAGATATTTGCCTTTGCCGAAAAGCGTTACGGTGTAAAGATTGACGAAATGAAGAGCGCACGCCGAAATGCCGAAATCATTGCGGCAAGGCATTACGCAATATATCTGATCAGAAAAACAACAAAGCTTTCGCAAAAATCGATTGCAAAGCTGTTTAACAAAAAGGATCATACAACGGTTATCAATTCTATTAACTTTATTGAACGCAAGATGCAGAACGAGCCGGCTTTTGAGCGTGAAATAGAAAACGTTATAAATGAGCTTCGCTCTTAGAATGCGCTACGCGCAGAAAACATAATTAATCCAATATTTTATTATTTATTTGTATTTATTGTTATTGTAGTCCGGGTGGATATGTGGAAATGACTTAAATGCGCTACGGGACAAGCAAAATGCAAAAAACAAAGGGTGGACAGGTTGTGTTTCTGTATGTGGAAAGCTTGTTTAAATATGTGGAAACCTGTTGGATTTTAAAATATTTCTGTTTTTTACTTAAGAAAGGAAGATTCGCGCGGATTGATTTTCACGGCGGCGCGAACGGTTATTTCAAATGAAATTTATTGCGGATAAAAAGACATTGCTTTCACTTATAATGCCTGCGGCGACCGCGGCATCCAATAAAACTACTCTTCCTGCGTTGGAGGGCTTGCTTTTCACGCTTAAGGACGACGTGCTTACCGTTTGCGGCTATGACCTTGAAAAGGGTGTGCGCACTATGGGTAACGTTACGCCTATGCAGGAGGGCTCGGTTATCATCAACGCGCAAAAAATTACGTCTATCATTCGCAATTTCCCCGATTGTGATATTTGCGTTGAATCGGACGACAGAAATATGGTTCGTATTACCGGCGGCGCGAGTGACTTTTCGATTCACGGCGTTACTGCCGAGGTGTTCCCCGGATTACCCGAATTGGGCGGTGATAACGCTTTTGAAATTTCCCGTTCGCTTATGAAGGATATTATTAACAGCACCGTTTTTGCGGTTGCACAGTCGGAGGCAAGACCTATTCTTACCGGCGAGCTGTTTATGATTGAAAACAGAACTCTTACCGTAGTTGCGCTTGACAATTTCCGTCTTGCAATGCGTGAGGAAAAGAATTGTGTTTTCAAGAACGACAACCGTTTCTCGTTTGTTGTACCCGGTAAGGCGCTTAACGACCTTTCAAAGCTTCTTGATGACAGTGACGAGCCGCTTCGTGTTGAATTTACTGCAAAATATATTATCTTTAAGATTGACGATACGGTATTTTTCTCTCGCTTGCTCGAGGGTGAATATCTTGATTACAGACGTGCTCTTCCCAGCTCCAACCGAGTTTTTGCGACAATTAACAGAGCTGAATTTATCGAATCGGCTGAAAGAGCAAGCTTGCTTGTCGACGAAAAGTTAAGAACTCCGTTGAGATGCAAATTTGAAGATAACAGCTTGAATATTTCGTGTAATACCCAATACGGCAGCGTAAACGACAATATCAAAATCAAAAAAGAGGGCGACGATATTGAAATCGGCTTCAACAATCGTTATCTTTTAGATGCATTGCGCGCCTGCAAGGACGAAAAAATTGTTACATCGCTTTCTACTCCCTTGATGAGTATGATGATCGAGCCTGCCGAAAAGGACGAAAACAGCAATTATATCTATCTCGTTTTGCCTTGCAAATTGAAGGACTAAATAAAAAAATATGCACGTAGAGCATTTATCGTTAAAAAATTTTCGCAACGCAATTGACAGCGAAATCGAGTTTTCAAAGGGCGTAAACGTTATTTGCGGTGCAAATGCGGCAGGAAAGACAAATATTCTTGAAGCGATATTCTATTTTGCGGCAGGAAAAAGCTTCCGCAACTGCAAGGACCGTGAGCTTATCACATTTGGAAACGATAAGGGTAATATTTCGATGCGCTTTTTCGGAAACAACGCAAAAACGAAAATGTCGGCAACCCTTTCAAAAAGCGGAAGACGGGTTATTAAAATCGGCGAAAGCGCACCGCTTCGGATGACTGAATATATCGGAAGATTCCGTGCCGTAATATTCACACCCGACCATTTGAGTCTTGTTAAGGGCTCGCCCGAAAACAGACGAAGGTTTTTAGACCTTGCGATAAGCCAATCCTTTCCGCGTTATGCAAGCACGCTTTCGGAATATAACCGCGTATTGGCACAAAAGAACGCACTTTTAAAGCGCGGCAACGTTATAAACGAGCTTTTGGAGGTTTATAACGAAAAGCTTGCCGCCTTGGCAGGTACGATAACGGTAAACAGACGCAAATATATCAACCGCTTGGAATGTGAAGCAAAAAAATTTCTTGCCGATATGTCGGGCGGAAAAGAGGAGCTTACCTTAAGCTATCAGACACAGGCAGGCGATTTGGAAACTCAGGAAGAGATCAAGGAAAAATATATTTCGCTTTTTGCCGAAAAGATGGAATACGAAAAGGATCATTTTTTGGCGCACTACGGAGCGCATAAGGATGATTTTTCGGTGGTCATTAACAAAAAAAGCGCAAGAATGTACGGCTCGCAGGGTCAGCAAAGAAGTGCGGTTTTGGCATTAAAGCTTGCCGAGGGTGAGCTTTCGGCGAAGCTTACGGGCGAATATCCCGTGTTTTTGCTTGACGATATTCTTTCGGAGCTTGATAAGGACAGAAAGGAATATATCCTTTCGCGTATTACCGACAGACAGGTTATAATTACCGGCTGTGAAAGCGAGATATTCGATACCGAGGGCAAAATATTCGTGCGTGACGGAAAAATTTATCAATAAAAGTTTTTTTCGGAGATAAAAATGAGATATCTTCAGCTCGAAAAGGGCGAAAGCATTGATAAAAACGAAATAATCGGCATTTTCGATATTGAAAGCGCAAGTACGTCGCAGGCAACCAAGGAGCTTTTTAAGCGAAAAGAGGACGAGCACGGCGTTGTGAGCGTTTCAAACGACCTGCCGAAAAGCTTTATACTTTGCGACGGTGAATTTACCGATACCGTTTATATAAGCGGAATTTCGGTTGAAAGCATCAAAAAACGGCTTAAAAACGAGATAAAGCCGTTGTGGATAAAGAAATAACTACTTTTATATAGAAATCCATCTTACCGAAGTAAAATTCGGAAAATAAGAAAAGGAGAGCGGTTTTTTAAACCTAAACGGAAAAGCCGCGGTGAAATGAAATGAGCGAAAA
Organism: Eubacteriales bacterium; assembly: GCA_045657425.1. GTDB lineage: Bacteria > Bacillota > Clostridia > Oscillospirales > CAG-382 > Coliplasma. The sequence continues at coordinate 28,766 of JAZOTA010000070.1, forward strand.
CATTAATACTGTTGAAAACGCATACGGCGACAGTCAGATACAGGTTCTTGAAGGACTTGAAGCGGTAAGAAGGCGCCCCGGTATGTACATCGGTACTACCTCGGTTAAGGGCTTGCACCACCTTATAAGCGAAATTGTCGATAACGCTATCGATGAAGCGCTTGCGGGCCATTGCCAAAATATAGGCGTTATTCTTCACGCCGACGGAAGCTGTGAGGTTACCGACGACGGACGTGGTGTTCCTGCAGGTATTCACCCGACTGTCGGACGTCCTACGCTTGAGGTTATTTACACAATACTTCACGCAGGCGGTAAATTCGGCGGCGGCGGTTATAAGATCGCAGGCGGTCTTCACGGCGTTGGTGCGAGCGTTGTAAACGCGCTTTCCAAGCGTGTTGAGCTTCACAACTACCGTGACGGTATGGGTTATTATATCGCTTTTGAGCGTGGTAACGTCGTTGAAGAATTCCGTGAAACGGGTGCGACCGATCTTCACGGTCTTCACGTTCGCTTCTGGCCCGACGATACTATTTTTGAAACGGTTGAATTTGATTACGAAACTGTTAAAACACGTCTTCGTGAGCAGTCCTTCCTTAACGCAGGCGTTTCGATAAGCATCTGCGACAAGCGTCAGGGCGAGGATAATGGGGAAAACTTCTGTTTTGAAGGCGGTATTCGTTCGTTCGTTGAATTTCTTAACCAAAAGAAGGGCGCCGACCCCTTGCACCCCGTAATTTACGTTTCGGGCGAAAAGGACGGCTCGGTTGCCGAAATCGCACTTCAGTATAACGAAACCATTACCGATTCGATACTTTCGTTTGCAAACAATATGCATACGGTCGACGGCGGTACTCACGAAACCGGCTTTAAGGTCGGTATTACGAAATCGCTTAACGAATACGGTAAAAAATACAACCTTTTCAAGGGCGATGAAAAGCTGACCGGCGATGACGTGCGCGAAGGTCTTTCGGCAGTTATTTCGGTTAAATTAGAGGACGCTCAGTTTGAAAGCCAGACCAAGGCAAAGCTCGGCAACAGCGAAATAAGAACGCTTGTTGAGGGTATAGTTAACGAAAAGCTTTCGATATTCTTCGAGGAAAATCCCGAGGTTGCAAGAATTATTATCGAAAAATCGGTGCTTGCCGCAAGAGCAAGAGAAGCGGCTAAAAAGGCGCGTGAGCTGACAAGAAGAAAGGGTCTTCTTGAATCGAGCTCGCTTCCCAGCAAGCTTGCCGACTGCAATGAAAGAAGAATGGAATATACCGAGCTTTATCTCGTGGAAGGAGACTCGGCAGGCGGTACCGCAAAGGACTGCCGCGACAGCCGATTCCAAGCGATTCTTCCCCTGCGCGGTAAGATATTGAACGTTGAAAAGAACCGTATCGACAAGGTTTATTCCTCGGTACAGATAACGCCGATTATTCTTGCTCTCGGTACGAGCATCGGCAGTGAATTTGATATAACCAAGCTCCGTTACGGCAAAATCATTCTTATGGCCGATGCCGACGTCGACGGCTCGCACATTAAAACACTTCTTCTTACCTTCTTCTTCCGTCATATGAGACCTCTTATCGAGGCAGGACACGTTTATTCCGCGACACCTCCGCTTTATAAGGTATACCGCGGAAAACAGCAAAGATACGCGTTCTCGGACGAAGAAAGAGATATGTATATCGAGGAGCTTGGCGGCAACGCACAGGCTGAAAGATATAAAGGTCTTGGTGAAATGGATCCCGACCAGCTTTGGGACACCACGATGGACCCCGAAAAGAGAATTTTGAAGCGCATTACCATTGAGGACGCATTGGAGGCAGACGCTCTGTTTTCGGTGCTTATGGGCGACAAGGTAGAGCCCAGACGCGATTTTATCGAAGCAAACGCAAAATATGCGAACTTAGATACTTGATGGACGCTGTCGCTCTCAACAAAAATGCAAGCATTTTTGTTGTCTTTTGTGAGTGCCGTTTGCTCGCGCAGAGTTCGTGCGCGCTTCGCTTGTCCGAACTCTCGGCACTCTGAGGTATAAAAATCGACGCGCATGTCGCCGATTTTTATGGGAATTTTATTTTAAAAATGCTTTGCATTTTGAATTGGGTTTTACTTGCTCTCTTGAATAAAAGCAAAGGAGAATACCTGCGGAAAAAATATAACGGTTTAGATTGAGGTTAACACGTTTGGGTTAACGCAACGAAGCCTTCACCGTAGGGGATAAAAAAATGGCACACGAATACGATTACAGTAACCACGAAGAACAGGTTATTCATAATATCGGAATAGAAAACGAAATTAAAAGCTGTTATATCGACTATGCGATGAGCGTTATTGTCGGACGTGCTTTGCCCGACGTGCGCGACGGTATGAAGCCGGTACACAGACGTATCCTTTATGCGATGTATGAGGATAGATTGACCTATGACAAGCCCTTCCGTAAATCGGCAACGACCGTCGGTAACGTGCTTGGTCGTTACCATCCTCACGGCGACGCATCGGTTTATGATGCGATGGTACGTCTTGGTCAGGATTTTTCGATCCGCTATCCGCTTATCGATAAGCACGGTAACTTCGGTAATATCGACGGCGACCCCCCTGCGGCATACCGTTATACCGAAGCGAGAATGGCAAGAATCGCCGACGAGCTTATGGAGGATATCGAAAAGGACGTTGTTGATTTCGTTCCCAACTTCGATAATATGCGCAAGGAGCCGGTCGTGCTTCCTTCGCGCTTCCCCAACCTTTTGGTAAACGGCAGTGTCGGTATTGCGGTCGGTATGGCGACCAACATTCCCACACATAATATGCGTGAGGTTATCGAGGCGACCGAATATCTTATCGATAATCCCGATTGCTCGATAGTCGACCTTATGCAATATATCAAGGGCCCCGATTTCCCGACCTATGGCACGATTTACGGCACAAGCGGTATTTACGAAGCTTATATGACGGGCAGAGGTAAGGTCCGCGTGCGCGCAAAAGCGCATTTTGAGGAGAAAAACGGCAGAACGAGCATTATCGTTACCGAAATTCCTTATCAGGTCAATCGTTCGATGCTTCTTGACAGCATGGTTGAGCTTGTTAAGAATAAGCGTATCGAAGGCATTTCCGATATCCGTAACGAATCGGGTAAGGCAGGTATGCGTATCGTTATCGATATTAAAAAGGATGCGAATGCGCAAATCGTTCTTAATCTTCTTTATAAATACACCCAAATGCAGGACACCTGCGCGGTGAATATGGTTGCGCTTGTCAACGGCGTACCCAAATTGCTTAACCTTAAGGAAGTGCTTACGCATTACCTTAACCACCGCAAGGAGGTCGTTACACGCAGAGTAAGGTTTGACCTTGCAAAGGCAGAGCACGAGGCTCATATTTTCGAGGGCTATAAGATTGCTATCGACAATATCGACGAGGTTATTTCGATAATCCGCGCAAGTGCAAGTATTTCCGATGCAAAGGCGAACCTTATGGAACGCTTCGGACTTTCGGAAGCGCAAGCGCAGGCAATCGTCGAAATGACTCTCGGTAAGCTTTCGGGTATGGAACGCCAAAAGATCGAAGACCGTTTGGCATATCTTTACAACCTTATCAAGGAGCTCAGAGAAATCCTTGCCGACGAAACAAAGATTGAGGCAATTATTAAGGAAGACCTTGAATATATCAAGAACAAATACGGCGATGAAAGACGTACCGACATCGTCGAGGCTGAAAACGATATTCTTATCGAAGACCTTATCGAGCGCGAAACCTGCGTTATTACGGCGACTCGTGCAGGTTACGTGAAGCGTTTGCCGAGTGATACCTATCAGGCACAGCGCAGAGGCGGTAAGGGTATTACCGCAATGGGTACGAGAGAAGAAGACTTTGTGGAAGACGTTATTATCTCGCACAGCCACGATTTCTTGCTTATGTTCTCGAACACCGGTAAGGTTTACATTAAGAAGTGCTATGAAATTCCCGAAAGCGCACGTACCGCAAAGGGAACTAACCTTGTAAACCTCCTTTCGCTCGACAGTGACGAAAAGATTACGGCAATCGTGCCCGTAACCGAGTTTACCGAGGATCAGAACCTTGTTCTTGTCACTAAATTGGGCGTTGTTAAGCGTATCAACCTTATGGCGTACAAGACAAGACGTCAGAACGGTCTTTACGCAATCACTCTTGACGAGGGCGATCAGTTGCTTTACGTTCTCCGCTCGAACGGTAACGACGATATTATCGTTGCGACAAACCGCGGTATTTCGATTCGCTTTACCGAACACGACGTTCGTGAGATGGGCAGACATGCGCGCGGTGTTCGTGCGGTTACCCTTGACGAGGGCGATTACGTTGTCGGCGCAGGTATTATTCCCGAGGGAAGCGACGATAACGAGCTTTATATACTTACAATTACCGAAAACGGATTCGGTAAACGCAGCTTTACGGGCGAATACAAGCGTCAGCACCGTGGCGGCAGAGGTCTTATATGCCACGGCGTAAGCGCAAAGACCGGCGCGCTTGCAGGACTCAAGCTTGTTCGTGAAAGCGACGAGGTTATGCTTATTACCGACGGCGGTATTATTATCCGTACACGTATTTCCGAAATTCCGGTTTACGGCAGAAGCGCTTCGGGCGTAATCGTTATGCGTCTTGAGGAGGGCTCGACGGTTGCAAGATTTGCCGTTGTTGACCCCGAAACCGAATCGGAAAACAAGGAAACAGAAGAAGCTCCGGTTGAAGCCGAAAATACAGCAGATGCGGTCGAAACCGTTGGGGAGGAACAGTAAATGGCTTTAAAGACCTTTATTCTTGAAAACAGCAACACCAAAAAGAAGCGTCAGACCGACGTTCAAAATGCGGTGCGCGAATATCTTAAAAACCCCAAAGTGAAGGTGGTTTATGACGAAAAGGGCAGACCTTCGGTTGAAGGTGCCGAAAACGTGCATATTTCGATCACCTGTGCCGAAAAGGTAATGCTTTTGGTTATTTACGAAAAGGCAATCGGTATCGACGGTGAATATCTTCCCAATATCATTGCCGAAGGAAACAAAATCGACCACATGACGCTTGCGGAACGCTTTTTCTCGTATGACGAGGTTGAATATCTCCGTGACAGTGCGCGTGAAGCAGAGCGTGAAAACTTTGTGAAGATTTGGGTGCGTAAGGAAGCTTATATCAAGGCGGCAGGCAAAACACTTGCCGATTTCCCCAACTTCTCGGTCGTTGACGGCACCCGTTTTGCGAAAAAGGTTCACGGCGTGAGCATCAAGGCGTTTGCTATCAAGTTCGAGGACTGCGAAAATTACGTTTTCGCAATCGCGGGTATAGACTAATCGCTTCGCTCTCCCCCAAAAACGCTTCGCGTTTTTCGGGGACCCCGAACCCGCGCGGCGGGGTTTTGTGAGTGCCGTTGCTTATACCCTAAAAATGCAAGCATTTTCAGGGAGCCCATGCTCGCGCAGGATTCGTGCGCCTCGCTTTGCTCGTTGTCCGAATCCTCGGCACTCTGAGGTATATTTTTCAAGGCGCATGTCCTTGAAAAATATGAAAATCAATCATAAAAATACTTCGTATTTTGGAAGACTGTCGAAAGGCGGTCTTCTTTTTTATCTTTTATCTATCATTGGAAAAGTTTTTCTCTCGCGCTCTTTTTTCAAAAGCTTTCATAATAATAATTAATTTAAGGACGATAATTGCATCGTTCTTTTTTGTTTTTTCGTTTGTCTTAATTGTTACCGGCGGGCGTATCAAAAATCGCCCCTACAGTTTTATATGTTATATCAATTTTTAAAACCGAAACGCAACGAATAAATTTAACGTCATTATATCAAAACAAACCTATAAATTTACCACCGTAGGGGCGATTCACGAATCGCCCGTTTTGGTGACAAACAAAAAAGACCGCAACGAATTACGGTCATTAAAAAATATATATTGAAAGTTTTTGGGGAGAGAGTTCGAGAGAGGGGCTTTTTTGTCGCTGACGCTCTCGACGCAAAATG
>JAZOTA010000071.1:0-11934 GCA_045657425.1 Eubacteriales bacterium
CGGCACCAACCTTAAGAGTTTCGATTCTCTTAAGCATATTGCCCTTTTCGTTGTACATTTCACACCACAAGCCGTATTTCTTATCAATAGGCATCATACAGGTATAGGAGCGGTGCATCTTAACGTCCTTAACGTATTTATAGTCAACGTTAAGCTTGATTTGGGGACCGGTAAAGGTGTACTTTCTGGTCATTTCGGCATAAACGTCCGCATCGGTATAGCTCATGCTCTTGTTGTTATAATCGCCGATGCTGTCGTTGTTATCGTCGGGGAACCATAAAAGCTTGGTTTTTTCAATAACGTGCAAGGAGTTGACCGTAGCCGACTGACCTACCGCAAGGTCAAGCTTTTCGCCGGTTTCGGCATTGTAAAGGTCAAGCGAAATAAAGGCTTCGTTGCCGTGGTTACCGCCCGACCAAATATTGCCGCCTGCAGGCTTATTGCTCACGCGGTAAACGTATTCAAGGTCGGTACTGCCCGCAACAAAGGTGTGCGTTTTGTTATCGGTCGCCTTCAAACGCCACGCGCCGAGGTTAAACGTACCCCAAGGTGTTTCGGCGATAGTAACGGTATGCTCGCCTGCATCGGTCGTATAGTTAATAGTAATAAGCGAATCGCTTGTTTTGGTGACCTTCATTTCGTGTTTTTCTACCTCCTCGGGAGAATTAGGTTGTTCTGCGATGTCATAAACTGTATTTCCCCAATATTCGGGGCCCTTGGGAACAGATTCCTCGGACACTTCAGAGCTTTCTGCGGATTCCTGCTCGCTGACTGCTTCAGAGCTTGTTTCCTCGGTTTCCGAGCAAGCGAAAAGCGTGCTTGCGCAAAGCATCAATGCAAGGGTAAAAAGCAATATTCTTTTCATAATTAAAAACCTCCGAATATCTTTGCCTTCATTATAGCAATTAATGCCGTTTTATGCAACAGTTTTTTTAAAGAAGCTCTTGCAAGGCGTGATTTAATATGTTAAAATATTAATACCCAAATTTTCAAATATGAAAGGTGAATAAAAATGATAGTACGCAAGCCGCCGATGGGCTGGAACTCTTGGAATACTTTCGGATGGAATATTGATGAAAATCTTATAAAAGAAACTGCCGACGCAATGGTCGAATCGGGTATGCTCGATGCAGGCTATGAATATCTCGTTATCGACGACTGCTGGTCGTTAAAGAAGCGCGATGAAAACGGACGTCTTGTTGCAGACCCCGTTAAATTCCCCAGCGGAATGAAGGCTGTTGCCGATTACGTTCATTCAAAGGGACTTAAATTCGGTATGTATTCCTGCTGCGGCACTTACACCTGCGCAGGCTTCCCCGGCTCCTTCGATTATGAATTTATCGATGCAGAAACCTTTGCCTCTTGGGGAGTAGACTATCTTAAATACGACTATTGCTTCCGACCCATCAACCAGCAAGGTCACCTCCTTTATAAAAAAATGGGACTCGCTCTTGCAAACTGCGGCAGAGATATCTGCTTCTCGGCTTGCTCTTGGGGCGCAGACAAAACAAACGAATGGATAAAAGAAACGGGCGCACACCTTTGGCGCTCTACCGGCGATATCAACGATAGCTGGCAATCTGTCAAGGACCTCATCAACAAGCAGGATGAATATATGACGACTAATGGTCAGGGCTGCTTTAACGATATGGATATGCTCATCGTAGGTATGCACGGCAAGGGCAACGTTGCAGTTTCGGGCTGTACCGACGAAGAATACCGCACCCACTTCTCGGCTTGGGCATTCCTCGGCTCGCCGCTTATGGCTGGCTGTGACGTTCGTAATATGGACGAAGTTACCAAGAGCATACTTATGGATAAGGAAATTATCGCCATCAATCAGGATGCCGCTTACCGTCAACCCTTCACCTGCGGCAACCACTGGTGGATAAACGATATTAAGGTCTGGGCAAAATATTTGGATGGCGGCGATATAGCCGTCGGCGTATTCAACCTTTCCGACAACCCCGCAGATCCCTTCATTCCGCTCGACGCACTCGGTCTTTCCCGTGTTTCGGGCAAGGCAGTAAGCGTGCGCGACCTTTGGAAGAAGGAAGAGCTCGGCGTTTTCACAGATGCGTTCCGCACCGAACATATTCCCCCGCACGAATGCCGTATGTACCGTATGAAGGTCGTAGATGCAAAATAATTGCGTAATTTGCGGAAGTATTCTGACCGCCGACGATATCGGCGCAAGTAAAAAGCTTATCAACAGAGGTATGACGCAGGATTTTCTCTGCGTCACCTGCCTTGCCGAAAAATACGGTGTTTCGGTCGACCTCATCCGCGAAAAGATTGAATATTGGCGTGAAAGCGGCTGTATGCTCTTCGCGACAAAAGAGTAAAAAATGTATTACAATAACAAGCCGATAGACATTATTGAACCTAAAATATCCGAAAGCCCGAGCAAGGAGATAAAAAATCTTCTCCTCGGGCTTCCGATTCATGCAATCGATTTAAAGGACGAATCGACCATTCACGTCGACCGCCCTAATATGAACTATAACACCGATTGCAATTTATTGACCGACGGGGAATATTCACCCGACCGCGATTGGCATAACAGTCAATGGTTTCATTCGCACAGCGGCGGCGGAAGGGCGATAACCTTCAAGTTTCCTCATCTTTGCGCCGTAAGCGGATTTTCGATGAACACCAACCGCGAGGACGTTGTCGGTATCCGCTCGCCCCGTTATGTCAAAATCCGCGTTTCCTATGACGGATCAAGCTTTATGACGGTATGGGAAGAAGACACCCGTTCACCGCGCGATATGCGCACGGTTCTTTACAAGGGCGAATTTGAACCGACGAAAGCGACCTACGTTCAATTCGTTTACGATGCGGTACACCACGTTTATATCGACGAGCTTGAGCTTTACGGCTGTACCGACACAAGCGGTGCAAGGATGCCCACCGACGACGGCAAACCGCTTTATAACGAATTCAGCGCCCCGACCGAAATCAACGAATTTCCGCCCGAGGACGTTATGGGAGCTTGCAACATAACGCTTTGCTACAACTACCGCCCGATTGCCGAGGACAAGGGCTTTCAGACCGAGGATTATTATCTCCCCTTGGCGGCATATCTGTCACCCGACGGAAAAATTCTCGACACGTTTATGGACGGATTCCTTTATCTGCCCGACGTATCGTTTGATTTTTCACCGCGCGGTCAGCATTCAGAGGGCTGGCAGGAATACGTCGACAGCGTTTTTGTGCCCGATAAAAATATCGATGCACTCGACAAAACTGTCGGCAAGGTCAAAAAAGCGCTTAACCTCCCCGATTACAAGGCAAGCGTCTATTTTACGATTCTTTACACCTTTACGGGTTATGACGATTTCGGTTATTTAAACGGCGAGCATCTTGTTTTCGATAATGCCGAAAGCCGCAAAAAAGCGATAAAATGGATGATCGACACGATGATATCTCGCTATAACGAGCGCAATTACGAAAACACCATTCTTAAGGGCTTTTATTGGTTCGAGGAGGCGTTGAACCCGACCGATAAATACGAGCAGGAGCTTACCCTTTTTGCGAGCGAATACGTGCGCTCAAAGGGCTATAAATGCTTCTGGATACCCTATTACCGCGCTCTCGGCTACGAGCATTGGCAAGCTTACGGCTTTGATACCGCTTGTATGCAACCGAACTATATGTTCGACCTCGATATACCCAAAAGCCGACTTTACGATACCGCGCGCGAAGCAAAACGAATGGGTATGTGCGTCGAGCTTGAGGTTTGGAAAATCAGCGAGGACGAAAACGGAAATATCGATAATCCGCACCATATCGACCGCTTTATCGATTACCTGCAAGCAGGTGCCGAAACCGGTTATATGAACACCGCAAAAATGTATTACCACGGCTCTGCACAGGGCAGCGTTATCTCTAACGGTTGGAAATCGAAAAACGCACGCTACCGCGAAATGTACGATATGACCTACAAATTCGCAAAGCGCAAGCTTTAAGTTAATTAACAATACGAGAGAGAAACTTTTTGAAAAAAGCTTTCTCTCTCGTGCTCTCTTTTCAAAAACTTCAATACAAAAAGGACTTCACGTGAAGTCCTTTTCTTTCATTATTTATTTTCCTTTGGCTTATACAAAACCATCGGATCGGTATATTTCGTTTCCGAGCGAAAAACGCCGTTGATATACTTTTTCTCGTTTATCACAAATCCGTCCGAACCGTATTCAAGAACGTATTCGATTTCATTCGTTTTATATGGCCTGCCGTTTTCGTACATGCTTTCATAAACGACGTTACCATACTTATCGTAGTTTGTAATGGCTCTTCGCTGAAGTGTTTCTTCGCCGTTTTCGGCGATATCGTACTTGGCAAAATACGTCTGTCTTCCCTTGCCGTCATACTCGTACTCGCTCCTCGCGCTATATATCTCGATTTTCACCTCTCCGTCAGTACGGACTTTGTTTATACTGTGACTCTTATAGAAAGTAATGTTACCGTCAGAGTCATATCCATATTCTTGCTTTGACGTAACGTTTCCGCTTCCGTCATCCTTGATTTCGGTCAAAAGCTTACCGTCGTCGTTATAAGTGCTTTCGGTTTTCCCCGTCAATTCTCCGTTTCCGTCGTACGAAACCATAAGCGTTATTTTTCCGTTCGCGTCGTATGTTTTTTCCAGCCTGTTTTTGACCTTACCGTCCGCATCGTAGTTAATTAAAAGCGTTTCACTTCCGTTTTCGTTATATTCGATTTTCGTCGCCAATCTCAACTCGGTCTTATCGGCATTTATCGCATAAACTTCGCAAAGGCTCGTTTTGCCTTTTTCGGTATATTTCCAAACCGTCTTTTTTTCCAAGACACCGTTTAAATACTCTTCCTTAAGAGTCTTGTTGCCGTTTTCCCATACACTCCTGTCCTCTATTACTCCGTTCTTGTAGATTTCCGACAGAGTCATATTTCCGTTTTTCCAAGCGGTTTTTGATTGAATCTTACCGGCAAAGCCGTATTCGAGTTCAAGCGTTTTGTTGCCGTTTTCGTCGTATTCGGTTTTAGATTTTATAGCACCGCCTCTCAAGGTTGAAGCACTTTTCAATCTTCCTTCATCGTATAAATACTCGTATTTATATTTATTCGTTTCTTCGGTATTACGCGCTTTGATATACTCCGTAGAGCGTATAAGCTGTCCGTATACGTCGTATTCATATTCATGCTTGCGAATATCGCTGCCGATATCAAAAAGATCCAATATAATATTGCCGTTTTCGTTATATTCGCGTTTGCTGTACAGCCGCCTTTCTCCTTTGTAATATTCATAACCTATAAAGCATATTTCATTGCCGTTTTCGTCGTACTCTTCCTTATGCCATAATTCACCGTCTTCACCATAACTAACCTTCAAGCGTGTTTCGCCAAGCTCGTTTAATTCGATCGTTTCGGTGCTTACCAAATCAGCATATTCATCATAGCCAAGTATTTCTGTTTTCAGATAAACAAGCTTGAAATCATCGAGTATTGCTTTGCTGTCCTTGTAATTTCCAAGCGTTTTTAAGGTAATATAGGCATCCTTGTAATTTCCGTTTTCGATATCGTCCAAGGCGTTACCGTACTTCACCGCAGGAACGATATAGGCGACTGTCGCAAACAAAAGACATCCGACGAGCACAAGCGAGATCAAGGTGATAACTATTACCCGTTTGCGCTTTGCGAAAAAGCCTATTTTTTCCTCAATCGTTTGTGCTTCAAGCTCTTCGATCTTGTTCATTTCTTCGTTCATTAAATGCCGCCTCCTTTAAAGATTCTGCGTTCATTTCTAATACTCGTCAAAAACGACCCGAGGCTTCATCATTTTGAAAACTTTTTTATTAATTTTATTATACCTCGGCTTTAATCATTTTTCAATACAAAAAGTGACCTATCGCGAAGTCCCTTTTAATTTTTCAGTTAAACTTGATAATATAGCCCTGACCGTCCTCAAACACCCAAGCGCGGTCATTAAACGGCTGCGAGCCGCAATCAAACCCGTTGGGCGTAAGATTGAATCCGTCGGACGAGAAATAATAGCTTCTTCCGTCCTTAACCGCAAGATAAACGCCAATATTTTCGTTAGCGGTAATAATAAGGTCGTATTCAAAGGGGATAATGACCTTTTCGTTGCTTGCAAGACCGTATTTACCGAGCTTCGATTGGTCGACAGTTCCGTCAAAGGGATCAAGCGCCGCACTGTCGCCGGTATACAAACGGCAGGGTATCGCACCGCTTACCTGATAAAGCTCACTGTCGTATGCATAAACCTTTTTGTTGCTGTCGCAATAAATGAAATTGCAAAGGTCAACACCGTGTCCTGCGTGGTCATTCGTAACAAACGTTACCTCGTTTTCGCTGACACGTGTGAAGGTTATCGAATACTTTGAGTTAAAGTCATTCAAATCACCCGCAAGGAAGGTACCCTCACAGCAGGGATAAAGATATTTTCCCGAAACAGCGTGATAATACGCGCCGTTTACGGCATCGAAAAAGCGAGTGACCGAGCCGTCGTATATCGCCGTGATTCCGATGTTGACATTAGTGATGCATTCGGTCGCGTTAAGCGCGCTGACCTTTGTATAAACGACCTGATGTCCGATCGACGGCTTGGCAAAGCCAAAGCCCTCCTTTTTCGGAAGCTTATCGTATCCGACCGCCTCAACCGCAGGAGTCGAGCTTTCGGTCGCAGAGCTTTCATCCGTCGTGCTTTCCTGTGTGGGATTTGACGAATTATCTACCACAGTATTGCTGTAATCATCGGGCACAGACGTGCTGTACCACGGCTTACTTTCCTCGGTCGTTGCCGAAGAATCGGATTCTTCCACCGCCTCCTCCGACGTATCGCAAGAAGCCAAAAGGCAGGAAACCGAAAGCAATAAAATAAGTAAAAGAGATATTAATTTTTTCATAATTTACCTCCTAAAAACGTCTTTCACCCAATAAGACGAAAATATTATTTGTTTTGTCACATAATTTCAAAAAAAGTTAAGGGGAAACCTTAACTCTTTTTGTCAAACATATTTCTGCATCTTGGGCAGGTTATTGTAATTTTGCCTCTGCCTCGGGGAACGCGCAGACGCGATTTACATTTGGGACATTTGAAATAACGGTGATTGCGGTCGGCAAGACGGGCAAAAAAGCCCTTGACGGGTCTGAAAAAGGTCTTTACCCTTCCCCAAATTCGCAAAAACACCATATTTTCGGCACGTCTTTTGTAAAAATTACGCGAAAACGCACGCATAAGCCAAAGCGCAAGGAACATCAGCTGCAGCATCGACAAAATAAGGTCGCCGATACCGTAGGTGAAAAAGGTTGCAATGCCGAAAACAAGCGAAACGAGCATTATAAAAAGGTTCAAATGGTCGTTTCCGTACCGTCCCATTAAAAATCTGCGGAACAATTAATCACATCCAAAAATATTTTAAAATACAATTATTTGCAGTTATTTTCGAAAATCCATGCAGATCTGCACATTTCTTCAAGACCGCGCTCTGCCTTCCAGCCGATTTCCTCAAACGCCTTGCTTGCGTCTGCATAGCATTCGCCGATGTCGCCGGGACGGCGGTCGGTGATTTGATAAGGAATCTTCATACCGTTAACGCGTTCAAAGGTGTGAACCATATCGAGAACGGAATATCCGTTGCCGGTACCGAGGTTGTAAACCGATGCGCCGGGCTTGGTAAGCGCCTTAAGAGCCGCATAGTGGCCTGCCGCAAGGTCAAGCACGTGGATAAAGTCACGCACGCCTGTGCCATCGTGAGTTTCGTAATCGTTGCCGAAAACGTTAAGGTGAGGAAGGATACCCTTTGCAACACGGGTAACGTAGGGCATAAGGTTGTTGGGGATACCGTTGGGGTTATCGCCGATAAGACCGCTTTCGTGCGCGCCGATAGGATTGAAGTAACGGAGAAGAACGACAGAAAAACGCTTATCCGCAACGCAAAGGTCCTGAAGAATCTGCTCGATAAAGAGCTTGGTGGTGCCATAGGGGTTGGTGGTGGAAAGGGGGAAATCCTCCTTTATCGGAACGCTTTCGGGCTTGCCGTAAACGGTAGCGCTCGACGAGAAAACAAGCTTAAAGCAATCGTGGTCGCGCATTTCATAAATAAGGTTAAGGGTACCGGTGATGTTGTTGTGGTAATATTCGATAGGCATAGCAACCGATTCGCCAACCGCCTTAAGTCCCGCAAAATGGATAACGGTGTCGATATCGTTTTCATCAAATACCTTCTTCACGCCTTCACGGTCGAGAAGGTCGATTTCGTAAAACTTGGGACGGATGCCGGTGATAGTTTCGATATGGTCAACTACCTCTGCCTTGGAGTTGGAAAGGTTATCGAGAATAACGATTTCCTTGCCCTTTTGAATAAAGTCAACGCAGGTATGCGAGCCGATATAGCCCGTACCGCCGGTAATAAGTACGCTCATTTGGAATACCTCTGTATAATTTTAATTACTGGTTATATAAAGTATAATCTTATAATCCTCTTTTGTCAAGCAGAAAGAAGAGTCATAAACCTTAACATTTTTGTTGACATTGTTTAATTTTTCATATAGAATACAGATGTATTAATATGCCGTCACGTAAATATACTCTCCTTGGAGAGTGAATTTATGAAACGGTATATTATCATTGCGATTTCTATCCTTATTTTGGTTTGCATTATTATTTTTGCCTTTACGGTGCCGATTTTTTCATCGAGTTACGAAAACGAATTTCTCTACCCGACAAACGGCTTGGAATCGATCGATTTCCAAGGCGATATGCCCACCCATGCCGCAAGGTGTATGACAGTCATCGATGCAAAAACCGGCAATATCCTTTTTTCCCATAACGCCCAAGAAAGGCGCGGTATGGCAAGCACGACAAAAATAATGACGGCGCTTGTCGCTATTGAAAACCAAAGCCCCGAAGCCGAATTTGTCATCCCCAAGGAGGCTGTCGGTATTGAGGGCAGCTCGGTCTATCTTAAAGAGGGCGAAAAGCTTACTCTGAAAGAGCTTTTGTATTGCCTTTTGCTCGAAAGCGGAAACGATGCGGCAACCGCAATCGCAATTTTCGTCGGCAGGACCGAGGAAGAATTCGTTCGGATGATGAATGAAAAAGCGCAGGAATTAGGGCTTAAGGACACAAGCTTTGCCAATCCCCACGGATTAAGCAACGATAACCATTACACCACCGCGCACGACCTTGCGATAATTACCGCAAATGCAATGCAATATCCCTTGTTTTGCGAAATTGTGGCAACGAAAAGATATTCGGTGCGCTATGACGGAATCGAAAACGGCAGACGCTTGGTCAATCACAACAAGCTGCTTTTCGGCACAAGCTATGCCATAGGCGTTAAAACGGGTTACACAAAGCGCGACGGCAAATGCTTGGTCAGCGCCGCCGAAAAGGACGGAATGACGCTTATTGCCGTCACCCTGCAGGACGCATTCCCTACCGCAACACATAAAGCCTTGCTTGATTTCGCCTTTTCAACGCACGAAAACATAAAGCTTGCCGATATCGGCGAATTGGAATCGAGCATACCGATAAAAAACGGCGAAAAGCAATTTTCAATCGTAAAGAACCTCATCCCTGCCGAAATATTGCTTCCCAAAAACGCAAAAGTTACCTGCGAGGTTTTTCTTCCGCAAGTGCTTTATGCGCCCGTCGGTAAAAATGAAGCCGTCGGCTATGCAATCTTCCGAGCAAACGGGAAGGAAGTTTACATAATCACTTTAGAACCAACCGAAGAAATAAAAGAAAAAAAGAAAACTTTAGCAGAAAAGCTTTTTGGAGAATAAAATTATGGAAAGCATCAAGCTTCAAAAATACGTTGCCGATTGCGGACTTATGTCGCGCAGAGCGGCTGAAAAAGAAATTGAAATGGGCTATTTTGCCGTCAACGGCGCAACCGCCTCGATTGGTATGCGTGTCGACCCGAACAGCGATGCAGTGACCTACAAGGGCAAGCCCGTTGTTATGAAGTCCGACAGAAAAGTTTACATAATGTTAAACAAGCCCAAGGGTGTCGTTACCACGATGAGCGACGAAAAGGGCAGAAAAAACGTCGGCGAATTGGTCGATATCGGCATACGTGTTTACCCTATCGGCCGTCTTGACCTTAACAGCGAAGGGTTGTTGCTTATGACCAATGACGGCGAGCTTGCAAACGCAATCGCCCACCCGAGAGGCGAAATCAAAAAGGTTTATGCCGTAACGCTTAAGGGCAAGGTCGAAAACGAGGAGCTTGACCGCTTACGTGCGGTGCGTGAGCTTGACGGTGAAAAAATTCAGCCCGTCGGCGTTGAGCTTGTAAGCCGTAACGAGGTAAGCAGTGTTGTAAAATTCACCCTTTCCGAGGGTAAAAACCGTGAAATACGCCGTATTTGCGAAAAAGTCGGCGTTTATATAAGCAAGCTTAAAAGAATCTCGCTCGGTCCGATACGCTTGGGCGATTTAAAAACCGGAGAATTCCGCGAGCTCAATTCGACCGAGCTCCGCGCATTAAAAAACGCCGTTAAGGGCGAAAAAGGAAGCAAAAAATGAGTAACGAAATGACATTTGAAACCGCACTTGCCAGACTCGAGCAAATCGTGCGCGCACTGGAAAGCGGCAACGTACCGCTTGAAGACCTTATAAAGCTTTTTGACGAGGGTACGAATCTCGTCAAATTCTGCACCGGCGCCTTGGACAAGGCAGAGGAAAAGGTTCGCCTGCTTCAAATGAAGGACGGTGTCCTGACAACAGAGGAGTTCGACAAATAATGGACTTCAAGCAAGCACTCAAATCATCTGCCCTGACGACCGAAAAACGGCTTGAAGAAAAGCTGTCCGAAAAGCAAGGCGGCGCAAAAAAGCTTGACGAGGCAATATCCTATTCGCTTTTAGGCGGCGGAAAGCGTTTGCGCGCTTATCTCGTGCAGGAATTTTGCGAGCTTTGCGGAAGCCCGCGTGAGCATTCGACCGACTACGCCTGCGCTATCGAAATGGTGCACGCGTTTTCGCTTATACACGACGATTTACCGAGTATGGATAACGACGATATGCGCCGCGGAAAGCCGTCAAACCACAAGGCGTTCGGCGAGGCGACCGCAATTCTTGCCGGCGATTCTCTTGCGCTCGATGCATTCTCGGTAATTTGCGAAAACAAATTTTGCCAATCTTCCCAAAACGAGCAAGCGGTCATTGCTCTGTCAAGATATTCGGGCTCGCTCGGAATGTGCGCAGGTCAGCAATACGACCTCGACGGCGAGGGCAAACAAATAGACGTTAACGAATTGACTCGGCTTGTCGACCTTAAGACCGGCGCTTTGTTTTCCTGCTCATGTATACTCGGCTGTATTGCCGCAAATGCGAGCGAAATCCAAAAGCAAGCCGCAATCGAGTTCGGGCTTTTAACGGGCAGAGCGTTCCAAATAACCGACGATCTTTTGGATATTCATTCTACCCCCGAGGTTTTGGGAAAAACTGTCGGCAAGGATGCATTAAGCGAAAAAAGCACCTTTGTTTCGCTTCTGGGCGAAGACGGTGCAAAAAGCAAGGCGGTCGAATATATCGAAAAAGCGAAAAAATCGCTTGAAAAATTTGACGGTTCGGCGGCAAAAGACCGTCTGAATGAATTTTGCGATTATATTCTTGCGAGAAAGAAATAATAAAATTAACAGAAATATACAAGGAAATTCAAACCTATATAATATAATTCGTGCTAAATGGTCTTGAATTTTTGTATATTATGTGTTATATTATACACGATGGCGCAGTATCCTAGTTGTTCTTTCGCTGCTGAAAGCGTGCCTAAAAATACGCGTAAAGGCAAATCGATGAAGCTCCTTGTGCTTGCTGTCTATGCCCAATAGAGGGTGGGTGCTGGGAGAATAGGTTTGTGGGCGGTCTGTAATGGCATACGGAATTCGACCCACCTACCTTTGGAGGCTTTTTTCTGTGGATATC
>JAZOTA010000072.1:0-26730 GCA_045657425.1 Eubacteriales bacterium
GAATTCGGAAATACCACCGCTGTAATAGGTGTTCCAGTCGGGCATATACCAACGCTTAAGCTGAACGTATTTTACATATCTTGCATTTTGCGATTTATCAAGAGTAATAGTGTCGATTTGCTTTACTCGTTCTGCAGCGCCGCTTATTTCATAAACCTTTGTAAAGTTCTTTCCATCCTCGGAAAGGTATATTTCATAAGCGGAAACGTGCTCATAAAAATTGATTTCGATACGCGAAACAGGCTTTACAGAACCGAAATCGATAAGCAACCACTGTTCATCCTTATCCTTTGCCAGCGAAAGTCTGGTATCGTCATCGCCGTCAACCGCAAGGTCGGAGGTAAGACGACCGTCATATACTTCAAGACCGGAAACAGAGGTTTTGGCATTAAGAGCGATGTTGTAGTTAGCAAGCATTTTGCTCAAATCAACCGCTTCGGTAGTTACCTTGATGTTATCGATAGTACCTTTTACGCCCTTACCGATTTCTTTAAGCGGAATTGTAAGGGTTGTAAGAACCGTATTATTGGGATTGAGCTTGTTATACGGCATAAAAGTAAGGGAATCGTTAACAGTGAGATAAGTGGTGGTAAGGTCACTGCTAAGACGTATTTTTACCGTTTCGCCGACAGGCATTTTGTAATCGTAGGTAAAGGTGTAATATTCGGTGGTAAATCCGAATTTACCGCTTCCGTCTGCATCGGCAAGAATCTTAACACCGTCACCCGCAAAGAGAGGTGCCTTTGTAGCTTCGTCAAGACGAATTTCGAATTCCAGGGTGTTGGGGAAGCCTACAGCAGGATCCTTAAGACGTTTTTCAAGAGTTACGTATGAATTGCCGTCAAGAACGAATTTACCGTTTTGAACCTTACCGCCCTTGATGAGGTCGGAATAATTGGATTCAAAATCGATGTTGATTTCATCACCTACAAGCGCGTGACGTCCGGGGTCGGCATCGCCTGCGCGGAGAGAAAGCTTATCATAACGTGCTTTGAAGTTATCATAGGTTATCTTTTTAGTGTCAAGACCCGTCCAAGTCTTTTCGGCAGTAAGGCAGACCATGCCACGCAATCTGTCGAAAATGTCAAAACGGGTAACGCCCTTCCAGGTTGTGTGTAGGTCGTTCCAAAGTGCGAAGCAAGCACCGAGGAGGCGTTTGTCGTTAGCACTCCAGGTTTTGTTTTCATAAAGCGAGAAAACGTTTACCTGCCACTTGTTGTAGAGCGTCTTGAGATCAAAGTAATCGGGGAAATTATAGTTTGTGGTAGGTACGGTGTAAAGGATATTGTTTAAGGTGTTGATTACTTCGTACTTACTTGCTTTTGTTTCTTCAAAACCGGAAATGCCGTGATCCCAATAGTTTACCTGAGCATTTTCGGAAATGGGTGTTGTGCCTTTAAAGCCTTCCGAGCCCAAGCCTGCCCAGAAACGAGCCTTGTAACCGAACGAGCCAACATATTCTATAAGCTCGTTGGTATACCAACGCATAAGCTCGGCATATTCACGGGGATATTCATCGGTACCGATATGTACGATTTTGTTTACGAATACAGGGTCATCGCCGGAAAGATATTCAGCGAAAAGCTTTTTAACGAATTCAAGCGTTTCGGGCTTTGAAATATCAAGGCAACGATTATTGCCGGGGAGATAAGGAGGGGGATTTTCCGCTCTTTTATAGCAACGGGAGTGGAACGGTGTATCGATTTCGGTAATAACGGTAACGCCGTATTTAAGCATTTCCTTTTGGTATGCGCGATATTCATCCTTGGTATAATGTTCACCGGGAGAAGAAAGACCTTTAATATCACTTTCCAAGCGGAAGCCGTCATGACCATTGGAGCCGTCATCATTAATATGAACGTGGATTTCGTTCATCTTGTAGTACGCCATATAGCGTGTGATTTCATCAAGATAATCCATCGGAATCCAAGCTCTGCCGACGTCGATCATACCCGAACGAACGGGATATGCAGGATAGTCAACTGCTTTACCGCAGGGGAAGAAGCCGTCTGCAGTACAGCTTTGAACAACCGAAATACCGCCGTAAAGAAGGCCGATTTCTTCGGGTGCCTTAATTTCGATAACATTGGAGGTTGCATTGATGGTATAACCCTCTTTGCCGACCTTGCTCGAAAGCGATTTGTCGATTTTAAAGGTTATTTCGTTTTTGCCGCTTGCTTTGTTCGAAATCTTTAAATCAAGAGAAAGCATTTCGGAGAAGAAGCGTTGAACCTTTTCAATAGATTCCGAGTTCGAGAGATTGACGAGTGCTGTTTGCGCATTGGGGGTAAATTTGCCACTGCTTCCATCCCATTCACGGATTGCGGGAATTACAGAAGGCGCACTGCTTTGCGCTGCTAATGCAGTACTGAAGGGAACGGACATAGAAGCCATAAACAATACTGTCATGAGGAAAGCGAGAACTTTTTTCATAACTAACTCCTTTTTTTCAATTTTACAAATCATATTACCATACTAAAGAGCATTTTGTCAATATATGTTTATATGCAACGAAAATTTTTTTCATTTTTTTCAAAAAAGGGGTTGACAAATTTGGTTGGTTGTTATAGACTAACATCAGAGGTTGGTAACCGCAAACCAAACACGGCCGATTGGTTGGCTTTTACAAACCCGTGTGCACACATTAATTTTTACGACGAGGTGTCTGTTATGGAAAATATGAAGCTTTGCGAAAGCGATTACCGTTTTATGTCGGTTATCTGGGATAATGAACCGTTGCCCTCCGGCAAGCTTGTTGAGCTTTGCAACGAGAAGCTCGGTTGGAAGAAGCCCACAACCTATACAACGCTTAAAAAGCTTTGCGAAAAGGGATTTGCGAAAAACGATAATACCATTGTTTCTGCGCTTATCCCCCGCGAAAGGGTTCAGGCATTTGCAAGCGAGCATTTCGTTGAGCACACCTTTGAGGGCTCATTGCCCAAATTTTTGGTTTCTTTTCTTGACGGAAAGAAGATTTCCGAGGAAGAAGCCGACGAGCTTAAAAGGTTGATCGACGAATACAAGGAGTATTAAGATGGTCGGTTTGTTTAACACCGTTCTTGATATGAGTATAAACGCAGGTATCGTTATACTCGCTGTCATCCTTGTAAGGGCGGTTCTTTTCAAAGCGCCCAAGCGCTTTTCCTATCTTCTTTGGGCGGTTGTTGGGTTCCGTCTTGTTTGCCCGATAAGCTTTAAATCGATTATAAGCATTTTCGGGTTCGGCAGGATCAATTCCCCAACGTTGCCCAACGTCGGCGGCGATATTATCGTGGATGCTTCAAACGCAGTACGACCGATATATCCCGTTGACGACCCGAATTTCGTTACAAACGGCGGTGCAAGCGTTGAATTCGCAGAAAGGTTCGACATTATCGAGCTTATCAACACCGTTATAATGATAATTTGGTTTTTAGGTATGGCGGTTGCATTGTCATATACCGTTATATCCTACTTTAAGGTAAAACGTCAGATGGCAAACGCAGTCAAATTTGAGGATAACGTTTTTATGTCCGAAAAGGTTGGCTCGCCCTTTGCGCTCGGTTTTATCCGTCCGAAAATTTATATCCCCTATGGGATCGAAAAAAGCACCTACGAGCAGATCATTGCCCACGAAAGATGCCACATCAAGCGAGGAGATCACATTATCAAGCCGATGGCATTTTTGATTCTTGCCGTACATTGGTTCAACCCGCTTTGCTGGCTTGCGTTCCGATTGATGTGTCTTGATATGGAAATGAGCTGTGATGAAAGAGTGCTTAAGCTTAAAGGAGATGAACTTATGAAAAAGAATTATGCGAGAGCTTTGCTTTCTTTCGCGACCAATAAACGCCTTCCCGCCCCCAGCCCTATCGCCTTCAGCGAAAGCAAGGGAAACGCAAAAAGACGTATTAAGCACGCGCTTTACTGGAAACGTCCGAAGTTTATGATCAATTTACTTTGCATCGTTCTTTGTGTAGCAACGCTTGTTGCCTGCGGTGCAGACGCGACAAACCCCGAATGGAAAGACGTTAAAACCGAAACTTTCGGCGAAAATCCCTATAATTTCGTATTTGGCAGTAACGGCGACGGAACCTGCTACATTAAGGAAATAAGAGTCGACAAGGATTACGGTGGCGACATACACCTTGTTATTCCCGAAAAGGCACCCAACGGCGACACCGTTGTGGAAATCAAAAACGTTTGCGGACTTAACAGCTCCGATACGATACAAAACGTTCCCATCTATCTTACCTTTGAAAGCATGAGCGCAATCGTAAGCAAGATTGAAAACGCAAGTGACGTGACAAAGACCGAAAAGAACGGAATTATAGTTGGTCAAAACCGCGAAAGAGATGCAAAGACGTTCAAAGCATTTTACGGCGAAAAGATAAGCGAAAACGGAATCGGTTATTACGAGCTTGAGCCGTTTATCAATTTCAGCGAAAAGGACCGTCTTGCGACTATTCTTGACGTTTACGCTTACAGCGAAGAAGATTGCTATAACGATACGGTTAAATTCCTTGACAGTCTTGCAGGCGAAAAGGAAGACAAGAGTATTCAGGCAAGAGAAGCATTTAAGTATCTTTACCACGTAGGTGACAGAATTACCGAGATTACTGTTTCCTCGACAGTTAAGAAGATCGGTTACGGCGCATTCGACGGATGCGATAATCTTAAAAAGGTTAACGGTATCAGTGACGGTTGCGTGCTTGAGGTTCAAAAAGCAGATTCCGAAAATCCTGCTAATACAATTACCGAAATTGTTATTAACGGAACCGCCAAAAACGAGCTTTTCAGTTATGACGCCGCAAATGATGCAAACGCAGACTTTATAAACGCGCTTGATTAAGCAAAAAACTCTGTTCCGCAAAGGAACAGAGTTTTTTAATTTACAATAAGACGTCAACCGCCAGCATCAAACAAAATCCGACAAGAAGTGCATAGGTTGCGCCTCTTTCGTTGCCGTGGGCGTGGGTTTCGGGGATCATTTCGTCGCTGATAACGTAAAGCATCGTACCGCCTGCAAATGCCAAGGCAAACGGAAGTATGACCGATGCGATGCTTACCGCAAAATAGCCGACAAGCGTGCCTACGACCTCAACAAGTCCCGTTATCATTGCGCAGACAAAGGTTCTCTTCGGCGATATTCCTGCGGCAAGCATAGGTCCAATAATTACCATACCCTCGGGAATATTTTGCAATGCGATACCGCCTGCGATTATCAAAGCTTGGGTATTATCGCCCGAGCCGAATCCTACGCCTGCGGCGATGCCCTCGGGCAGATTGTGTATTGCAATTGCCGCAACGAACAGCAAAACCTTATCAAGATTACTGTTTTGGTGTTCCTTGTCGCCGCCGACAAACTGATGAAGGTGAGGGACAAGCTTGTCGATAAGGTTAAGACATACAGCGCCGACAAAAACACCCGAAATCGTAATTAACAGTCCGAATTTACCGCCGTATTCAAGCGAGGGCAGAATCAAACCAAGCACTGCGGCGGCAAGCATTACGCCTGCGGCAAACGAAAGCACGATATCCGAAAACTTATGCGAAAGCTTTTTGAACATAAACCCGATTATCGAGCCGATTATCGTTGCTCCGCCCACACCAAGCGCAGTCAGAAGTACCATTTCCATAATTTTTTACCTTTATATAAAAATATGGGTAGGGCAAAACCCTACCCTTTTATATTTTATGCTTTTTCTGCAGGGGGTGCCATCATAAGCTCGGAGATGATATCAAGAACCTTTTGATGACAGCCGCCGCAACCGGTAGAGCACTTGGTTGCCATCTGTACACCATCGAAAGCTTCAAGCACGTCGGAAAAAGAATTAAGGTTATGAAGTGCATCCTCGATATCGCCGAAGCTTACCTTCATACAGTTACAAACGGTATAATTTTCTTTCATTTTACAAACTCGCTTTCTTTATTCGTCTTTTGCGAAGTTATCCTTGCCAACGCCGCAAAGAGGACATTCAAAATCATCGGGAAGGTCTTCAAATTTGGTACCGGGTTCGATGCCGTATTCGGGAGCACCGAGCTCTTCATCATATTCCCAGCCGCAAACTTCACATACGTATTTCATAATTACAGTTCCTTTTCTTTAAGTATTAATCAGAGGTCTGCCTTCCACAAGCCGTGGAGATTGCAATATGCATAAACGGCAATCGGCTTTTCATCGCAGAGTGCAAAGGTTACTGTGGGTGCATCGCCTGCTTTAAGGCATTTTCTTTGACCGCCGCGGCAGGTTTGGAGATATACCCATTCGATAAGATGCTCTTCGGTCATGGGATGGTCGACAGAGCCAACGTTAACCTTAACGGTATCGCCTTCAACGGTAGCAACGGGAATGTGCTTTTCCTTGCTTGCTTCAACGGTGCCGGGGACGATTTCGGTCATCTTCTTGCCGCAGCACATCATATTTACACCAGATTCGTTAATCATACCTACGAGGTTTCCGCAGGTTTCACATACATAAAATTTAGCTTCTTTCATTGTTGTTTCTCCTTGTATAGTTGAAATAATATTTATTCAATGGGTTCAAAATCACTCGCAGGGTGTTTGCAGAGAGGACAGATAAAGTCTTCGGGAAGCGGATCGCCCTCGTAAACGTATCCGCATATCTTGCAGACGTGTCCTTTTTTGCCATCGGTTTGGGGCTTGGGCTTGACGTTTGCTTGATAGTAGGTATAGGTCATCGTTTCGGCGTTGGTGATAACGCGCGATTCGGTAACCGAGCAGATAAACATACCGTGAGTATCAAGGTCGACATATTGCTCTACCTTAAGCGACATAAACGAGTTGATATACTTTGGCAAGAATACGAGTCCGTTATCCGAACGAAGAGGATTGCAATCAGCAAATTTATCGACGTTTCGACCGCTTTGGAAGCCGAAAGTTTCAAAAACCTTAAAGGGCGCTTCAACCGAAAGGCAGTTTACGTTCATAATTCCCGTTTGTTTAATTACGTGGTGGGAATAATTGTCTTTGTTAATGGTAACCGCGATTCTGTTGGGGGTGTTGGTTACCTGCGAAACGGTGTTAACGATAAGTCCGTTATCCTTTTTGCCGTCGTTGCTTGTAACAACGTAAAGACCGTAGCCGATATTGAAAAGTGCGGTAAGGTCGTTTTTGTTTGCGGTAGCGTCCTGCTGTGCAAGATATTCCTGACTCAATTCCTTGGCAAGAGCATCAAGCTGAGCAGAGCTTTCCTCGTTAAGCGCAGACATAATTCTTACGGTATTTTCGGTATAATGGAGGTTTTTGCTGTTTGCGAGCATTTCCTTCATAACCTTGGTTGCAAGAGGTGCCCAGCTTCCGTTTTCGATGAAAGCGACGGTTCTGTTTTGGAAATTACGCTCGGTCAAATGGTCGATAAACTCACGCATAAACGGGAAAATACCTGCGTTATAGGTTGTAGTTGCAAGAACGAGCTTTCCGTAACGGAATGCATCCTCGACCGCTTCAGCCATATCGCATCTTGCAAGGTCGTTCACGACTACCTTGGGACAACCGTTTGCCTTTAATTTTTCGGCAAGCTGAAGAACCGCTTTTTTAGTGTTGCCGTATACCGAGGTATATGCAATAACAACACCCTCTGTTTCGACCGAATAGCTCGACCAAGTGTTATAAAGGTTAAGATAATAACCGAGGTTTTCATTAAGAACAGGTCCGTGGAGAGGGCAAATAATTTGAATATCAAGACCGCTTGCCTTCTTCAAAAGCGCCTGAACCTGTGCGCCGTATTTACCGACAATGCCTATATAATATCTTCTTGCTTCGCACGCCCAATCCTCGTTAACGTCCAATGCGCCGAATTTGCCGAATCCGTCTGCCGAGAACAAAACCTTGTCGGTGCTGTCGTAGGTAACGATAACCTCGGGCCAATGCACCATGGGTGCGGTTACAAAGGTCAACTCGTGCTTACCGAGAGAAAGCTGACTTCCCTCTCCGACGACGATCTGACGGTCCGCAAAATCGGTTCCGAAAAAGTTTTTCATCATTGCAAATGCCTTTGCAGATGCAACTATCTTAATTTCGGGATATGCTTTTACAAAATTATGGATGTTCGCCGAATGGTCGGGCTCCATATGCTGAACAACAAGATAATCGGGTTTTCTTCCGCCAAGAACGTTTTGGATATTATCAAGCCATTCGTGGCCGAATCGAGCATCGACCGTATCCATAACAGCGATTTTTTCATCAACGATAACGTAGGAATTATACGCCATACCGTTAGGTACGTCATACTGACCCTCGAAAAGATCGACATCGTGATCGTTTACGCCGACGTATTTAATGTCATTAGTAATTTTCATATCATCATACCTTTATTGTTTTGTTGTCACAATTATAACATAAATTTTTAATTTGTAAAGGGGTTTTATAAAATTTATTAAGAATTTTTATCAATAAGCGAAAAATAAAAAAAGAAGTCGAATGACTTCTTTCTTTAGAGCAATTTTATGAATGCATTTAAGGAATAAATTTCCGCACCGTACAAAATATCTCCGTTATCAAGAATAATTTCGCTTCCGTGTTGCGGCTGATTGCGCATTTCGATTGCCGCAGGATGCTGAAGAATAATATTTCTAACGGGTTTCGCGTTATCTTTTATTTCAAATTGATATTTATTGAACGGTTTTGAAACACTGTCCGAAAACAGAAGCGCTTGGGACTTTGACGATAAAAACGCATAATATTTTCTTATGAAGTAATCGCCGTTTTCCTTTACGATTATTTTTGTGTTTTTCCGTATGCATCCAAACAGCTTTATCGAAAATACAGTGGTTGCTGTTTTAATGTACAGATCGAGACTTTTGCGATTGCGGTTACCTAAAAACCAAAATCGATGCGTTGCTTTAAGCTCATAACCGCGTCTTTTGCATAACCGCACGAGCTTTGTGTATAAAATGCAACGTTTGATAAAAAAACGTGCAAACGGTATTGAAACCACAATAGCAACGAAGGCAAGTAACCAAAGCGGAAACATACTTACACCTTCTTTCTGTATGTCAGAAAGATTATGGGTGTTTTTCCGACCTCTACTCGGTACGGCAAAAGACCTTGGTTAACAATTGCTTCAAGCTGTGCGAGAGGATAAGCGCGAAGCATCCATTGGGTTTCGCAATGCTTATATTCATCTACGTGCTTTGGTACTCTGTGGCGTTTATTTTTAACGATTGCTTTAAGTCCGTCACCCAACACATCCGAAAGCTCTTTAAACAGCGACGTTGTTGCAGGATAAAAAAGCGTTTGCGCCGTTTCTTCGGTAAGATACGGTATATCCAGAATAGCTTTTCCGCTTTCATCGCGCTTAATAACGTTAAGATTTTCAAAATCGGGGACAAGCTCATATATCCGCGAGTCATCGGGTACAACGTTGCAATCGGGAATGAGCGAGGCATAAAAACGTCCTATCGTTTGCAGACTGCATTTATATTTAAACGTGCCGTATGCCCAATGAGCGTCTCCGAAAAACGATTGCTTATCGAAAAGTGTACAGCTGTCCGATGCTTCGGAACGATATGGAACGTTTACCGGACCCGAGCCTTCGTATTTATTATTGCGTATACATCCGTTTTCATAAGAGGTGCAATAGGCAAACCAGTTTCCTCCGTTTGGGCGTTCGGGCGGATTCGACGGCCATTCGCTTTTATCGTTGCACGCCGTCGAGAGCTGAGAAAGTGCCATATCCAGACCGAAAAGGCAAAGCGTTGCTTTTTGCTTTTCTGACATAGATTGAAATTCCTTATGTTCAAAAAGCTTGAAAAAATGCTTTTTTGCGGTGTCCCAAACAAGCTTTGCGTGTTTTGCCGCAAACGCCTCCTGCGCGTCGATATTTCCAAAAGAATCCTCGTAATTCACAATCAAGCAACGTGAATAAACAAGACCGTTTGCGGTTCGCCCCATAAGCTCGCCGTTAACCATTCGGTCAATCAACGGCTCTAAATATGCACACGGCATACCCATAGTTTCCGCTATCGCTTTTACGGACAGAGGCGCTTGATATGCAAGTATCAGAATGTTTTGTTCGATTTTTGTTCCCAACAGCGAAAACGGCTCACCCGAGAAGCCGGCACTTCCCCATATTGCAACAGAAAGAGATTTTGGTGAATAGCTTATTTCGGAATACTTATCCATTTTTGCGATACCCTCTTTGATTTGATGTCTTGCACTCGAAAGGCGCGATTTTACAGTTCCGACGGAAATTCCCAGGTCGGAAGAAATACGTTCAATACTGTACCCTTTTACGTAATATCTGACTGTCACCTCACGATATATGCTTATAAGACGTCCTATCTCGCGACGCACAGACGCATATTCTTCGCCGATGCTTTCCGCTTCTTCGATTTTTCCGATAGCTTCGTCTTCTTTCATCATTTCGACAGATTCAAATGAAATGATGTTGTTTCTGTATTTTTTGCGAAGCCATTCGTTGTATTTGTTTTTAAGCACTGCGGTAAGATATCCCTTTTTGTGCTCAACACCTTCGCCTTGTTTTTGCTTAACGATTAATGCAATAAGCGTTTCCTGAATTATAGAATCTATATCGTTGCAATCGGAGTATTTATAAGCAGCAAGATCGTAAAGATAGTTCAAATATTCCTCGTATTCTTTTTCGAGCGCATTATTTATCAAAGAGGCACCTCCTTTCATATCATCTCACCCTTTTAGTTGCAAGAAATAACAAACGGTTCGCTCTTTTGCAAAAAACAGGATAAAATCGCATTTATCCTGTTTTTATTATTCAGTCTTTTAAAAATTCGTCTAATTTCGGAGAAAGGTCTTTGCGGAATTTGGGAATTGCATCGCGGCTTATCCAGCTTGACCAATAAGTATATCCGCCGAGCGACATTGAGCGCGGTGTTGCGACGTAGTTATAATAACCGCCACATTGGTCGATGGGAATAGTTTTTGTACCCGTAAAGCGCGAGCGCATCCAAAGCGTCATATCGACAAGACTTTCGCCCGGTACACCTACAAAAAGGTATCCGCAAAAACGAAGTGCAGGAACGTATACGGTAACCTCGTGGGTTTTAAGCTGTTCGGCGGTAAATCCGAACTGTTCGCCGCGGCACATATGAAGTATATGAGCCGAACGCCAAACGTCATCAATAATCAGCTTGACCTCGTAAGGTGAACGCTTTTCTTGAACGGCGCGTTCGAATTCCCTTTGAAGCTCAACGTGTCTTTCACGGCATTTTTGCATATCCGCATAATTATCGGGAATGTCTTCCTTCATCGGCATTACGATTTCAAAGGTTTCGGTTTTAAAAACATCGTCTTTATCAAGCAAAACGGCATTTTTATCGAAAACCTCACGGATTTTTGAGCCGATTGATTTTGCAAGTCGGATACATTCCTTTGCAGAGGCTTCATAGGTACCGTGTCCGGGCGAGCAGTCCTTTTTGGTAGCAAGGTCTGCGCAGGGGCCGTTGATATACATACCGATACCGCCGTAAATTTCAGCCATATCGTCGGCAAGGTATCCCGTCCAGTCATAATCGTAGTGATATTCAGTGAGTCTGTCGGGGTTTTCGCTATGCTCGAAAAGAACGCCGACGTCGGGGTGTGCCGCGAAACGCGTTACTGTACCGATAGTTTCACCGTTTTTATTTTTGAACATAAACATATAAGCCATTTGGTCGACGTTATTATCGAAATATATCGGCTTGTCAAACGCAGGAAGCTCCGGTTTATAACCGCGAAGGAGCATTATGTTGGGGTCTTGGGTATAGGGTTTTCCGTTTTCGTCAAACTTCATACCGCGCCAAACGGTAACTCCGCCGAGTCCTTCGATATATTGCTCGCGGTTGAACGAATAATCTGTGCCCATATCTATTTCTGCGCCGTAAACGTCGCACTCTTGAGCATTCTTAATCATTTCGTTTATTGTTTCGACCGATTTATCGATTAAGACATCCATTGCTTCGCCCGCAATTTGCTCGTAAGCAGGTGCGGCATGGACCTGAATTTCATGATACCAAATTGACTTTTCGGGGATACCGGTGCGTTTTGAAACCTCTTTTCTCCAACGGTCCGCTTCACGGGGGAAGGTTGCATTAAAATCGAATGCGCCGATTACTACCCTTTCCGCACCCGATTCAAGATATAAAAATCTTCCGTACAAGTCGGTGCCATAGGGCCATTCCTGTTTGAAGGTTCCTTTTGTTGACATTTTTGCAAAGCTGCATTTCATATCGTTAGTTCTCCAATCTGTCTTATAGCTTTTCCGCTAATTCGTATATAAGCTTTTCGCTCTTTTCCCAGCCCAAGCACGGGTCGGTTATCGATTTGCCGAAAACGTGTTCTTCGATTTTTTGCGAGCCGTCTTCCAAATAGCTTTCGATCATAAGACCCTTTACAAGCTTCTTGATATCGCTGTTGTATTTACGGCTGGAAACCACTTCGTTCGCTATACGAATCTGCTCAAGATAGCGTTTGCCCGAATTGTTATGGTTTGTATCGACGATGACCGAGGGATTTGCCAAGCCCGAAGCATTATAAATCTCGTTGAGCTTTATCAAATCTTCATAGTGATAGTTGGAAACGCTCTTTCCCGCAAAATCAACATAACCGCGAAGTATTGCGTGGGAAAAGGGGTTACCCGAGCTTTTTACCTCCCAACCGCGATAGATGAACGTATGACTCGCATGTGCCGCCTTGATTGAGTTAATCATTACGGTAAGGTCGCCGCCTGTCGGGTTCTTCATACCGACAGGAACGTCCAAGCCGCTTGCGGTAAGACGGTGCTGTTGGTTTTCGGCAGACCGTGCGCCGACAGCAACGTAAGCAAGAAGGTCGGAAAGATAACGGTGGTTTTCGGGGTAAAGCATTTCATCGGCACAGGTGAAGCCGTAATCCTTCAATGCGCTCATATGCAGCTCACGAATTGCGACGATGCCCTTGTACATATCGGGTTTTTCGTCGGGGTCGGGCTGATGAAGCATACCTTTATATCCTTCGCCGGTTGTACGGGGCTTGTTTGTATAGATACGGGGAATGATTAATATCTTGTCTTCGACCTGATCCTGAACCCTTCTTAAGCGTGAAATGTATTCAAGCACCGGCTCACGGTGGTCGGCGGAGCACGGACCGATGATTAAAATAAACTTATCCGATTCGCCCTTAAAAATCGATTGTATCTCGGCGTCACGCGCTTTTTTTATTTCCTCCATTTCGGGAGTCACTGGGTAATCCTGCTTTACCTGTTGAGGAATGGGCAGTTTACGGAAGAATTGCATGTTCATAATTTTCTCCTAATTAACACGGTTTATTGAATTTTTTGCGGCGAGCCGTGGAGAGTCGCATCATGTCACGCATTTCTTCGCGGTTTCCGTTTTTAATTGTATCGTAAAGCTTGTCGAACGCTTGGCGGTAATTATCCATTTCCGCAAGAAGCGTTTCGCGGTTTGAAAGGAACAGCTCCGACCACATAGAATCGTTTATGTTCGCAATTCGCGTTAAGTCGCGGAATGAATCGCCCGTATACCGTTCAAGCTCGGGTTCATCGCAGGCGCACATAAGCGAAACTGCAATACAGTGTGTAAGCTGAGATAGGAAAGCAATCATCTTGTCGTGCTTTTCGGGACTTAATACCGATATTTCGCGGAAGCCGAGCGTTTCTCCGAGATCTCCGCAAAGCTCAACGGTATCGAGAGAATTATTCTCTGTCGGAACGACAATATAATTTGCATTTTTAAATATTCCTTTGTCGGCATTTTCTACGCCCGACGTTTCCCTGCCTGCCATGGGGTGCGCAGAGATGAATTCAACACCTGCAGGAAGGAGAGATTGTATTTTATATACAATGCAACCCTTTACACCGGTTACGTCGGTAACAACGGTTTTGGGCTTAATAAGATGTCCGTATTCTTCAATCCATTCGACAAACACTTGAGGATAAAGCGCAAAGACGATTATATCCGCCTCGCAGATAAGCTCTTCATCAACAAAAGCCGAGCCCTTTATTATGAATTTATGCTCCAATGCGTAGTCGATGGATGATTGGTCTTTGGTGATGGCGGTAACGTAATAGCCCTGATCGGAAAGGGATTGTGCATAGCTGCCGCCCAAAAGACCGAGTCCGATTATTAAAAACTTTTTTGATTTATCGATTTTCATAAATATCGAGTCCTATATTAAGCTGCTTTAACACGTCGAAGAAATCGGGATAGCTTTTTGCTACCGCTTCGGCGCCTTCGATTTCACCGCCGACAAGAGTGCACAGCACCGAAAGTGCCATTACGATTCGGTGGTCGTTGTGACCCAAAAGCGTTTCTGACGGCGTTTTTACTGCAGACGAGCCGATTTTCACGTAATTTTCGCCCACTTCGGCATCGATTCCGAATTTTTTCAATTCCTGTGCCATTGCCGCACCGCGGTCGGATTCCTTGATTTTCAACCTTGCGGTACCCGTAAAGGTCGCACCGCCTTTTACTGCCGCTACGGCAAAAAGGATAGGTGCAAGGTCGGGGCAGTCGGAAAGGTCGAATTCACGCTCTCCGTTTTCCATCGCTTCAAATATATCATTAAACACTTTGTCGCCTTGAAGTGTGTTTTTAGGGATTCCTCCGACCTCGACGCTTCCGCCAATAACGTTCAACGCTTGAAGGAATGCCGCGTTTGAGCAATCGCCCTCAACTTCAAATTCACAGCTTTTATAACGTTGGTTTCCGAGAATTATAAATCGGTTGCCTGCACGTGTTATTTTTATGCCGAATTCGTTAAGCACCGCCAAGGTAATATCGACGTATGATTCACTTTCGAAATTGCCAATGATTTCAATGATGCTCACTCCGTCAAGAAGCGGCAAAGCAAAAAGGAGACCACTAATAAACTGGCTTGAAATATCACCGCGGATTCGGAAGCTTCCGCTTTTAAGCCTTCCGCAAACGGTAAGCTCGTCTTCGCCTTTTTCAAAAAGGATTCCCTGCTCCTGACAGATAGATTCATAAACCGAAAGAGGGCGTTCAAAAAGTCGTTTTGCTCCCTTAAAGGTGGTTTTTTTGCCCGAAACAAGACAAAGCGGAATTAAAAAGCGCAATGTGCTTCCGCTTTCGTTGCAATTAAGTATTGCGTTTTCTTTCGGGTTAAAAATATTCAATCCGCCGATATTAAGCGAGCTTCCGTTGATATTTAAAGATGCGCCGAGTGCCGAAAGACAATCGACCGTGGCGGTTACGTCGTTTGAAAATGCAACGTTGTTAACAACGCTTCCGCCCGAAAGCGCACCGCAGATAAGCGCGCGGTGTGCGATGCTTTTTGACGGAGGGGCGGTAACCTTTCCGTTGGCAACAGAGGGATAGATTTTAATTTTCATTTTATTCACCGAGAAGATAATCGATTGCTTCGATATAGCCGTTGAATCCGTGACCGATTATCGATTTAGCGCACGCTTGACGCACAAAAGAGATTTGGCGGAAGTCTTCGCGCTTCGAAACGTCGGAAATATGCACCTCGACGGTCGGAATCGACACCGCTTTTAAAGCATCCAAGATAGCAATGCTTGTGTGCGTATATGCGGCAGGGTTGATTACGATACCGTCAAAAGTATTAAGTGCTTTTTGAATTTCGTCAACGATTTCGCCCTCATGGTTGGATTGGAAGATTTTAACTTCTATTCCCTTTTCATCACAATGCCGATTTATTAAATCGCAAAGGTCTTGATAGGTTTCGTTTCCGTAAACCGAGGGCTCACGGATGCCGAGCATATTAAGATTCGGGCCGTTAATTACAAGTATTTTCATAGTTATATATCCTTAATTATTGCGTTTACGTTTGTTTGGATTTCGTCGACGCATTGAATTCGCTTATCGCAAGAGGAAAGATAGATATCATAACGTTCGTTATAAAGCCTTTTTAAAGACTCACGGTCTTTTGAAAGCGGGCGGTTGTCGGTAGGTTGAATTTTTTCGATATCGCGGTCGAGGAAAAAGATTTTCCCGTTATATTTAAGAAAATCAATGTTTTCCTTTCTTAAAACCGCGCCGCCGCCCGTGGCGATAACTTTACCTTGCTTTTCGCTGATTTTAAATATCACAGACGATTCGATATCTCGGAAGTTCTTTTCGCCCGATTCGTTAATGATCTCGCTTGGTGTTTTGCCGTAAGTCTTATAAATTTCTTCATCGGTATCGATAAATTCAAAGCCGATTTGATTTGCAATCGATTTGCCTATCGTCGATTTACCGCATCCCGGCATACCGACAAGCACGATATTTTGCTTTTTCTTGAGAATGCTTTGATAAATCTCCTCGATACGCTCGGAGGATACGCTTTCACCGATAAATTTTTCTGCCGCAAAAGCCGCTTGAGCTACTAGCATATAAAGTCCGCCGATTGCTTTTATACCTTTATTTAAAGCATCTGTAACGAGTTTTGTACGCAGAGGGTTATAAACGACGTCGATAACTGTGTTAACGTTAGAAAAAGAGTCAATTTCTATTGCACTTACTCCGATT
Organism: Eubacteriales bacterium; assembly: GCA_045657425.1. GTDB lineage: Bacteria > Bacillota > Clostridia > Oscillospirales > CAG-382 > Coliplasma. The sequence continues at coordinate 16,449 of JAZOTA010000072.1, forward strand.
TCGGGATACATTCCGACAGGGGTCGTGTTGATGATAACGTCTGCGTCGAAATGACATTTCTTTGCATTTTCGTAGGTAATGCAACCGTCCTTTTCGGTGCGCGAAACGCGGTATGCACTCATGCAACCGAGCGATTTAACGACGTGATATGCCGTTTTCGATGTGCCTCCGCTTCCGAGAATAAGAACCTTTTTATCCTTAATTTCGATTTTTTCCCGACCTATCAGCGCACATAAACCGTTGAAATCGGTGTTATATCCAAACAGCCGTCCGTCGCGGTTTACAACCGTATTTACAGCGCCTATATTCAATGCCTCTTGGTCGACATAATCAAGATGTTTGATTACCGACTCTTTGTATGGAACGGTTACGTTTATTGCGCTGAATTCGCGCCTTTGCATAAAAGAATCGAGCTCTTCTTTTTCTATTGCTTTTAATTCATAATCATATCCAAAAAGGGCTTTATGAATCTCGACAGAAAAGCTGTGACCGACTCTGGAAGCAATCAATCCGTACTTCATAACGCTAACCAGTCCGTTCCGTGTTTACCTGTTAAGGCATCGGCAATAACGAGCGCACAAACGCAATCGACAACGATGCGTGCGCGGTGAACGATGCATGGATCGTGACGTCCGATTGCGCTTATTTTTTCATTTTCGTGGTTTACATAATTAATAGTGTTTTGTTCTTTTGAAATGGTGGGCGTCGGCCTTACCGCGCAGCGCAAAACAATAGGCATTCCGTTTGAAATACCGCCGTTTATACCGCCCGAATTGTTTGTGGAGGTAAATACCTTTCCCGATTCGGTGTAAAAAGCATCGTTTGCATTCGAGCCGAGCATATCCGCAAATGCAAATCCTGCTCCGAATTCAACACCCTTGATTGCGGGTATCGAAAACAGCGCGTGTGAAAGCATACCCTCAAGAGTATCGAACCAAGGCTCGCCGACACCTGCTTCAAGACCGATTATCGCAGTTTCAAGAATACCGCCGACCGAATCGCAAGCTTCCTTTGCTTTTAATATATTTTCCTGCATTTCCTTTGCTTTTTCGTCATCAAGAACGGCAAAGGGCATGCTTGAAAGCAAAGCGATATCCTTTTCGATATCACCGAAATCGCGGTCCTTTATTCCTGCGCAGGAAGCAACGTGAGTGCCGATGCTTATTCCCTTTTTGTTGAGCGCAGGAATGATTATTCCGCCTGCCGCAACGAGAGCGGCGGTGATACGTCCGCTGAAATGTCCGCCTCCGCGAGGGTCTTCATATCCGCGGTATTTGATATGCGCGGTATAATCGGCGTGAGAGGGACGCGCGAGGTGTGAAATATTTTCGTAATCTTTGGAGCGTGTATCATTGTTGGGAATGATTATGCATAGCGGTGTGCCCGTGGTATAGCCGTTGAAAACACCGCTGTGTATCTCAAAAGCATCCTCTTCCGAGCGCGCGGTTGAAATTGCACCCGACGGACGGCGAAGGTCTAAAAGCTTTCTTATGCTGTCATAATCAACGGGAATACCTGCAGGCATTCCGTCGAGCACGCAACCGACCGATCTGCCGTGGCTTTCGCCGAAAATTGTAAGAGTTATATTATTTCCAAAGGTATTTTTCATTTCAGATAGCCTGCCTTATCATCTTTTCGTATTCGGAAAAGGGCATTTTGCGGAATTCAAATTTGCCGACCTCGGACACGCAAACAACCGTAATATCGTCGCCTTGAAGCTTTTTGTCATTCTTGCAGGCAAGAACGATTTTTTCTGTATCGCTAACCGATATTTCGTGGGGAAGATTCAAGCCTTGAAGCACTTTTTCAAGACGAATTCTGACGTTCTCGGAGCACATGGGAAGCATTCCCAATGCTACGCATTCTCCGTGGTAAAGATTTTTCATTTCATTTTCGGCTTCAATCGCATGCGCAAGCGTGTGACCGAAATTGAGCACTCGGCGCAATCCGCCTTCGCGTTCATCCTGCTCGACGACCGATTTTTTGATAAGTAACGAGCGTTCTGTTATCAAATCGATATTTTCATTGATATTGCCCTGCTCGAAAATCGCGAAAAGCTCTTCATCGTGAGTCAACGCCATTTTGACCGATTCGGCAAGACCGTTTGAAATCTGCCTTTCAGGAAGAGTTTTTAGCGTTTCGGGATCGATAATTACCCTTTTCGGCGGATAAAATGCGCCGACGATATTTTTGATGCCCATAAAATCAATTGCCGTTTTACCGCCTATCGACGAATCGATCTGTGAGAGCAAAGTTGTGGGGATATTGTAAAAATCGATGCCGCGCATATAGGCGCTTGCAACGAAGCCCGAAAGGTCGCCCACAACGCCGCCGCCGACCGCTACGACACAGTCGGATCGTGTGAATCCAAATTCAACAAGCTTTGAAAGCAAAAGCTCGAAATTGTTAATGTTTTTCGACGATTCGCCTTGTTCGATTGTAACAACATACGGCGTTTTACAATTTGATGCGACTGTATTTGAATATTCTTTCGGTACACCGCTGTCGGTAACGATAAGCACCTTGCGGTCAAGGTTTAGGTATTCACCTGTTTTATCAAGCGCTCCGCGCTCAAGAATTATATCGTAACTGCCCGATGAGGTTTTTACGGGTATTAACATTTTCTGCCTCCCGAAAGCATTATATCTTGATTTCTTTTTCGTAGCTTGCGATTATTTTCACGCTGCTACAGCAACCGCGAAGCTCGGCGAGCATAGCTTTACCCTCGAACGTACCGAGGTTGCCCTCGCCCTCAACGTAAAAATAATAATCCCAGCTTAAATCCTTGGTAGGACGGCTTTTGAGTGCTCGGAGATTGAATCCGTGTTCGCCTATTACCGAAACGGCACGTCCGAGCGAACCTGCGGTGTTTTTAACCGTAAAGAGCATTATGAACCTTTTGTCGTTTGCCACAAAATCGCGGTGGTTTTTAGAAAACACAGCAAATCGTGTTGTGTTTGTACCGCTTTCGTTTATATGTCCTTCAAGCTTAACAAGACCGAATTTTTCAGCCGCTTCTTCGCTTCCTATCGCGGCGATATCGGTTCTGCCCGATTCTGCGACGGATTTTGCCGCAACTGCGGTATTTACCGATTCTATCTGTTCAAATTTGTGCTTTTCTATATATGCCGCACATTGACCGAGTGCCTGTGGATGGGAAATAACCTGCTTGATATCATCGATTGACGCACCCTTGACAGCAAGGAGATTCTGGATTATTTCCGCTTCATAAATCCCGTTGATATAAAGATTCCCGAAAAACGCAAGGTCAAGCACCTTGCCGACGTCGCCGTTAAAGCTGTTTTCAACGGGAAGTAAGGCGCAATCGCACTCACCGTTTTCTACCGCATTATAAGCAGAATTGAAATCGGGATAGCCGATGCAAACGGCATCGGGAAATATCCTTTCGGCGGCTATGTTTGCAAACGCACCCTCGACACCGCTGTAAGCGACACGCATACCGTCGAGAAGACGATGCTGAAACTTCTTTGAAATATCTATTGTACTGCGCAAAAAGTCAACGTAATAGGAACGGTAATCGTCCGATTCTACCATTTCGGAATTTCTTGCAATCAGTTCATTTTCTCGCGCCGAGTCTTCGATAGGAAGTCCGTGCTCCTTTTTATAGCTCGCGACCATTCTTACTGCGTCCATACGCTGTTCAAAAAGGCGTGCCATTTCCTTATCGGTTGCGTTTATGATATTTCTTGCCATATCAAGTTCGTTCATTTTTTAAATCTCCCGAATTACGTCATCAAAAACAAAAAATCCGCCATTCGTATGCTGAAAAATGCATAGCGGATGCGGACTGCTGTTTGTTTTGAACGGAATTAAAAGTTCAGAGCAGACGAGCAGTCCTTTTTAAAATAATAAAAGTAAAATGCGGAATTAAAGAACATCTCGTTTACTCCTTTCTCAAAAAATCTTGCTACTATGATAAACCCGAAATTGCGATTTGTCAATAGAAAATTCATTAATTTCATAAAGTTTTACACTTTTTTCGTTGATAACCGCTTTTTTGAAATTTTGATTGGAATCGGTTTTTATTATAAACGATAACGTTCATTGTTTGCGTTCTCGCTTGACTTTTGTAGCAAGATAGTGTATAATTAACATATTATGATTATTATTTAATGAGGAGAATGCGAATGAAATACTCCGAAATCACACCTTACATTGCGGAAATGGCTGAAATATCAAACCGCAACAATCATATCGAGCCCGAAATGTATGTGCAACACAAGGTAAACAAGGGCTTGCGCGATATGAACGGTAACGGTGTTGTAACCGGTCTTACCGAGGTTTCGAAGATCATGGCAAAAACGGTTAACGAAAAGGGCGAGACCGTACCTTGCGAGGGTCAGCTTTGCTATCGCGGTATTGACGTGCGCGATTTGGTGGACGGATTCCGCACGGACAACCGTTTCGGGTTTGAGGAAACCGTATATCTTCTCCTCTTCTCCGAGCTTCCCGACAACGCCCAGCTCGAAAAATTCAGCAAGGAGCTTTCGAAATACCGCAGCTTGCCGAAATCCTTCGTGCGCGATATGATACTTAAAGCACCGGGCAAGGATATGATGAATATTCTTTCACGCTGTGTGCTTGCGCTTTATGCATACGATGACAATCCCGACGATATTTCCATTCCCAACGTTTTAAGACAGAGCATGCAGATGATCGCAATGTTTCCTCTGCTTGCCGTTTACGGATATCAGTCCTACAGACATTACCACCGCGGAAAGAGCTTGCACATCCGTCTTCCCAAGCCGCAGTTTTCGACTGCCGAAAACTTTTTACATCTGCTTCGTAAAACGGGTGAATTTTCGGAGCTTGAAGCCAAGATTCTTGACCTTTCCATGGTGCTTCACGCAGAGCACGGCGGCGGTAACAACTCGACCTTCACGACTCACGTTGTAACCTCGTCGGGCACCGATACCTATTCTGCTATCGCGGCGGCATTGGGCTCGCTTAAAGGTCCCAGACACGGCGGTGCGAACATAAAAGTGGTTAAGATGTTCGAGGATATGAAAAAGAGCATCAACGTTAAGAAAACCGGTGAGATCGAGGATTATCTTAAACGATTGCTTGATAAGCAGGCGTTTGACAACGCAGGCCTTATTTACGGTATGGGACATGCGGTCTATTCGCTTTCCGACCCGAGATCGGATATACTTAAAGAGTGTGCAAAGGCGCTTTCGACGGAAAAGGGGCGCGAAGAAGAATATGCGCTTTACGAAACCGTTGCAAAATTAGCGCCCGAAATGATTGCCGAAAAACGCAAGATGTACAAGGGTGTAAGCGCAAACGTCGACTTTTATTCGGGGCTTATTTACAAGATGCTTAACATCCCCAACGAGCTTTATACTCCGTTGTTTGCTATTTCGCGTATTGCGGGCTGGAGTGCGCACAGAATTGAAGAAATTCAGAACGCAGGCAAGATTATCAGACCTGCATACATAAACGTTTTGGACGACAGAGAATATTTACCGCTTAACGAAAGATAATAATCAATTTTTATGGAAAAAGCAAAGCGATTCACGGATTTTTATAATCGAATAGGCATTACCGAAAGAAGCAGTAAGCGTTGGTTTTGGATTGCTTTTTCTTTCCTTGCGGTTTATTTTTCCTGCGTTGTTTATGCACAGAATTTCAACCGCGGATATAACTTTGGTTTAATTACAGTAATTTTCTTGATCGTTTCCCTGGCGGTATGCTTTTTGGGTGTATATTTTTTAGGCGGTATTAATTTAAATATTGTTGCGAGAGATAAAAAGGTCAAAGCGATAATTTTCGCTGTTTGCGTTTTTGTTGCCACATTTTTGATATACTATTCCTGGCAGAGTGTTTTATACCCCGGCTCGTTTTCGCCCGATTCGATAGAGCAATACAAGCAGACGCAATCGGGTGAATACAACGATTGGCATCCCGTTTTGCACACATGGCTGTTTTTTGGATTGCCGAATATATTTTCAAGCTCCCCTGCTCTTTTGGTGACTTTTCAATTAGTTTGGTTTTCACTTGCCATAGCCTATTTGTTTTACGTGCTATATACCGACGGCTGCCCGAATATTTTTATGGCGGTGTCGTGGGCTTATTTAGTTTTAAACCCGAACACGGCATGTATTATGCTTTACCCATGGAAGGACAGCGCTTTCACAATTATGTCAACCGTTATGTTTGCGCAATGCGTGAGGATTTACCGCAGTAACGGAAAATGGCTTTTAAAATGGAGCAATACCCTTGCTTTTGCATTGTTTACTTTTCTTGCAAACGGAGTAAGGCACAACGCAATATTGCTTGTAGTACCTGTTTTAATCGTTTTGTTTGTCTTTTTAAAGCAATCGCGCCGAAGGATCGTTGTGGTGGCTTCGATATTTTTAGCACTTACGCTTTTGCTCAAATTCCCGATTTATTCCTTTGCCGAGGTCGGAAGCCCCAAGCACAGAACGACCGAGGTTATGGGCTTGCCGATGACGGTGCTTGCCGACATTTATATGAACGACCGCGATGCGCTTGACGAGGACGCAATTGAGTTTTTGGACTCACTTGCAACACAGGCGAGATGGGAAAAGTATTACACCTTCGGCAGCTTTAATTCCTTCAAGTGGTCCGACGGCACGATTTATGATAAAATAGACCAAGAGGGTGCCGAAAAAATCCTTTCATACACCTATTCAGCGGTCAAAAGCTCTCCGGAAATCGCAAAGAAATCGTTGTTTGAGCTTACTAAAATGGTTTGGAGCTTCGATGGCGGCAACGGCTGGACTGTCGGATACGGAATAACGTCTAACGACGTTGAAATACTCGGCGAATACGACAAGGATTCGCTTGAGGTTTTAAATGCTTACCGCAAGATGTGTAACGGCTTTGCAACGAAATATTTGTTCAACTACACCGGTGTCATAATTGCCGTTTTACTGTTTTTTGCGGTTGCAAGGATTGGAAAAGCAGGCTTTGGCAAGGTGTTTGCGGTGATCCCTTTAATGGTCTACAACTTCGGCACAATGCTTTTGCTAACGGGACACGATTTTAGATTTTTCCATTTGAATTTTGTTGCGGTCATACCACTGTTATACATTATGTTAACCAACAAAGAGGATGCAGGCGAGTGCATCGAATAGCAAAGACTTTTCCCCGGGAGGACTTTTATTATGAACGTAATCCATATGAAATACGCAATTGAGGTCGCCAAATACGGATCGATCAACAAGGCAAGTGAAAGCATCGGTATGGCACAGCCGAATATCAGCCGTGCGATAAAGGAGCTTGAAGCAGACCTTGGTATCTCGATATTCGACAGGTCTGCAAAGGGTATGAACCTTACGCCCGAGGGAAAGGAATTTATCAACCGAGCAAAGAGCATCCTTGCACAGCTTGACGCTCTTGAAACGCTTTTCCTCGATAATCTGCCGAACACTCAAAAGTTTTCGGTTTCTGCTCCGAGAGCTGCTTATATCGTCGAAGCGTTTGCGAACTTCACTCATAGCATCGACGGCGAAAAGGCAGAAATCGTGCTCGACGAAACGGCAACACACAACACGATGAAAAAGGTCATCGCATCCGATTGCAAGCTTGGTATTATCCGCTTTGAATCGGCGGCAGAGGAATATTTTTACAAGATGCTCGAAACAAACAATTTAGTTTATGAGCCGATAACCGAATTTGAATACGTTGTTGTGTCCAACAAAGAAAGCGATCTTGCGAAAAAAGACGAAATTTACGACGACGATCTTCGCAAATACATTCAGATAACGCACAACAATCCCTACCAGGCAACGCTTACCGCATCCGAAACGAACAAGGTTGAGCAAAGGGTGAGTGCAGGAAAGAGGATTTTCGTTCTCGACACCGCCGCACAGCTTGAGCTTCTTGCCGAAAACATTGACACCTTTATGTGGATCTCGCCTGCGCCCGATTCCCTGCTCGAGCGTTACGGCTTGGTTCAAAAGCCCTGTCTTGACAAGCGCAGATTCTACAAGGACGTGCTTATTTACAAGCAATCGCACAAGCTGACACCGCTTGAAAACGACTTTATTCGTGAACTAAAGCGCGTTGCCGAACAAATTTGCAAAAATAATTAATCAATTTTGCCCGTTTTTTTGTTAAAACGGGCACTTCTTTTTTGCTATATAAAAAATATATAATAATACGGAAGCGACATATCAATAAATATATTATCGATATATCAAAATAGTAATTTACTTTTTGTATATTTTGTGATAGACTTATTTCGTGAAAATTCGCGTGTTAGGAGGGTAGGACGTGAAGCACAACTGTGTTATGAAGGCAACGCTCGGCAGATTGCCGGTGTATTTGCAGTATCTGAAAGGTCTTGATACAAACGAATATGCAAACGTTTCCGCAACAATCATCGCAAAGGCATTGGGCCTTGGCGAGGTTCAGGTCAGAAAAGACCTTAGCGCTGTTAGCGGTGCAGGCAGGCCGAAGCTTGGATATGAAACCGTTGCTTTGATTAAAACGCTTGAAGAAGTGCTCGGTCAGAAGTCGGTCAGCGAAGCGGTTATCGTCGGCGCAGGCAGATTAGGCAACGCATTGCTCGGCTATAACGGTTTCGGCAACTACGGTTTAAAAATTGCCGCGGCTTTTGATATAAGCTGTAAGGATTTGTATGTAACCGAAAACGGTACTAATATTTATCCGTTAAATGAGCTTGAAGCTTATTGCAAGCGCGAAAGCGTGAAGATTGGTATCATAACGGTCCCGAAGGAAGCTGCACAGGATATTTGCGACAGATTGGTTGGCTGCGGTGTTACGGCTATTTGGAACTTTGCCCCCTGCAACCTCAACGTACCCGACGACATCATTTTACAGCACGAAAACCTTGCACTCTCCCTTGCACATTTAAAGTTGCAGATGGACTGCAAATAAACCCGTAAAAAAATATTCTCATAAATCAAGAGCCGAATTTCAAAAACGCGGCAAAAAAGGAGCAAAACATGACAAAAATCACCATTATCGGTACCGGCAGTGTTGGTTCGACCATTGCGTACACCCTTACCGTACAAGGTATGGCGTCCGAAATCGTTATGATCGACATCAACGGCGAAAAAGCTATGGGCGAAGCGCTTGACATCCGTCAAGGTACACCCTTCTGCCATCCCTGCACAATTTACGCAGGCAGTTATTCCGATGCAGTCGGTTCGGATATCGTTATCCTTACCTCAGGCGTTGCAAGAAAGCCCGGTCAGACACGTCTTGATCTTGCGCAGATCAACGTTAACATCACCAAGCAGATTATTCCCGAGATTACCAAGTATGCGCCCGACGCTACCTATGTTATCGTAAGTAATCCGGTTGATATTCTCACCTACACTTTCTGCAAGTACTCCGGTCTTCCCTATGACCGCGTTATCGGTTCGGGTACCATCCTCGATACGTCGCGTCTCCGTTCGAGAATTTCGGAATATTATTCGGTCAACCAACAGAACGTTCACGCTTACGTTCTCGGTGAACACGGCGACAGCTGCTTTGTTCCTTGGTCGCTTGCAAACATCTCGAACGTTCCCGTTAAGGATTACCGCAATTCCTTGCTCGGCACTCACGGTGTATATCCCGATTTTGATGAAAACGAAATCGAAGAATACGTTCGCAAATCCGGCGCAAGCGTAATTTCCCGCAAGGGTGCGACTTTCTATGCAGTTTCTATTTCGGTTTGCAGAGTTGTCAAGGCTCTTCTTTCGGGTATCGACACAACTCTCACCGTTTCCACCATGCTTGAAGGCGAATACGGAATCGATGACGTTTGTCTTTCCTTGCTTAACATCGTCGGCAACAAGGGTACACACGGCAAGGTTCTTCTTCCTCTCAACGACAAAGAAATCAAGGCACTTCACAACAGTGCTGACGCGCTTAAGAGCGTAATAAATGCTATTGAACTTTAATGAAGGGAAAATGATTGAAATGGAATACCGTATTGAACATGACTCGATGGGCGAAATGAAGGTGCCCGCAGACAGACTTTGGGCGGCTCAAACTCAAAGAAGCCGCGAAAACTTTGAGATTGGCGTTGGCATTGAAACAATGCCCGCAGAAATTATAAACGCTTTCGGCATTTTGAAAAAGGCTGCAGCTATCACCAATAACAAACTGCGCCCCGAGAAGATGACCGATGAGAAATTAGAGGCTATCAAACAGGCCTGCGATGAGATTATGGCAGGAAAACTTAATGGTCATTTCCCGCTTGTTGTATGGCAGACCGGTTCGGGTACTCAGTCTAACATGAACTCCAACGAGGTTATCGCCAACCGTTCTAACCAGATTC
>JAZOTA010000073.1:0-11184 GCA_045657425.1 Eubacteriales bacterium
TTTATTCCGTAGTGGTTAAAATATCTTTCTTCGGCTTGAATCCAAAGCTTATTAAAGTTTTCATAAGCTGATTCACCGTTTCGCTTAATAACGCGCTCTTTTTGAGTGTTTTCGTCGATATCGAAAAAGACCTTTAAATCAGCATAATCGCAAAGATTCGGATTGTGACTGTAAGTGCCCTCGATGATTATACATTTTGTCGAAGCCACCGAAACTGTCTTTACGATTTTTTGCTCGGAGCAATCGAACACCCCGTAAGAAAAGCTCTTTTGAGTTATGTTATCAACGACTTCCCTTTTAAAACGCATGAAATCGAAATTGCCGTCGAATTCGCTAATTTTTAGCTCGCCATTTTCATTTTTCGGGCGGTAAAAATCATCGGTATGGATAACCGTTATGCCATCCTTTTCAAAATGCTTTGAAAAAGTCGTTTTGCCCGATGCCGCCCTGCCGTCAATCGCGATTATCACAGGTGTCGCCTTTTCGTTGTTTTCAATCAAGTCGTTTATGATCGTAAATAGTTTTTCTTTGTTAATTTTCATTTTTTTGAGAAACGATTTTTTTAATATTTTCAAGTACCGAATACGGGATTTGCATCGGTAGCTTTGCCTGACCGACGCCTATTTCGATATGCGGCTTCATTTTTGCGTGATAATCGGTACCGCCGGAAATTTCAAGATTAAGCTCTTTTGCAAGCTTTTGGAAATATGCTTGCATTTCGGGAGTGTATTCGTTGTAATAGCCCTCGATACCGCAAAGTCCGTAGCCCTTAAGCTTAATAAGAAATTCGCGCAAATCGTTATCGCTCAAGCGGATAAGATGAGGATGTGCAACAAAGCTTACGCCGCCGATATCATCGATAAGCTTAACCGCCATTTCGGCAGTTAAATATTGCGTTCCGTCATAAGCAGGTCTTCCGTTAGCGAGGTATTTATCAAACCCTTCCTTAACACTTTCGGTATATCCCTTTTCCATAAGGATACGGGCGAAATGTGCGCGTCCGATAAGACCCGACGGAGCGATTTTCAAAGCTTCCTCCATCGTAACGTCAAACCCGAGCTTTTGAAGATTTACGCAAGTATTTACCGTGCGTTGCCAACGCACCTTGTTGATATTTTCAAGTGCTTCCTTCAATCTGTCGCACTTATGGTCGATATAAAAGCCGAGAATATGCGTTTCGGTTTCGGACTGCACCGAAAATTCGATTGCAGGAACGATTTCAACGCCGTACTTCTTCCCTGCTTCAAGCGCTTCATCGATACCTGCGACGGTATCGTGATCGGAAAGAGCGATTGCCTTCAATCCCCTCTCGGCGGCGTGAGCGACCAATTCGGTCGGTGTCATCGAGCCGTCGGAGCAGTTTGAATGTGTATGCAGATCAATAAAGTTCATTATTCCTCGTCCAGTCTGATGCGGATACCCTTCAATCGCATAAAATGGTTGGAAAGACGTATTTCCTTTTCACCCTCGGGTATTGCATCGAAAAAGTGGTTATATCCGTATGTGTCTTTATAAACCGCTCGTGTTTCGGTGCCATCGGTCCAACGGATAACGACCTTCGCACCCGAATCAAGTACCAAATCGCCTACGAGATAGCTCATAATCCGTACACCTCGGTGAATTTGTTTTCAAGATATTCGACGTAAGCATCGGGATTGAATTCTCCGCAGACCATATTGAAAAGGTCGGTCGGATCGTAAAGACAACCGAATTTCCAAATCTTTTCACGCAACCAATCGTTGATTGCGGTAAGACGTCCGCTTTCAATTGCGGCATCAACGTCAACATCCTTTTTCATTTCGTTAAGCAGCTGTGCGCCGTATGCCGAGCCGAGTGCATAGGACGGGAAATAGCCGATATTTGCATTTGACCAATGGCTGTCCTGAAGTACACCGTGTGTATCGTCGGGTACGTCAACACCAAGGTATTCTTTATACATACGGTTCCATTCCGAAGGAAGATCCTTTGCGGTAATTTCGCCCGACATCATACGCTTTTCGAGTTCGTAACGAACCATTACGTGCAGGGCATAAGTCAATTCGTCCGCTTCGGTACGAATCAAGGAGGGCTCTGCACGGTTGATCATACGGTAGAAATCACCGTTTTCAACCGAACCGAGTTGTTCGGGGAATTCCTTTTTGAGGAACGGAAGAATGAGATTGCAGAAGGGTTTGCTTCTGCCGATAATATTTTCATAGAAGCGCGATTGGCTTTCGTGAATAGCCATCGAAACGCCGCCCTCGAGCGAGGTTCTGAACAATTCGGGCATCGAATTTAGCTCGTAAAGCGCGTGACCGCATTCGTGCACGACGCTGTAAAGCGAGCTTGCAAGGTTATCCTCGTAGTAGTGGGTGGTTATGCGTACGTCTTTTGAGGTAAAATTAATTGTAAAGGGGTGCTCGGTTTCGCCGACGGCAAAGTGTGTACGGTCGATATCCATAACGTCAACAAGGAAATCGGTAAACTTCATTTGCTGTGCCTTGGGATAATCAAGGTGCATTACCGAATCGTCGATCTGCTTTGCGTTACCTACGCGAGTGATAAGCGGAACGAGCTTTTCGCGGAGTGCTTTAAAGAACTCATCGCATTTCGCCTTGGTGAGACCTCTTTCGTATTTATCAAGACAAACCTCGTATGGATCCTTATCAGGATCGGTATAGGAAGCAAATTTCTTGAGAGTATCGAAGGTCTTTTGGAGATAAGGCTCGAAGGATGCATAATCGTTGTTTTCCTTTGCCTTATGCCAAACCGCAGATGATTCGGTAAGATGCACTTGGAAATCAACCATTTCCTGCATAGGTATCTTACGTGTTTCATCGTATTCGCGATAAAGTTCGGTTACCTTGCGGCGGTCGATATCTGAAAGCAAATCGAGATTTGCATTAAGCGTTTCGAGTGCTTCAATAAATTTGGGCGCTGTGATAAGCTCATAGCTCATTTTGGAAAGTTCGCCCAAGGTGAGAGCGCGAATCTCAACACTTCCCTCGGGTGCGACGGTATCACCGTCGTAATACAAAATTCCCATTGCATGATTAAGCGCAGAATTGGTATTTTCAAAAGCTGCTATTTCATTAAGTGCTTCTTGAATTGTCATAATTAACTCCTTTATACAACGATTTTTTGCCACTTGCCCGATATAAATCTATACATAGAGAACGCAAGACGCATATATTGGTCTATAAGCAGACTTATCCATGCGCCAAACAAACCGAATCCCAACGGGTAGCAGAAAATATATGCAGTAAGCGGTCTGAATGCGCCGATGGATATTGCCGAGGTAAGCGCTACGTAACGTGTATCGCCTGCGCCGCGCAATGCACCGTTATAAATAACCTGCGAGATCTGACCGGGTGCACAGATGATGATGTAATAAATAAGTAACCTACCGTTTTCGATAACGTATTGATAATACTCATCCTTTGGATCGGCAAACAGCTCGACCATCCAACCGCCTGCAAAGAACAGGAATATCATTAACAGAATAGAAATTACAACACCCACACGCTGACCGACCTTTGCATAAAGAGTTGCAAGGTCGGGACGTTTTTTACCGAGGTTTTGACCGATCAATGCGCTCGTTGCAACACTTAATCCGTCGCCGCAGGCGAATGAAACGGTAATTATATTCATTGCAATGATATGTGTACCGTATTCGGCGGTACCAAGGTCTGCAACAAGCTTTGCGTAAATGAAAAAACCGATACGCATAAACAACTGCTCGGTTCCTGCGCCAGTTGCTACCTTTCCGAGAGTTTTAAGCAGATGAGCCTTCCACTTTATCATTCCCTTAAAGCTGAACCGCAGATAGCGGTTTTTGCGGAGAATTGAGAACATGCTCATACAGAACGATGCGATATTGCCTATCAACGTTGCAATTGCCGCGCCCTTTACACCAAGGTGCGGTATAAGCGACACGCCGTTAATAATTACGCCGTTGATGAGTAGGTAATTAAAGCAGATGTTGGTAACGTTTGCAACAACATTAGTGGTCATCGAGATGCGCGTGTTACCGCTTGCGCGCTGTGCCGCATTGATCATCATACCGAATGACGTGAACATTAAGCCGACCATCGTAATGCGGAAATAGGTAAGCGCATATTCAAGCGTATCTTCATTTGCACCTGCAAAGGTAAGCAATGGCTCGGCAACTACAATTGCGGTGCCGCAAAGCACTACTGCCAAAACGGCAACCAGACCTAACGATTGGTTAAGCGATGCGTTTGCGCCATCTTGGTCGTCCTGCCCCTTACGGCGCGAAACTATTGTCGTTACCGCTATACTCAATGCAAAGAAAACCGCATAGAATATCATCCTCGGCTGGGTAGTAAGTCCGACCGCGGCAACGGCATCAATACCCTCACCCGAAACCATAATGGTATCGAAGATATTTACCAAGCTCATAAGTATCGACTCGACCATTGCAGGCCAAGCAATCTTAAAGAAATATGAGTAAGCGGACTTGGTATTGGGAAGCTCCCCTTGGATATTCAATTTTCGGGACAGGCCCGAAACCGTAAATAAATTTGTTATTTTCATTATGAATGGTACAACTTCTTCGTTTGATATGTAGGCTCACAGGTAAGATTGATACCAAGCTTTTTTAGTAATTTTTCGTCGACCTGCGAAAGTATTACGGATGAATGCATTTCACAACCCGAAAGCTTCTTTAATTGGTCAAGCGCTTTACGCGCATTCGGATCGGTTACCGCACACACGGAAAGTGCGATAAGTATCTCGTCGGTATGAAGTCGTGGATTGTTGTTGCCCATGTGTTGGGTTTTGAGGTCCTGGATAGGTCCGATAACCTCGGGAGATATGAGATAAACGTCTTTTTTGATTCCTGCAAGTGCTTTAAGAGCGTTAAGGAGCATTGCACTTGATGCGCCGAGCAACGAGGTAGTTTTGCCGGTAATGATTCTTCCGTCGTCAAGTTCGATTGCCGCGGCAGGTCCGTTTGTTACCTCGGCACGCTCATTTGCGGCAATTACGACCTTTCGGTCATCCTGTGAGATATTGCATTGGCTCATAAGAATTTCAAGCTTATGCACGGGGCCGCCCTCGCTTAAGCCCTTGCGTTGTTGGCACAGTGCCTCGTAATAACGGCGGATGATTTCCTGATGCGCCGCTTCACGGCAAACGCTGTCGTCGCAGATTGCATTGCCTGCCATATTAACGCCCATATCGGTAGGCGATTTATAGGGCGACTGGCCGTAGATGCGTTGGAATATTGCATTTAACACGGGGAATATTTCGACGTCGCGGTTATAGTTAACAGTTTGCTTGCCGTATGCTTCAAGGTGGTAGGGGTCGATACAGTTTGAATCGTCAAGGTCGGCGGTTGCGGCTTCATAAGCAACGTTTACGGGGTGCTTCAACGGAAGGTTCCAAATCGGGAAGGTTTCAAACTTTGCGTAGCCCGATTTGATGCCCTTAAGATGCTCGTGATATAACTGCGAGAGGCATACCGCCATTTTGCCGCTACCCGGACCGGGTGCGGTAACGACGACAAGACGGCGAGAGGTTTCGATAAAATCGTTTCTTCCGTATCCGTTCTCGCTTACGATAAGCTTTACGTTGGAGGGATAGCCCTCGATCGGGTAATGCTTATATGTCGTAACTCCAAGATTTTCAAGACGCTTTTGGAAAGCGACAACAGCAGGTTGCGAATTATATTGAGTAAGTACAACGCTTCCGACGTAAAGACCGCAGGCACGGAAGGCATCGATAAGGCGCAATACGTCTTGATCGTATGTAATACCGAGGTCACCGCGCACCTTATTCTTTTCGATGTCGTTACTGCTTATTGCAATAACTATCTCCGCCTCGTCCTTAAGCGCGGTGAGCATTTCGATTTTAATGCTCGGCTTAAAACCGGGAAGCACGCGTGACGCGTGAAAGTCATCGAAAAGCTTTCCGCCGAATTCAAGATAAAGCTTACCGCCAAAATTATCTATGCGTTCTCTGATATGACGCGTTTGAAGTTCCACGTATTTTTCACAATCGAAACCGATTTTTTTCATTTTTCGACCTCTGTATTTAGATTGATTATTTCGCAAAGTTGAGATAATGAGGATATGACCGCAGCACCCGTTTTGACAAGTGCGGTTTTGGATTGATGACCGCTTGAAACAAGAATCGCTTTTGCGCCGACAAACGATGCAACATCGAAATCGTGAACCATATCGCCGATAAATACCGATTTTTCAAGATTGATACCGTTTGAAGCGATATAATCACGTGTGCGCTCCGCTTTGCTTCCGACGTTTCTGTCGGTTGCGCCGATAACCTCGGTGAAATAATTTTCAATATCATATTTTTGCAGATAGGGTTTGATTATATCGTTTCGGCTTGAAGAGAAAATATATTGCTTAATTCCCTTCTGCGACAGCTTTAAGAGCAAATCCTTTGTGGTGTTCGAAACGGCTTCATCGGGCAAATGCTTTGCCCAAAGCGCATCGAACTCGACCGAAAGAGAGTGCATATCTTCTTTTGTCATGTCCATTACACGCTCATAGAAGCGAACTATCGGCACGTCAATATA
The DNA here is from genome assembly GCA_045657425.1 of Eubacteriales bacterium. Lineage (GTDB taxonomy): Bacteria > Bacillota > Clostridia > Oscillospirales > CAG-382 > Coliplasma. Next base: position 6,542 of record JAZOTA010000073.1, read on the forward strand.
TTCACGGTATTGTTCAAACGTAATCAGCGGAAGCTTTCTTGACGTGAGCATATCGTTAACGGCGAGCCACGCGGCGCGCGCATCGTCAAGCAGTGTTCCGTTCCAATCCCAAAAAATGCAATCGTATCTCATAATACTACCTCTAATTATATATAGTAACATATTATAAAGTAATTTTCAACTGTTTTTGGGTTCTTAAATAATTTTTTTATCCGACTCTTAATCTTTTAAAAATCCTTTGAAAATTACGTAATACCGACTACATTTTGCAAATATCGTTCATTTCGAAACGCCTTTACCTGAAACGAAAAAAGGTCCGTGATAAAAGCCGTTTACGACAAAAAGCTTTAAAACAGACATAATTGCGCAATTTTAAAAAATTTTTTCAAAATTTCATGTGACAAAAGCGTTGATTTTTACGTCTTATAGGGTGAAAGGACTTTTAAGTCGCTCAAATAAACTCGAAGGAGACAGTATCATGAAAACAAAGGCAGTTGTATTTTTTATAGTGTGTGCGATTATTTCGTTGCTGGCTACACCGACTGCTTTGGCGGACGAGATGATCGTAAGCGGAGATTTTGAATATTACATCTCTCCCGATACGGCACACGAGGATTACCGCGGAACCGTTGTAATAACGAAGTATCTCGGTAACGATGCCGAAGTGGTTGTTCCGTCGGAGATAGACGGCAAAATAGTTTCGTCGATAGACGATATGGCATTTTATAAGAACGAAACGCTTAAAAGCGTTCAACTGCCCGATACGCTTGTCGGAATCGGAGTGGATGCGTTTGCGTTTTGCAAATCGCTTGAGTCGGTAAATATTCCCGAAGGTATCAAGGATCTCTCCCCTGCGTTTCGCAGTTGCGAGAAGCTTGAATCGGTCGTAATACCCGAGGGAGTTAAACGTATCGAGCAAGGTATGTTTAGGGATTGCACCTCGCTTAAAAACGTAAGTTTGCCGAACAGCTTGAAAATAATAGACGGCAGTGTTTTTGAAAACTGCACTTCTTTAAAGAACATATCGATACCCAACGGCGTTGCCGAAATCGGTGTGAACGCTTTTGGCGGATGTACCGCGCTTTCCGAAATATCTCTTCCCGAAAGCGTAACGTATATCGGTGCGAGCGCATTCGGTAATACCGCGTTTTATAACGATGCTGAAAATTGGGACAACGGCGTTCTTTATGTTGACGCTTGTCTTATAGACAGCAAGCGCGATGAAATAAAGGGCGAATATTCTGTAAAAGAGGGAACGAGAATAATTGCGAAACAAGCATTTTTGCGAGCAGGATGGCTTGAGACACTTAAGCTGCCCGAGGGATTAAAGGTTATCGGCGATGCAGCATTTGCTGAATGCACTTCGCTGAAAACGGTCGAGCTTCCCGAAGGACTTGAAACGATAGGCGCAGCCGCCTTCCGAAAATGCCCGATAGACGAAATAACAATTCCCGAGGGTGTAAAATCGATCGGCGGGCGTGCTTTCGATAGCTGTGGGCTGATAAACGTAACGCTTCCTAAGAGCTTGGAGTCTATAGGAGACGAGGCGTTCGGCGGCAACAGCATCAATAAGGTGAAATATAACGGTACCGAAGGCGATTGGAAAGAAAAGCAATTCGGTACGGCGATGGGCTTGAGTCCTTATGCCTCGGTTAAATTTGCCAACGGGAATAACAACGAAGAATCGGTTTCCGATACTTTAAATAGTTCCGATGAAAGTGTTGAAGTATCTGAAGCGTCAAAAGCAACGGATGGTGAAAAGGATGCCCAAGATAAAAAGGACACGATTATATGGATCATCCCCGTTGCCGCTATTGCAATACTCGCAATTACCGTCCTAATCGTATTCTTGGTAAAGAAACGCAAAAAATTCAACTCGGCGAGCTAACCCACACAAAAAGGAGAAGCAATCAGCTTCTCCTTTTGAATTAAAATATCAATAAAACGAAAACGCACCGAAAAACGGTGCGTTTTGTTAATTTACTTTTGCTTTAATGCTCTTTCAAGCCAAATGGTACCGATTTCGAACGCGTCATAGAAATTTTTCTTTTCGCATTGCTTAACGATTTTTTCGTTAAAGGAAATGTCGTCATCGGTATTTTGAATTTGAACAAGCACCTTCGTTGCAATTTCAACGTCGCCGATCTTTTTAGCATCGAGAATGTTCATAAAAAGTATGAACTTATCATCGGGATTGCCATAGAATACATAGCGACCTTGGCGGACAAGCGGCTTGCCCTTATACATTAACGTTTTCATTTAGGGAATCAACCTTTCTTCTTGCCGTCTGTATTGATGAAATCCTCTACAAGAGTGCGCAAAAGCTCATCACGGTCAATTTTTGAAATGATCGCACGGGAGTTGTTATAGTTGGTGATATAAGTCGGGTCTTCGGAAATTATATAACCTACGATTTGGTTTATGGGGTTATATCCCTTTTCAACCAACGCATCATAAACCACCTGAAGACGTTCACGCAGAATCTCCTTTTGTTGCTCCTTTATGGGGAACATTAAGGTTTTTTGCTTGTTATCAACAGCTTTTTGATTCTTATCCTGCATATTCAACCCTCCTTGACCGATTTATACAGATAATAATTTAGCCTATTATACATCAAACTTTTGTTCTTTGCAAGAGTTTTTTTGAAATTGGTTAGGAACGGAGCACTATTCCCTGCTCGCTTTCCAATTTTTTGAGTATCTTCTTAACGCCTGCATCGGCATCCTCGTCGGTAAGTGTTTTATCGGCAAGGCGGAATACAAGACGAACAGCAACGCTCTTCTTGCCCTCTTCAACACCCTTTCCACGGTAAACGTCGAATACGAAAGCATCCTCGAGCGATTTGCCTGCATAGGAACGGATGTCGGCAAGGAGCTTGCCTGCTTCGTGGTCCTTATCGCAGATAAGCGCAAGGTCTCTTTCCATTGCGGGATATACGGGAAGAGGAATATATCCGCGTTCGGTCTTGACCGAATCGAGAAGAAGCTCGGTGGAGATTATTGCCGCGCAGACTCCGCGAGGAAGGTCGTAGTTTTCGCAAACCAAGGGGTGAACCTCACCGATAGTACCGATAACGGTACCACCTACAACCACGTTTGCACATCTGCCGGGGTGGAATGAGGGGTTATCGGAAACGGCAACGTAATCACGCGCACGGATGTTAAGACGGGTGAAAAGTGCTTCTGCATCTGCTTTGAGGTTGTAAAATCCTCCACAATCGGGGGTGAATGCAAAGCAAAGCGATTTCTTTTCGTTGGAAAGGTCGCCGTCACGGAAGTAAAGCGTCATAATTTCAGACATACGGCACTTTTCAACCTTACGGTTAACGTTTCTCGAAAGAACCTCGAGCATCGAAGGAAGCGGATGGGTACGCATTACCGAGGTATCCTCGCCAAGCGGATTGATAAGACGGATGAAATCGTAAAGCTCGCTGTCTTCGGGAATATTGATTTTTGCAAGTGATTTGGGAGAAACGAAGGAATAGGTACAGGATTCGCAGTAGCCAAGACCTGCCATAGCCTCGTTAATGCGGTATCTGAACGCTTCGTGAGGTGTTCTGCCGCCGAGGTCAGCCGCACCCTTGAACATTGTGGATTCGATGTTGTCAAAGCCGTAAAGACGGACAACTTCTTCGGCAATGTCAGCGGTATTGATGATATCGCTTCTGTAGGGAGGAACGATAAGTCCGTCCTTGCCGTCTGCGATAAGCTCAACGGAAGCAAGGATTTTATCCATTTCGTCATCGGAAATGTTTGTACCGAGAAGTGCATTGATCTTTGCGCGGTCGTAAGCAACAACGCGCTCGTTGATATCGGCATTGTTGATATCGATGATGCCTTCTACAACCTCGCCGCATCCAAGGAGATTTACCAATTCACAAGCACGGTCTACTGCAGGAAGAGTATTGACTGCAGGAAGACCTTTCTCGAATTTCGCGGAGCTTTCGGTACGAAGACCAACTGCTTTGGAGGTTTTTCTGATGCTTTCACGAGCGAAATTCGCGCTTTCAAATACAACGGTAACGGTGGAATCGGTGATTTCGCTGTTTTCACCGCCCATTACGCCTGCAAGAGCAACCGCACGGCTTCCGTCTGCGATAACAAGCATTTCGGGGGTTAATGCTCTTGTTACACCGTCGAGAGTAACGATTTCTTCGCCTGCGTTTGCGTTACGAACGTTGATTTCGCGGCTCTTGATGTATTCATAGTCAAACGCGTGCATAGGTTGACCGTATTCGAGCATTACGAAGTTGGTAATATCAACGATATTGTTGATAGGTCTAACGCCTGCCGCACGGAGCTTTGCTCTTAACCAAAGCGGCGAGGGAGCGATTTTAACGTTTTTAACCACTCTTGCGGTATAACGGGGACAAAGCTCGGTATTGTGAACGTTGACCTTGATGTAATCGGATGCCTTTTCGCCTTTGGTTTCAACAACCTTGGGCTCGGGAATAACCGTCTTTTCGCCAAAGGTAGCCGCCGCCTCACGAGCGATGCCGATATAGGAAAGACAGTCGGGACGGTTAAACGTAAGCTCGAATTCAACGATGGTATCGTTAAGCTTACAAACATCACGGATGTCGTCACCGAGTTTGCAATCCTCTTCGATAAGGAAGATGCCGTCCTCGATGGCATAGGGGAAAT
>JAZOTA010000074.1:0-42254 GCA_045657425.1 Eubacteriales bacterium
ATTCTTTACGGTGCATTATTGATTGCTTTTATTCTTTGCGAAGTCCTCTTTTACTTTGTGTACAAGAGACAATCAGCGAAGTTTGTAATCGGTTGCACCAGGAACTTAAAGCAAGATATTTTTGCCAGTATCTTCTCTCGCAGTTATGTTTCTTACAAGGAGCGTCCGCAGGGCGAATATCTGTCAAAGTATTCAAACGAAGCAGACACCATAAAAGACCGTCGGTTTGATATGCTTCCAATGTTTTGGGACATATTATCTAAGATTATTTTCGTAAGCGTCGCTTTGTTTCTGCTTGATTGGCGAATTGCTATTATCACAATCGCTTTGCTGACAACACCGCTCTATATTCCTAAACTGATAGAGAAACCTTTGCAAAAGGCACAAGCCGAGTCAATAAAAGCGGTGGAAAATGCACTCGCAAAAGCAACAGATTTTCTGTCTGGTTTTGAAATCATCAAAAACTATTCAGCAGAAAAAAAGATAATCTCTAAGTTCAAGTCAGCTAATGACACGGCAATGGATAAATATTTGCAGGAAACACAATTGGATGCAGTTGCTCAACTGATCACCACCTTAATTTCCTACTTATCATATTTCATTGTTCTTGCATGTTCTGCTTGGCTTGTATGGAAAGGCGATTTTACTGCCGGCGACTTTTTTATTGCCATCGGAATGATTGACCAACTTTCTTACCCTTTGATTTCGTTGGCAGGTATTACTCGACAACTAATTGCGATAAAACCAACGTGTCAAAAGATGAACGAGTTCCTTAAAGATGAGATACCCGTTCAAGAGGTTGATACCGACTATGCATTTAAGGAAAGTATTCAATTCCAGAATGTGCGTTTTGCATATGGTTCAGCATCCCCCGTTTTAAATGGTTTTAATTTGACCATAGAAAAAGGAAAACGCTATCTAATGCAAGGTCCAAGCGGTTGCGGAAAAACAACGGCAGTTAATCTGTTGTTGCGCTATTATGATGTAAATAGTGGCGAAATCGTTATTGACGACAATAGGCTTGATGCTTTTAACAGCACATACGGTTTCATGACTGTTGTTCGCCAAGAAGCAACGCTGTTCAATGATACATTGAGAAACAATTTAACCATGTATCAAAATGCCAATGATGCAGATATTTTGTCTGCCTTAAACGCTGTCGGATTAGAAAAATTCGCATCAGCAGATATGCTAAACAGTATTGTATCTGAGGATGGAAGCAATTTCTCCGGTGGAGAAAAGAAACGTATCTGCCTTGCTCGTGCACTTTTACGACATACAGATATCTTAATATTGGACGAACCGCTTGCAAATTTGGACGCAACAACTGCTGAAAAAATTGAAGATTTGCTATTGTCCATTCAAGGTAAAACTCTTATTGTCGTTTCACATCAATTCACTCCCCAAAAAATTGAAAACTTCGATGAGGTAGTGGACTTCACTCTACAATAATTAGATTTGCACCCCTGTAATCAGGGGTGCTTTCCCTTTATTTGTTGACAATCGCGCTATTCGATTGTATAATTATCATAATAAGTAAAAAACGAGGTTTTTAAAATGATAAAGGACCGTTCGGGCAATATTATCGCACATGACAGCGCACAAGGCGGCGCTTTGGATTTTCTCTACGGAAACGCTTTCGGCAGATTGATAACAAAGCTTCTTTCACGCAAATTTATTTCCGAAATCGGAAGAATGTATATGAATTCGTCTTTTTCGAAAAGACGTATAAATAAATTGATAAAGTCGGAAAATATCGATATGTCGCAATACGAAAACCGCGAATTTGCTTCGTTCAACGACTTTTTCACCCGCAAGCTTGCGCCGAATGCACGCGTTATCGATTTTAACCCCAATTCGGTAATTTCGCCTGCCGATTCGAAGCTTACGGTTTACGATATAACAAAAGATTCGCTTTACCGTGTAAAGGGATGTGATTACAGTATCAAGACCCTGCTTGGCGGTGACGAAAATTTGGTAAACGAATTTTTGGGCGGCAAATGCTTTGTCTACCGTCTTTCGGTCGATAACTATCACCGCTATTGCTATCCCGATGACGGAATCGAGGAAGAGTATCGCTTCATCCCCGGTGTTTACCACACCGTCAACCCAATCGCGCTTTTGAAATATGACGTTTACGGCAAAAACTGCCGCGAACTTACGGTTTTGCAAACCGAAAACTTCGGCCGAGTTGCTTATATCGAGGTCGGCGCGATGATGGTCGGCAAGATAAACAATATCCACCCCAAGGAAAAATTCAAGCGCGGAGATGAAAAGGGCTATTTCTCTTTTGGCGGCTCGACGATAGTTATGCTTTACAAAAAGGACGTTGTTGAGCTTGACAGCGATATCGCAAAAAACAGCGCCGAGGAAACCGAAACAACGGTTCTTTTCGGCGAATCTGTCGGAAAACGGAGAGAAATGTAAATGGAACGTAAAAATTTAGCTTTCGGCAAAGAAGTTAAGATAATAAACATCGCGCCTATTAAAAACAGCTATGCATCGGTTGAAAAGGGAAGAAAGGATATTCTTACCGACAGCCGTGTCGGCGACCCGACCGATTGCTACGGCGGTGATTGGGTTCATTTTTACCGCGGTGTCGGCAGAAAGCTGATTATCGATCTTGAAGAAATCAAATCGGTCGACGGCTTTGATATCGGCTTTATCCACGATAGAAATTCGGGCATTTACGCTCCCGAATTCGTTAAATGTTATCTTTCTGTTGACGGAAACGATTATTACGAGGTCGCAAACGTAAAAGCGCCTTATGAAGCGTCGTTTAGCGAAAAGGTACGCGCGGTTTATTCTGCCAATACCGATGCCTACTGCGCGCGTTATATAATGCTTGAATTTTACGTCGAGGTAAACGCATTTTGCGACGAATTGCGTGTTTTCGGCGGAGATTGCATCGGCATTGAAAGCGAGCTTTCGGGTGAAAAATATTCTGACGTTAACAAAAATTGCTATGCTTCGCGTGAAAGTCTTAACGGCATTCACGATATCCCCTTGCTTTATTTCGGCTATTGGCCCGAGGGCGAAAGAGTCGCAAAGCTTAAAAAGGACGATTTTCTGCCCTATCTTGCCTATATCGACCGCGAAAAGAATATAAAGGATACGATGTTCGACGGCTTGATGTTCCTTATCGTTCAGGGACGTTGCCCGTCGGGCGGATGCTTGGGTTATCACGGCGGACCTAATTATTTGAGCGACTGGGAATTTATTCTCGACGAGCTTTTTGCCGACGGACAGAACCTTAAGGCATACGACCAAGCGGTTGAGGAGCTTAAAAAGACACTCTCGCTCCCCAAGGACTACAAGCATAAATTCTATCTTACTGCACCCGTGCCGAAGGTATCGCTTAACCCCTTTGGCGATATGAACGGCGACGGAATCGAGGAAAAGCTACTTTCCACCGAGGATTGCATTAATGCTTATGCGTGGTTTATCGATGAAACCATAAAGCGCTTTAATGCCGAGCATTTTGAAAACATTCAGCTTGACGGCTGGTTTTGGGTCAACGAATCGGCTTCGCGCGCGAACCGTGACGATGAGGAAACTTTTGCGATCGGTTGCATCAACGAGCTTCATAAGCGCAACCAAAAATGCATTTTTATCCCCTATTTCCAAGCGGGCGGTTGTGAAAAGGCAGAGCGTATCGGCTTTGACTGCACGACCATGCAGCCGGGACTTTCGTTCCAAAGCGTGCTGGGCTTAAACCCCGAAGGAATGTTTTGCGATTTTACCGCGCTTTGCAAAAAATACGGCTTCGGCGTGGAGTTGGAAATCCACCACGGCGTTAAAAATCAAGACACCAAGGAGCAATACGGTAAGCTTTTTGATGAATATCTGCTCGGATGCATCCGCAACGGTATGATGACCGAAACGGTGCACACCTATTATCAGGCGGCAGGACCGGGCGTTTTCCATTACTGTGCCCACGCAGAGGACGATTACCAAAGAGCGATTTACGACAAGCTTTATAAATTCATAAAAGGAACTCTTACCGAATCGGATATCATCGGCATTCCCGAAAAAGTCGAAGAAATCGAGCCCGAAATCGATGAGATAAGCGCAGAGCCCGATTTTGAATTCGAAGCATCGGGCGAGGTTGTTCTCGACAATAGCGTCGACGGACAAATTTACGTTGATTACGAGCCCGAGGAAGAACTCTCTTTCGATTACGAAAAAATAGAAAAGAAAAAGAAGAAATTAAAAAAATATCTTGCTATCGGTGCGGCTGTTGCCGCGGCGGCAGGTATCGCATATCTTATATCCAAAGCATCCAAAGATAAAAAATAAAACAAAAGAAGTCCGAATTTGCGGACTTCTTTTGCGTTAGGAGAAACATAAAGTTTATTTTTGGAAATCATCCGAAGCAGGCGGTAAAAAGCGTGAGTAACGAAATGAACAATGCCGTACCCGTAGCGCCCTTTATAAATCCGTGCACAAAGCCGTCGCGGTCATTGACCGTCTTTTTTGCAACATTTACGAAATTTTTCATTTTGTTTTCCTCCTTGTTTTTCGTGTCGGTTCTTTATCTTACGTGCTTATTTTAACGCGAAGCGTGTCCTATAATCGGGACAATGACATAGGAAAATATAAAAATAAAAAATACCGCCGTAAATTAATACGACGGTATTTAGTGACACCTAAAAAAGATGTCGGTCAAGTGAAGAATGAATTCGCCGCAAGGCAAAAAGGAGGATTAAGAAAAGCCTTACGGCGATATCGTTAAAGTTAATACGATAACTAATCGTGCAATTCTTAAATTCGTTTTTGTCTTGTTCGGAATCGAAAAACAGCTTCACTTCATAGAACGTGCTTTTGACGTTCCGTCTGATTACAGGTCATCGGCATCTTGTATAGGACGTTTGCCGTCGATCGGCACGCCCGTATAGCTTCCCAACACATCACTTTTCATTTCGGGTGACATATCGTTGATTCCGAATAGGTCCGTAACGAGATTTGTTGGGTATCCCGCGCCTAATGCTTGGGGATGGGGATAGTAAAATCTGTCCACATCGTTAATGCCTTTGGGAAACCTGTATTTCTTTCGTTTTCCCATTTGTTCGATGCTCCTGTCTGAACGAATCTCTTTCGTTCAACACTATTATTGCCGTTATCGTCTTTTTAATACGCTCTTGCTTGTTGACAAAACTTGGAAAATCAATTAAAATAAAAGCACTAAAATTAAAGGTTGTGAATATCATTAAAATTATCGGAATAGATTACGGCGACGCGCGTGTCGGTATCGCCGCAAGCGACGGAACGGGTTTTCTTGCTTCCGCAGTCTGCACAATAAACGTCAACGGTATGCGAGATGCCTGCAAAAAGGTCGCCGACAAAATTAAAGAGCTCGGCGGCACAAAAATCGTGCTCGGTCTTCCCAAAAATATGGACGGCTCGGAGTCCTTCCGTGCCGATAAATCAAAAGCGTTTGCCGAAATGATCAAAGAAGCAACCAACCTCGAGGTCGTTTTCGTCGACGAGCGCCTTTCCACCGTTGAAGCATATACCTATATGAACATAACCGAGTTCAACGGCAAAAAACGCCGCCAAGTGATCGACGCCCTTTCAGCGCAAATAATTTTACAATCGTATCTCGATTCGCAAAGAAGATAACAAAAAAGACGGGAATTTCCCGTCTTTTTGTTTTGGTCTGAGTGAGAGGATTTGAACCTCGCGCGGCCCACGGAAGTCGCATAGTCGTATCGCGCAACGGCTTGCGCCGTTTTCCGATACTCCTTGCTTTGTTCCGCTTGCGTCGTGAAAAACGCTTCCCCGAACCGTTTTTCCCTTGCAAGCCCTTGGTCCCGAGTTCGTGCCTTTTGAGGTCGGAGGACAAACCTAACGCAAATAATAAAAAAACAAAGAGTCGCAAGGACTCTTTGCTTTTTATGGTCTGAGTGAGAGGATTTGAACCTCCGGCCTCTTGGTCCCGAACCAAGCGCTCTACCAAACTGAGCCACACCCAGATATTGAATTGTAGATAATTTTTGTCACAAACTGCCAAGCGCTCTTCCTGTTGTGACTAAGGCTCTGTCTTCGCTCGCGTGGCTCGCTCGCCAATCGCCAAGTCACTGCCACTCGTTTTTGCTCACTGCATCCGCCCCCCCCGGCGGGGTTCGCAAAAACTCCCCAAACTGAGCCACACCCAGATATTAAATTGTTGATTATTTTTGTTGCAAACTGCCAAGCGCTCTTCCTGTTGTGACTAAGGCTCTGTCTTCGCTCGCGTGGCTCGTTCGCCAATCGCCAAGTCACTGCCACTCGTTTTTGCTCACTGCATCCGCCCCCGGCGGCGTTCGAAAAAACTCCCCAAACTGAGCCACACCCAGATAAGATGCCCGATTATTATAACAAAAGCAAAATGTTTTGTCAATGCTTTTGGTTGAAAAATTAGGCAGGTATGTTTTTATGTTTTTCAGCATTATTCGTTAAATATAAATGCGTTTTGTTTCTCGGACAACAAAAAAGACGGGGGGACCCGTCTTTTTGTTATGCTTATTTATTCCCAAGGAATAACGCCTTCAAGGGCGATTTTGTCGGCTGCCTTTTGAAGTTCCTTTGCTTCTGCTTCGGGGAGGTCGAACAATATATCAAGCTCGGTTGCCGATTTTCCGAACAACGTCGCATAGAAGGTGCAAACTGCGAGATAACCGCCGCGAGTGTTGGTGTGCGCGTTATCAGAGCCCCAAAGGTTGCCGCCGCAATTTTTGATTGCGTAAGCAAAAGCTCTGTTTACGTAAACGCAGGAGGCTTCATATTCTTCAGCCGCAGGGGTGAAGTGATCGTCGAACACCTTGCATTGATCGAAGTTCTTATATCCTCCGAGGTCCTTTCCGTAAGGAGGTCTTACATAAAAATAGAACTTCGCGCCGCTTTCGTGAACCGCTTTTCCGATCTTTTCGATTGCCTTTAAGCTCTTTGCACGCTCGGCTTCGGTGACTATCGAGTTGCCGTTTTCTTGGATAAATACCGCATCATAGCCCTTTGCGATTTCTGCAAACAGCGAAGCGTTTGCCGCGTGCTGTTCAAGAGTGCGTCCGCCGGGAACGATCTGCTTTTGGGTGATGGTGATGCCCTTGCTTGCACAGACCTTTGCAAGGTTAGCGGGGATATCGTTAACGTAGGTTGCGCTGTTGCCTATAAAGAGGAGCTTATAGGAAGATTTTTCGGGGAGCTTTGCATTTTCATAAGATTGCTTTCCGATTGTCGTTTCTGCCATGAGCAAGCTACCGTCCTTTGCGCTGTCAGTGATTTTGTAATAGTATTTGTTGCCCTTTTCATCATCAAAGGTAATGCCGTTTACAGCTATAACGTCGGAAAACTTAATATCGGCAATGAGCGGCTTTTGGTGGGTTACTCTTATCGTTTCAAAAAGGACGTCACCCATAACCACTTCGCCGTCAAGCTCATCCTTGATTTCAAAAATCTTGACGTTATATACAGTCGAAGCCGGTGTGAACATAACGGTGATGATGTTATATTCTTCCTTGGATTCATATCTTTGGAAGCTCTTGATCGCGGCAATTTCATCCTCGTCGACAAATTCTGCCGTAAAAAGACCTTCAACCACAACCTTGTCCTTTTCCTGCTGTTCGGGTTCGCTTGATTCTTCGGGTTGACTCGAATCTTCGGGTTGGCTCGAATCTTCGGGTTGGCTCGATTCTTCGGGTTGGCTCGATTCTTCTGCTTCGCTCGATTCTTCTGCTTCGCTCGATTCTATTGATTCTGTCGATTCAACCGAGTTCACAGAGCTTTCTTCTGCTTTGGATTCGTCTGCGCTTCCGTTGGATCCTTCTGCAACCGAAGACGTTGCGGTTTCCTCGTTACCGCACGCCATAAGCAACGGCAGGCACAAAGCTACGCACAATACGAAACAGAGAAAAGCTTTAATACGTGTGGATTTTACTGTTTTCATAGCTTACCTCGCGTTTTTTATTTTGATAATACATTATTATACAGCAGTCAACGCGTTTTGTCAATGCCGTTGAGCCCGAAAACGAAATATCGGTAAGCCGTTTTTACAGCGTAAATCAAAAGACCGAGGAATGCTCCTCGGTCTTTGTTTTAAGCTTTATTTGCTTCAGACGGTGTAAACCGAAACGGTTTTGGTGGTAGTGTCGTACTTAAGACGAATGTTGCTTTCATAAATCGTGCGAGTGTTTATGTTTGCAACCGAGCAATCCTCGACCATTCCGAGAGAGAGCATATCGACAAGCTCGTCGACGGGTGCGCCGTGCGCAGTAATTGCAAATCCGCCCTCGGGAATTACGATTTCGTAAAGCTTATATCCGAATCCGCCCGATGAATAGTCGTCCTTATAGTTTTCGTGGATTTTGATAGCGGGGTTTTTGGTGTAGTCGGAATAATAGCTGTTGCAGTAATATCCCGTACCGTCGGGTCCGCCATATCCGTTATCGGGGTATATAACCGAATATGCGATTCTGCCCTCTGCATCAACGACGATATAATATCTCCAGTTGTTGCCGATCCAAGAATAGCTGCCCTTTGAAGCATCGGTAAGAGTGCGGACCTTTGTGCCCGATTCGGTCCAAACCGCAATAGCATCCGCGCCTGCATCGGAGTTGGTGGATTTGAACGAAAGGCTTGTGGGTGCGTCGGGATTTGATTCAACGTTTTCCGCGGTAATGTTAAGCGTCATCGTTTTGGGATCGAAGATAAAGGTTACGGATTTTACCTTTGTTCCCGAATAGGCAATGCTTTTATCGTTCGAGAAATAAAGCTTTTGACCTGCCGCCGCGCTCGAGGATGCCGCAATATCGCCCGTTACCTTTATATCATTCTTGGTAAGACGTACACCCTTGTATGCGAACATAAGGTGGTGGTTGGCGTTCATTTTTAACGTTGCTTCATAGGTGCCGTTTGCCTTGTTATAGGTTGCCGAGCCATCGAAGGAGCCCAAATAGGTAAGACCTAAGTCGTCGGCCGGCTCGGTAGCTACCGTGGTGGTGAAGCTGAAGTCGGACTTGAAGTTATAAACATAGCTGTTTCTGGGAAGGTCGTTATTCTCGAAAAGCGTGGAGAAGCCGGTTTGAGGACCGAAGCCCAAGGTGATTCCGTCCTGCTTGACTTGGAAATTATAGGTATGCGCGTGTCCTACGAAAAATGCCTTGGTGCTTCCTTTTTTCACCATAACGTCGTAAAGTCCGGTGTTAACGTTGGTGGGGCCGCCTGTTTTGATAGAAGAAACGTCGGCATTGGAAAGGGTTTGCTTGATAACGAATTCCGCGCCCTTGCCGTTAAGAGCCGAAACGTAAGCATCGTAAAATTCGGGAAGCTGAATGTGCGAGAACACCATAGAGGGAATCATTTTGCCGTCGTAAAGCTTATTGAGCTTATCGATTTCGGCGGAATACCAATTAATCTGTCCTTTGGTGATCGATTCATAGGTAGCAATGCTTTGCGAATATGTGCCTGCGTCAAATACCATAATAGCGCCGACAAGCTTATCCCCTGCGGGGTTTAAAACCGATATCGAGAAATTGCCGTAACGGTTTGCCGATTCCTCAACATATCCTTTGCTGTAAATAAGATAGGGGGAATTGCAATTTTCGAGATAATCGGAAAGTGCTTTTTTCGAATAACCGCTTGCATTGGATTCGGCATCGTGGTTGCCGTAAACAAAAGTCCACGGGGTTTTAAGACTGTCCATCATTGCAACGAATTCTTTAAGTCCGTCAACACCCGTTGTCGTGATGTTGTCGCCCGTACAGACGATAAGGTCGGGAGCATAGGTATCTACGATATAACGCATATACTTTTTGGTGCGGTCGGGCTTGTCGTTATGGTAATCTCTGCCGGGAATTCCAAAGTGAAGGTCGGCAAACTGAGCAATCTTAAGCGTGCCGTTCTTGGGCATTTTGATATAAAGACCGTTTTCAACGTCGATGGGCTCGCCGCCTTCGTTATCGGAAACGTCGGAATCATCGGATTCATTGGATTCATCGGCAACGTCGGAATTTTCGGGTTCGCTTGAATCTTCGGAATTGCCCGATTCTGCCGATTCAACCGAGTTTTCGGTGCTTTCTTCATCGGATACCGATTCGGATTCATTTATATCGCTTTGCGATTCCTCGGGAGAGGAGGTTGTATTTTCCTCATCGCTACACGCCATAAACAGAGGTAAACACAAAGCCGCGCACAGCACAAAACAAAGAAAAGCTTTAATACGGGTGGATTTCACGGTTTTCATATACTGTCTCCTGTTTTTTTATTTTGATAATACACTATTATACGATGGCAATCGGGCTTTGTCAACCGAAACGGATGCATACAGCCGTATAAATATATTATTATATTTAAGAAAATTGCAAAAAAAATATCGACAAAGCTATTTTTATGTTTTATAATAGGGGGCGAATAAAGAAGAAAAGAACGAAGGTGTTAAATTGAAGCACTACAAATACAAAGAATATATCGCAAATGTTTTTCCCTGCATATACTACGGTATAATTTGCGGTTCGGTTACAGGTGCTTTTATATTTCTGTTTAAAATAGCGGCAAACAAAATTACCGAGCTGTCGCAATTCCTTTATTCTGAATCGAACGGGAATTGGATATATATTGCGCTTATATTTTTAGCGTTGATTGCGTTTGCGCTTTTGATGTATGCCATCCACCGCAAAGCTCCCGAAATTAAGGGCGGCGGTATTCCGAGAAGCGAGGGCGTTTTGCGCGGTGTGCTTTCCTTCCGTTGGTTCAGAACGCTTATCGGAACCTTCTTTTGCAGTATGGTAAGCTTTCTTTGCGGTCTTCCCTTGGGAAGCGAAGGCCCTGCCGTGCTTATGGGCACGTCGATAGGCAAAATGTGCGGCAATATTTCGAGAAACAAAACCACTTGGAACCGATATATAATGACGGGCGGTGCAGGCGCAGGCTTTGCCGTTGCAACAGGCGCACCGCTTGCAGGTATACTTTTTGCGCTTGAGGAGATACACAAGCGCTTCACCCCGATGCTTGTGCTTACCGTTTCGGTTTCGGTAGTGTCCGCAACGTACGTTAATCAGCTTCTTTGCCAAATTTTCGGCATAAGCGCAAATCTGTTCCATATCGAAAAATTTGCCGATTTTGAGCTTTCGCATATCGGATATTTACTGTTGCTCGGCTTATTGGTGGCAATTGCCGTAGGTCTTTTCGATTCGTCGATTTCGCTTTTTGCAAGATTTGCGGCAAGATTTTCGCGGTTTTTAACCGCGCCGGTAAAGCTTGTTTCGATTTTTGTTGTTACGGGTATATTGGCATTTGTTTTTGGCGACGCTTTATACAGCGGACATCACACAATCGAGCACGTTATGGAAAACAACAAAACCGTTTGGTTTTTGGTTGCGCTTTTCGCAATCCGCCTTTTGATGATGCTTTTTGTTACCGACAGCGGTGTAACGGGCGGTATTTTCATCCCCACGCTTGCAATAGGCGCGGCGTTTTCGGCAATCTGCGCTAAATTGCTTGTTTATATGGGAATGGATGCCGAATTGTTCCCTGCGGTCGTATTCTTGGGAATGTGCGCCTTTATCGGCGGTACCTTGCGCGCACCGCTTACCGCGGCAGTGCTGTTTATCGAGCTTACGGGACAGTACACAAACCTTCTTTTCGTTGCGCTTGTAATTTTCACGGTAACCTTTATTACCGAAATGCTCAACCGCACGCCCTTTTATGATTACGCGCTCGAAAAAATGGAGCACGCGCAAAATCAAGGCCGTCAACCCATCATTGCCTGCTTTGAAATGAAGGTTGCACACGGCTCGTTTGTAGTCGGCAAGGCGGTAAGAGATATTATGTGGCCGTCGGCATCTGTTGTCGTTTCGGTTACACGCGCCGACGAAACGCGCAAGGACATGGATAACGACGGCGAAAAGAAGCTTTACGTCGGCGATACGCTTGTGCTCCGTGCAAGGTTTTTCGATGAGGACGAAATAAGAAAAATGCTTGTGGGACTTGTCGGAAGCGAATACGAAATAAAACGCACCGAGATTTAGGAGATTTATGAAAAAAATTCTGATTTCTCTGCTTGTTCTTTTAATCGTTGCAACGCTTTTTACGGGTTGCTTTTTCCCGTTGGGTGAGTTGAATAAGCTCAAGGACGAAGTAGATAAGTTTCAAGACGAACTATCACGGCTTGCCGAAAGCTATGCCGAAACGTCTTGGCCCGAATTTTCTTATCCGCAATACAGCGACGAAGTTGAACACAGCGATTTTATTGAATACAGCGAATATAGCGAGCCCTCTTATGCCGTTCCCGAAATAAGCGAACCGGAAATAAGCGAGCCTGAGGTAAGCGACCCTTACGGAACGATTGTCGAGCTTGACACGCTTGATGAGGTGCGCGATTTTCTGAACGGCAAAAAGGAGCAGGGCATTTTTGATATCGATTTTGTTTATAACGGCGATAAAAGCGAGCTCGACGGACCGACTATCGCGCGGATAACCTCGTCTTGCGTTGTTTTCCACACCGTTTGGAAAAACAAATACGAGGTTACGCTCGTTGAATATCCCGGCGACAGAATCGTGGACGCTTATTTCAGCGGCGACCAATCCGAACTGAATTCCAACGAACAACGCGCGTTGAGAACGGCTGTCAAAATGGTGGAAGAGGTGAAGACAAAGGCAAATAGCGATATCGAGCTTGAAATTCTTTTGCACGATATGCTTGCCGAAAAGGTAACCTATTACGGCGGAGCAACCGACGTGCCCGACCATAAAGATCCGCCGCGCCACCTTACCGCAGTCGGAGCGCTTGTGAACGGAAAGGCAAATTGTCAGGGCTATACCGACGGATTTTACGTTCTCGCATCGATTGCAGGCTTTGAGGTCGGAAGAATGAACGTTTACAATTCCGACGGCTGGCATATTCTTAATACGATCAAGCTTGACGGCAAATGGTATGCGGTCGACGTTACCTTTAACGATTGTATGGTGGACGGAAGTAAATATATCCCGTCTTACCGCCTTTTTAATGTCGGAAAGGACAGAATGCTTGAATATTTCTGGGGCTCGGAGATGGAATATTATCCGTTGGAGAGGGCGACCGATGAGAAATATTTTTACTTTATGAGCGATACCGAAGGTGAATACGGCTATAAAAAGGCGTATACCGACATAAAGGATATGGCGCAGGATATGATCGACCGCTGGCTTGATGAAAAGATGGCGATGCAATGCGCGATGTACGTCGACAACGTTGCCGATTGGGAATTGTTGAGCAAGGCAATGGAAGAAGCGGATACACGAAATGAAAGGATATTCTGGACGATTTGGACCTATACAAACGGTCGGGATACATTTTATACAGTTAAAATATCGTAAACAAAAAAGCGTTGGTTCAATTACGAATCAACGCTTTTTGTTTATTGCAATCCTTTTGATTTGCGTATCATATCCTTCAATTCTCTAACGGCGTCACCCAAACCGCCCACATGGTCGATGATTCCGTAATTTACCGCCTCTCGTCCGTCGATTATAGTGCCGATATCGGTAGTCATATCGTCTGTTGCGGTCATAAGACGGCGCACCGTGTTGCCGTCCGCGCGTGAATTTCGCACGATAAATTCAATAATGCGCTCCTGCATTTTTGAAAGATTTGCAAAGGTCTGCGGCACACCGATGACAAGTCCGTTTAATCTTACGGGGTGTATCGTCATCGTCGCGCTCGGCACTATAAAGGATTTTTTTGCCGATACCGCAAGGGGCACGCCTATCGAATGTCCGCCGCCGAGTACTATCGAAACGGTCGGCTTTGTCATACCCGAAATCAATTCGGCAATCGCAAGTCCTGCTTCGATATCGCCGCCGATTGTGTTCAAAAGAAGTAAAAGTCCGTCGATCTCGTCGTTTTCTTCGACAGCAACCAGCGTCGGGATGCATTGCTCGTATTTTGTCGATTTGCTTTGCGGCGATGCGGAAAAATGTCCCTCGATCTGTCCTGCTATCACCATTGAATGAATGCATATTCCGTTTGCATTTGTGGTTACGTTTCCGTTGGGCTGCTGCAGAGGTTCTTCTTCATTCGTTTCGCTATTTTCCGAAAATTCATCGTTGTTGCAAAAAATCATAAAAGCTCTCCAAAATCCTTTTTTATTAGTATTGTTGTGATTCATTGCGTTTTATACCGAATAAAAAGCCTGAAAATGCCGATAATAACAGTAAAAATCAGGTAATTTTCGGGAGTTAATATGCAAAACGGTATAAGCACACGATTAAAAAAGGGATATCGTTCTATTAAAAAACACCTTGATCAGCCAAACGTAACAGATTGGATATACGATAATTTTTATCTTATCGACCGTCAGTTCCGCGCTTTAAAAAAACGCAGGCATATTTTTTCGCACAAAAGAATATTTGATCTGCTTTTTTCCTGCTGCGAGGATTGCGATTTTGCTCCCACTCCAAGGGATATCGTTTCGCGTATAAATGCGGACGGCAGAGAATTCAGCTATTTCGAGCTTGCATCTGTAAACGACCTTATTTGTGCCTGCGCAATAATCAAAATCGGCGAATCGCTCGAATCAAAGCTTTGGGCGGATATGATACCCAACGCAATAAAAACGCTCCGCTCGGTTTCAAGCCCCGAATACGGCGATATTCTTCCGCAGGTATGGGAAAGCGAAAAAATTATTTCGTCCTTTGAAACCGATTACGAAAAATTCACTCCCGAAACCAAGAACCGATACCGCCTGGCGATTGCCGTTATTGCGAGGAAAAGACGGGAAAGCGAATCGCACATGGCGAAGCAGTTGACCGAAAAGGCGAGGGAAGACGGATGCCTGCTCGGCAATCTGCTTTTCACTCCCGATAAAAAATACGCATTGCTGTGGTTTACCTTTTGGGCAATCGTGTTTTCGGCTCTCTTTGCGCTGTCGGCAGAGCTTATCGGTTGGATATCCCTTTTGCTCTTGATTCCCTTCGGTATCGCCTCGGGTGCTGTTGCCGATATAGCCGTTTCACGGGTTATGCCGATTGCTTCTGCGCTCAGAGTTGAATTGGATTCGGTCCCCGACAATGCAAAAACACTCGTCACGATTGCTTCTCTTATTACGGGCGAAAAAAGCGACGAGCGTGTTTTCGAGTCGTTGGTTCGGTTTAGATATATGAATCCCGACGACAACATTTTTTTCTGTCTGCTTGCGGATCTGCCCGATGCCGAAACACCTTATATGCCGCGTGACAACGAAATTATTGAACAGGCGCACCGTAAGATCGACGAGCTTAACCGTCTGCACGGCAACAAATTCTGCATTTTCTTCCGCGAGCGAGTTTTGAACAAAAGTGAATCGAGCTACGGCGGTTGGGAACGAAAGCGCGGCGCGGTTTGCGAGCTTGTATCCCACATTGTAAACGGCGGCAAGCGCGAATACCGCGGAAATGATTTTATACGCGATATAAAGTATATGATAACGCTCGATTCCGACACAAATCTTTCGGTCGGAAGCGTTAAGGAGCTGCTGTCGATTGCGCTTCATCCCGTAAACCGTCCACGCCTTGTTAACGGCAAGGTCGTTTCGGGCTACGGCATTATTCAGCCAAGTGTTCGAACCGAGCTTAAAAGCGCTTATAAAACCGCATTTTCTCGCCTTATTTCGGGCTCGGGCGGTGCGGATATCTATTCGGGCGCTTCCTTTTCGCGCAGACAGTCGTTGTTCGGTGTCGGTACGTTTTGCGGAAAAGGACTTATCGACGTTCATCTTTTCGATTCGCTGATATGCGGTAAATTCCCCGAGGGGCTTATTTTAAGCCACGACGTGCTTGAGGGAAATATTATGCACACCCTGTCAGCCACCGATATAACCTTAACCGATTCCACCCCTGCAAACCCCGTTTCCTATTTCAGGCGGCATCACCGTTGGATGAGGGGCGATTTTCAAAACCTTGTCTTTTTAATGGGCAGAAGGTTCGATGCATTGTCGAATTTCGGCTTGATTGCGGTTGCATTGCGCCACCTTTCGCCGCTTTTCACCTTTGCGGCGGTGCTTTTGTCCTGCTTTGTGAAAAACACAAACGGACTTTTTCTGTTTTTGTTTGCCTATTCAGAATTTTTGCTTCCGTTTGCGGTCAACAGCGTTATGCTTTTCTTTTCGGGTGCGCCCTTTGCCTGCATAAGATTTTTTTCAAAGGCGTGCTCGAACCTTACCCAGAACGCGCTCCGCGTATTTTTTGAAATATCCTCGTCCTGCCGACGCGCAATATTGACACTTGATGCGCTCGCGTTGGCGGTGATACGGCTTTGCACCCGTAAAAAAACACTTGAATGGACTACCGCCGCACAAACCGAGCGTCTTTCGTCAACGCTCGGAAAATACGTGCTTGACGGTGCTGTTTCGGTAATATTCGGGATCTTGCTGTTGATTTTTGCAAGACCTCCGTTTATAAAGCTTTTAGGCCTTTTCTATTTCGTCTACCCCCTCGTTTCGGTAATACTTTCGCGCAATATCGGCGGCGGAAATATGGTTACACCAAATTTCACAAAGCAACAAAAGGAAATGCTTATTTCCCACGCAAAGGATATGTTCGGCTTCTATTACGATAACGTAAATGAACGCACGAATCATCTTCCGCCCGATAATATTCAGCTTTCACCCGTAAGCGATATTGCACTGCGCACATCACCTACAAACATCGGGTTTTATCTCGTTTCGTTGCTTTCTGCGCGCGATCTGGAAATTATCACCGCAAACGAGCTTTGCGTCCGCCTTGAAAGTGCGCTTGATTCTATCGAAAAATTAGAAAAATATAACGGCAACCTTTATAACTGGTATTCTCTGACCGATTTGTCGGTTATCGGTGATAGATATATTTCTTCGGTCGACAGCGGTAATTTTGTCGTTATGCTCGTTGCACTCAAGGAGGGACTGCGTGAATATTTAAGAGAATGCGAAAGGGTCGAAGCAATAATGGCCCGTATTGAAAAATTAATCAACGAAACCGATCTGACCGTCTTTTACGATAATCGCCGAGCGCTGTTTTGCATCGGACTAAGGGACGACGGGAAAAGGGACACAAGCTTTTACGATATGCTTATGAGCGAAGCGAGAATGACCGCCTATTACACCGTCGCAAGCTCGTCGGTTCCCAAAAAGCTTTGGCAATCGTTGGGTCGCACGCTTACGCACCGGTCGGGCTATATCGGTATGATGAGCTGGTCGGGTACGGCATTTGAATATTTTATGCCTCAGCTCTTTTTGCCGTTATACCGCGATTCGTTTATGTATGAATCACTCGCCTTTGCACTTGCGGTACAACGTGGGGAAAACAAGGTTTGGGGCGTAAGCGAAAGCGGATTTTATTCGTTCGACAGCGAAATGCGTTATCAGTACAAGGCAAACGGTCTGCAGGCGCTTGCGCTTCGCCGTATCGGAAGCAATGAAAAAACAGTATCGCCCTATTCGACCTATCTTTCGCTTTGTATCTGCTCGTCGGTCGCGTTAAAGAATCTGCACGAGCTTGAAAATTACGGAATGTACGGCAAATACGGTCTTTACGAGGCGCTTGATTTCAATATCGATCCTAACGGTGCCTGCGTTAAAAGTTATATGGCGCATCACGTAGGAATGAGTATTATTGCGATAATGAACGCAGTCAAGGATAATATTTTTGTCCGCCGCTTTATGTCGGATATAAAAATGGCATCCGCGTGCGAATTGCTGCAAGAAAAGATACCGACCGACGCGCATATTTTTGAAGACGGCTCGCGCCGTGAAAACGACGCAAAGCGCCCTATTTCGGCTATCAGAAGTGTTTCGTCTGTCCCCGATCTGCAAAATCCGACTTCGGTATTGCTGTCAAAGGGCGATATGTCGGCAATAGTTACCTCAAGCGGACACGTTGCAATAAATTGCGGTGAACGCGCTATAACCAATACGGTTTTCGACTCTGATTCCCTGCGTTTTTCCTTGGGTGTCACCTTTTCGCGCTCGGGCGAGGCGTTCGGATGCGCACCGCTTTACGGCAAGGAGGGAAAGGGCTTTGAAATAAAGGGCGATTCGCTTTCCCATATCGCGTCGGGCAGAGATTTTTCGGGCAGAGTGCAATATGCTATGTCAAAGAATTGCAACTGCCTTATAATAAGCACGAGAGCCGAGTCGTTGAAGCATTATGACGTAACCCTTTCCTTCGAGCCGGTGCTCGAAACCAAAAAGAAGTTTTTGTCTCATATTTCATTTTCGCGCCTTTTTGTCGAAAGCGAATACGATGCACAAAAGCGTATCCTTTATTTCCACCGCCGAAGCGGACTTGACGGTCAGCATATTTTCACGCTTGCCGTTGCACCGCGCGATAAAAAGAATTGCTTTTCCTTTCTCACGAGCCGTGAATCGTTAGACGCTTCTTCTGTTTCGTCACCGCTCGATTATTCTTTCATTCCGACCGATAACAAGGTCGGTGCGTGTATCGATCCGCTTTGTCTTGCAAGATGTGCCGATGCCGACGGCGGAAAAGCGACCTTTCTTATTACCTGCGGTCAGACCAAGCGCGAATGCGAGCGCAATATCGGTCTTGCGCGTGCGGACAAGACCTTTGCACAAATCAAGCCGCAAAGTGAACTGCAAACCAAGCTTTTAACGGCTCTGCTTTATAAAAGGGGAGAAAGCGTAACCGAAACGTTCGGCAAATGCGGAATATCCGACCTTTGGGCAAAAAGCATTTCGGGTGACCATCCGATGGCGGTCGTTTGTATTTCCGAAATCGCAAAAAACCGCACAGAATCGATAATCGATGCATTTTTGTCGCTTGCGCGCGCAATGATAAAGTGCGAGCTTATCTTTATAGTTTCGGAATCGGACGGATACAACCGCCCTGTCGAAAGGTCACTTCGTGAAATATGCGAAAGGGCAAATGCTTTGCAGTATATCGGCAAAAACGGCGGCATTTTTATAATGCGCAGGGATAATTTAAGCGATGATTTGGCAAACGCACTTAAGGCGCACGCAAGCTTTTATTACGACCTTGCCTGCCCGTCACCGATGAACGAGCCCTTAAATTGTCAAGCGGCATGCGAAACCGTGACTGCGCCGCAAAATGCATCCTCGCTTACACCTCCCGAAAATGCAATAATTTCGGGCAACGGCTTTTTTGCAAACGATTCTTATACCGTCGATAAAAGCGTTATGCCGAAGGCGCCCTATTCCTTTGTGCTGACGGGAAAGCGCTTTTCGACCGTCGTGACTCAATCCTCGCTCGGCTATACCTTTTATGATAACGCACGTGAGCGCAGAATTTGCTCGTTTTACGGCGATCCGCGTTCGCTTGATAACGGAGAAAGGATTTTTATGCTGTCAAACGGCAAAAGGTTTGACCTCTGTGCCGTTTCGTCAAAAGTCGTTTATGAAAAGGGAAAAGCTGTTTATTTCGGCGAGGTCGAGGGGGTTAATTATACCCTTACGGTTTGCGTAGACCCGAAATACCCGGTCAAGCTCATCCGCGTACAATACCCGAAAGGGGTTTTAGCCGAAACGCAGTTCGTTATCGAACCGGTAATGGGTGATTCGGTTGGTCAGGCAAGGAATATATCGTTTATGCGCTTCTCGTCAGGCAACAATTCGGCAATGCTGTTCCGCAACACGTTTGGAATGACCTTTCCAGAGGGCGTCGGCTTTGCAGGTGCTTGCGGAGGCGATTTGAAGATTGAAGAAAAAACGATTTTCTGCAATTCGGGCGACGCATTGTTCTTCCTTGGCGCAACGACAAGCGAATCGGGTGCGAAGAAGATAATTTCGGCAATAAACCGAAAATTCTTCGAAAACTCGCTTCAAAGCGCAATATCGTTTGCCGAATCGTTGATTCCCAAAATAAAAATATCAACGCGCAGTGCGGCGACCGACGCGTTGATGAACTTCTTTTTGCCCTATCAGGTTGCGGCTTGTCGAATGTACGCGCGCGGCTCGTTTTACCAAAGCGGCGGTGCTTACGGCTTCCGCGACCAGCTTCAGGACTGCCTGACGTTGATATATTCCAACCCGAATTTGGTGCGTACCCACATTTTCCGTTGCTGTGCGCATCAATATCTCGAGGGTGACGTTATGCATTGGTGGCACACACGGCATATAAACCGCGTGAACAACGGGGTGAGAAGCAAATGCTCGGACGATTTGCTCTATCTTCCGCTTGTGGTTTCCGATTATATCGAAAAAACGAACGATTACGCTATGCTCGATATCGGCGTGCGCTATCTTTCGTCACCGCCCTTGGGCAAGAAAAACGAAAGATATGAGCTGCCAACGCGAACCGACGTTAAGGAAAGCGTTTATTTGCATTGTTTGCGCGCATTGTCACGTGCCGAGCAAACGGGAAAGCACGGGCTTATCCTTATGGGCTCTTGCGATTGGAACGATGCATTTTCGCTCGTCGGCGAAAAGGGAATAGGCGAAAGCGTTTTCTCAACTCTGCTTTTCATCATCGTTGCCGAAAGGTTTATTCCCATTGCCGAATCGCGCGGTGACACCGAAACCTCAAACCATTACCGCGAAACGGTAAAATCGCTTCGCCGAGCTGTCGAAGAAAATGCATTCTTCGGTGACAGATATGCGCGCGCATTTTGTGACGACGGCAAAATTTTGGGCATCGAGGGCTGTAAGGAATGTGAAATCGACATCCTTTCCCAAGCGTTTGCCGCATTGGCAGGGCTTAACAGAGAACGGACAAAAATTGCTCTGCAGACCGCATTTTCAAAGCTTTTTGATAGCAAAAACAAGATATTCAAGCTATTTTCGCCACCGTTTGTAAACGGCAAGGCGCGTGTCGGCTATATCCGCGGATACGTTGCAGGCATACGTGAAAACGGCGGTCAATATACCCACGGAGCGCTTTGGGGTGCGCTCGGCTTCCTCTCGGTAGGTATGACCGAGGAGGCTTTATCCGTGCTTGAATGTGCAAACCCTGCAACGCGCTGTAACGACAAAGACCTTGCGCACCGCTATAAGACCGAGCCCTATGCCATCGCCGCGGATATCTATTCGGGCAGCTTTTCGGGCAGAGGCGGTTGGAGCTGGTACACGGGCGCGGCATCGTGGTTTTACCGCATTATGCTCGAGCATATTCTGGGATTGAAATTCGGCGCAGACCAAACGCTGCTGTCCGCCTCGCCGTTAATCGCGTTTAAAGCCGAAATAACGCTCGGTCAGGCGAGGCTGTATATTTCATCCTCGCGCGATACGGCAATTGCCACCGTTAACGGCGAAGAAATATCCTTTCCGTTAAGGCTTCAAAACGGCGAGCACGATATTCGCCTGCCGATAAAGGAATAAGAAAAGAGCGTTCAAATCTGAACGCTCTTATTCTCATATTTTCCGTTATTTAAATTTTCCTGCTCGCTTACCGAAATAAAGGCGAAAATATAGGTGTAAAGCACGATACCCAAATAAAAAAGCACGGTTTTAAAAATTATGTTTGCCGAAAAGGTTGCGAGTCCGCGCTCAATCATTATCGCGAAAAATATCAATGCAAGTATCAAAATAAAGGTTTTGATAAAATACATCGGCTTCATTTTTTTCTTTATTCCCAAAATTATCCACGCGACAAAAGAAACCAGGTTAATACCCGGTATGAATCTGATCACACGCTGAAGCTTTATCGACATATCTTCACCCCGAAAAATAAAATAGGAGTATATCGCGCGGAAGAAAGAACTGTTAATAAGATATTAAAAAACATTTGCTATTATTAATGTAACATATTAAAAAATCCAAGTCAACAGTTTTCGACAAGGGCAAACAGAAAAAATTAAACTATTTTCAAAAAAGTGTTGCAAAAGAAATTTTTTCGTGATATAATATGCCTCGCGACGTTTGTGAGCGTTGCAGAGCAGAAAATGATAAATCGCCAAAATTCAATATATATGCAGAGGTATCGAAGCGGGAACGAGCCCGAGCGCACCCGGTGGGTGAAGAAGCGAGGACGAGTTCGTGCAGCGGTCGAAATTATGCGAAGCGTTTAGCGAGCGAAGAATTTCGGGCACCGCAAACCGGACATAACGGGGCGTAGACCCGCATAACGAAACAAAAAAAGATAACAATCCAATATAATACAAACTATGCAGAGGTATCGAAGCGGTCATAACGGGGCTGACTCGAAATCAGTTTGTGGGAAACCACACGAGGGTTCGAATCCCTCCCTCTGCGCCAAATGCGGTTTCAAACCGCGAAAAGAAGCCGCAGGACTTAGGAGTCTTGCGGCTTTTTCACACTAACGAAAGGAGGATTTCTTGATGAACAAAATGAAATGGTATCAAAAATTATTGATTGGTTTATTGATTGTTCTATTTTCTCCGCTAATCCTTGCAGTTCTTATCTCTGCAGGAATTTATGCTCTTTTTCAAATACCGAAAAACAAAAAAGAATATAAAAAGTCACGATATTATTTGGATTTTAAGCAAAAGTTTATGACGAGTCTGCTGTTTTCACCCGAGTATCGTTTCTACAATTCTGCAGTTCATCGTAATCTTCCGATTCAATACATCAAGCAAGAATCAAACGGACTTGAATATTTTATTTTCGACGGCACCGTATATCTTTTTCCCTATTTTGAGCAAATAGATTATGACACCGAAAAAGGCGAATGGCAAGTTGATCGCGACGGTGATTGGAGTAGTTTCGAAGAAGCGCACAAGAATCTGATTGCAAAGCTCGATAAAGAACCTGACCTTCCCATTAAACTCTTAATCGAAAGAAAAATGTTCCCTTTGGCAAACTTAAACGATGTAAATATTCCCGAGGTAATCTATATTACGTGGGGATATGACGAAGCATTTGAAAATGAAGAGTCGCCGCTAAAAATGCTCATTCCTCAAAACTCAAAAGACCTTTACGAAATGATGTTACAAACACCGGACCTCTGCGGTCATTTTGAACTCTTATCAGAAGACGGAAACATCATTTGGAATTTATATGATGATATCCGTATTGAGGTTGGCGTAGACCCCCATGACTGTTATTTGGGTGTTTCGAAAATGCTTTTCGGCAAGGTCGAAAGCGGATTAACGCATTGGCACCCAACAACATTTGAAATTTACAACGAAGTTTGTAAAATCGGTAAACGCGGAAACGTGATGATCGTACGAACATTTGCAAGTGGCGGAGGTGTTCTATACATCGGCAATAAAGAAGATTGCCCCTATCAAAAAAGCAAACGATATTTATTTGGCAAACTTTATTACTTGGAAGCAAAATAATTGTAAGCCCGAGGATTACTCGTGCGAGGGTCGAATCTCTCTCCGCAAAAATACCGCAGCTCTCACGAATTGCGGTCTTAATTCTACTTTGCAAACAGTTTGATAAATTGGAGGATATCAGTATGAAAAGAAAGTTTTCGGTTTTTATAAGCTCCACCTATGATGATCTAAAGGAGCAAAGACAGGCATTGATGGGGGTTGCACTTGAAAACAATTTCATCCCAGTGGGGATGGAACAATTTCACGCAGCTCCTGCAAGTCAATGGGATGTCATAACAAAGATGATTGATGAGTGCGATTTTTACCTTCTTGTTATTGGTGGAAGGTATGGCTCGATCGACGAAGAAGCTGGTATAAGTTACACAGAGAAAGAATACAATTATGCAAAAACTAAGGGATTACCAGTACTTGTATTGATAAAGGAATCTTCGGCTATCACTGAGAGCGAACAGGATACCGGAGATGAAAAATATGATAAATATACGAAAATGAGAAAACTTGAGGAGTTCAGAAATCGCGTAAAGAATGACGAAAATACTGTTGATTTTTTCACAGACATAAACAGTTTAAAATATAAAGCATCGCCAACATTTAGCAATGCAATTAATTACGCTGCCGAAAACGCCGGATGGGTTCGATATCGAGATATAGTGGATGTAATCAATGAAGAGGCAGAGGTACGGAATAAAGCTAATGCTGAAATTGGAGAAAATCAACAGAAATTGTTAGAAGAAATGAAAGAGATGCTGTCTCAATTTGGCATTAGACTTAACGATATAGAAAACAATCAGTTAACCTGGGAGGAAATTCCCGAAGTAACGAGTGAAGATATTAAGAAATTGTTTCGAGTTGAAAATGAAACACTAATTGTTGAAAACACAGAGACGGATAAACCTGTTGTGGGGCAAGATGATGTCGGTCATATTCCTATAGATTCGGCTTTTCTGTTAGTGTATGCAGCTGATGGTGACGGTCAGATCATTAAGATTCAGACGCTAAGCTCACCTATCCAGATCTCTACATCTGGTAAACAATTTACGGCTGATAGTTCAAAAAGAGAATCCGCAAGATGGGTAGAAGCGTTAGACCGCCTTATAGAATGGGGATGGGTTAAACCTGTAGGATATAAGGGTGAAATATTTGAATTAACAGGTACTGGCTATAGTAAAGCGGATTGGTTAAAGGATGGTATGGGAATCGACACTTCAAAAGATCCGCTCGACGAACTAAAAGAGTTTGAAGATTGATTGTTTTATGCATATACTATCGAAACTCTAATTTTCCGAACAGGACAAATGATGGGGTGAACGGTTCGTTCACCCCTTTCGTTATGCCTTTCTCACCCCAACGCTTTACTCATCGCAGCACCTGTGTCTGCCTTGCTGACGGCATCGAGGTGGCTGTAGATGTTGGCGGTGGTGCTCATGTCGCTGTGACCGAGCCATTCCTGAATCTGTTTCATCGGCACGCCTTGTGCAAGGAGCACCGAGGCGCAGGAATGGCGCAGGTCGTGGAAGCGGATCTTCTTCAGTTTATGCTTCTTCAGAAGCTGTCGGAAGTGCTCGGTGATGAAGTCGGGATCGTAGAGCTTTCCGAGTGCATCCACGCAGACGTAGTCGGTGTATTCCTTTGAGTACGCCGAGCGCATCACCTTTTTCAGCTGCTCTTGCTTCTCGCGGTGCTTCAGCAGTTCCCCTCTCACGAAGGGCTCGAGAGTCAGCGTGCGGTATGACGATTTGGTTTTCAGCCTATCCTTGACCACGATTCCTTCCTCGGTGGAGTGGACTGTGTGACGGACAATTTTTGTCCGCTTTTTGTGTGCTTGGCTTTGAAATGTTTTGATATATAGCCGTGAAGTCTGTGGAGAATCCCGCCTCTTGAGCGCCAAAGCCCTTGAAAAGTGTTACGAGTTATGGTATAATCATTCTATCGTAATAGTCTTTTTGATTTTAGGAGGTTTAACAATGAAAAGATCGTTGGCTATTTTATTGCTGCTTGGTTTGGTAATACTGTCTTCTTGCGATTATAATGCTCCGTTGAGAAACAAAATGATTGAGCATTATTCTGATGAGAGCAACTATGAAACGTTTACGGGAACCATTGTAAAAATAGAACAAAATTCATTACTGACAGTTGAAATTTTATCCTCATCCAAGGGTTCTGCAGAAACGATTGACGGCCCGCTGGAATTTGAATGTTCACTTAATCATAGTAATGTTCTGGCTGTGGGTGATACAATCACTTTTACGGCAACGCTTGCCGTATTTTATAACGGACACAAAAAGCCAATGTTATCAGTAGAAAAGGACGGCGTGGTTTTAGAGTCGTTAGAAGAAGGTAAAGAAAGTTACCTAAAATGGATAGAAAAAACTTTCGATTAAATGGGATCTGATTATGATCAAGGGCAATACCGAAGAAGATTATATTAATAAATATCCATATGAAGCACTAACGTAAAAGGAGTAATATAATGGATTTTTGGGATATGATTCTCGACAGATCAATGGGTAGCTTTGGTATGCAAACGCTCGGTTTTTTTCTAACGTCAATAGTGATTTACAAATGCTTTTTCAGAAGAGTAATTAAATGTTTATTTATTTATAATTGGCGCAAACTTGAGGTATTAGACAAAAATAAAGAAATATGGGCATGGATGGATGACCCCCCCAAACAAACGCTTCAAAGGTTTTTAAAATGGATAGCTTTGAAAGACATTCCAAAAGATCTGAGAAGGCCTTATTTTTGGATATATGCGTTATTGAATCACGTGTACATATTGATAGTTATATGCTGTTTTATGCTTTGGTTGGTCGGACTTTTCTATACTCCCTTACGACATTATTTTACCAATCTCTATTGTATTAAGCTTGTGTTGCTTGACGGTCCTATTTTAATAGGTGATGTTTTAATAGCGATATATTTGCGTCTTCATAAATGATATGAATTAATGAAAAGCGGACGACGAATAAAATATTTTTAGCATGGCTATTTCATGAACAAAGGGTTGAAGATATAAAAAATGGCTAAAAGTAAAGCTAATATACCATTGTCAAAGATAATACTAACAATCATATGCGTTTTGCTATCACTTCTTTTGATTTTTTACGGATACTGGAGGAAGATGGTTGTTTTATATCCCAGTGATTATGATTTGCAATCACTGTCGTATGTAGAAACTACTGTAATCCATTCGGAATATGTTCATTTGACCACTTCAAAATGGCCATATCTGTTTGTCTTGGAAGACGGGACAAATGTGTTTATTCCATCACGAATAGTTGTAAACCACTTTGATTATGAATCCTTTGAAAAAACGTCGCATGACCGTGTATGTATATATTATGACACTAATAGCACAAAAAGTATTGAATACAATGGCAATGTCATCGAAGCATATCGAGCAATTTCAATTATAGAAAATGATATTGTATGGGTTTCC
This sequence comes from Eubacteriales bacterium, assembly GCA_045657425.1. Lineage (GTDB taxonomy): Bacteria > Bacillota > Clostridia > Oscillospirales > CAG-382 > Coliplasma. Next base: position 26,619 of record JAZOTA010000074.1, read on the forward strand.
GAGTTTGATAATGAAAAGGTGAATTCGTCAGATTATCGTTGGAGCGAATTTATCAGCTGGATTTTGATTGTTGTTTTTATATTTTTTATGTGCATTTGGTTGCTTTGGCTCAGACCGTTAACTCAAAATCACACAGGCAAACGAAAAAACAAGAAACGATAGTATATTCGATAAAACAAAAATAGATGATATAAAGTGTTCGAGGGTTAATTCATGTCTTTAAACAATCAATTGGTTTGTATATCTTTATGCTTCTTATTATCGTTTGTAGGTATAAGGTCTTTCCTGCTAGGGCTAAAACAATATCTATTATGTAAAACTTCATACAAGAAAAGAAAAAAATCCGAAACTTTCATTGATAAATTAACATACAAAAAATGGAAAAAGGATTTTCCGCGCTTCTATATAATTTTGTATTACTTTATAATTGTTGTGCATCTGTTTTCTTTGATTGGGTGCATACTTCTTGAGTATATCAATGTAAAGAGTATCGGTGAATATATAGCGATAGGTGTTTTTTGCTTTAATCTGATTTGGACCGGAATACATACGATTGCGTATTGGAGTCCTACAAGAAAAGACATTCCATATGAACGTTGGATTCGTCGGAAAAACACAAAAAAGAAGAATAAATAATATACTACTAATTGATTTTTTGGCAATAAAAGCGGACAATTTTTGTCCGCTTTTTGTGTGCTTAGTTTTGAAACATCTTGATATATAGCCGCGAAGTCTGCGGAGAATCCCTTCCTCTGCGCCAAAAAACGACAGGTTTCGACCTGTCGTTTTTTTATCCATTGCGAAAGCAATGGTATATCATCACGCGTGAGCGTGTATATCATCACCGAAGGTGTATCTCATCAGCCGAAGGCTGTATTTTCTTTCGCAATGATGATATACAATTCCTACGGAATTGATGATATGCAAAACTTCGTTTTGATGATATGCACGGCTTCGCCGTGATTTGTGCAATAGTTCGAATTCATACGCCAAACAAGTAAAAATATCTTTTTGTAGCCACAGGATTGCGAAACGAAGGAAGCGAGCGTGCGGAGAAATAGCACTGCAAGCGACGTAGTCTGCAATGAATCCCTTCCTTAAGCGCCAAAAGCCGCTTTGCTGTTATCCTAAAGCGGCTTTTTCTCAATATTTTTATACGAAAGGAATACTGAATGATACATCTCCGCACTTGAAGGGCTTCTTCGTAATTCTGTCAAGTGCGGAGTTTTCCTTGACAAAAATTTCTCATCATGGTTTAATATTGATGAAGGAAATTGAATAATCTTTGCACGATAAGCTATATCTAATACCGTAGGCAAAAAGGCATTCAATAGGATTAACCGGAAAATGTTTAAGGAGAAACAAATATGGAACGCAGGAACACATGTAATACCTATATGAACATTGAAACTTCTCCGGGAAAAGTCGAGTGCATTTATACGGTTGGCGATATTAAAAAAATTGAAGTAGCAACACCTGATTATAACACGAATGTTTCTTATGTGAAAGTTTATATAAACAATGACATATACAGCTGGCAGACAAATAACATTTATTTGGTTGGATATATAATGTACGGTGTACCGGTTTCAAAAGACGGACAGTATGTATTCGCACAACAGGACATGCGAGGCCTATATTGTTTAGATGCAAAAACGGGAGAAATTGTATGGAAAACAAAAAGCAAAGCCGAAATTTCTCATGTTTTGGTCTTAGACAAGCATTTATGTTGTTCTAAAGGTAGGGATGAAATTCAACTAATTGATATTCATTCGGGAGAAGTTGTAAAATCATATAAAACTCCGTATGACAATAGGTTTGAAGTTATAAATGACGAGTATATTTTAAATCATACTCGATCAAAATGCTGGGAAATAATATCTTCCGAAACACTGGAAATAGTTCAGTCAATTTCTGATAAGGAGCTATATACAATTCGGCGCACTTTGCCACAGTTGTATATGCAATATGAAGAAATAAAAAAATAACCGCCGAAAAAGGAATCTCTTTAAAAAACAATTAACCAATAGAACTCGATAAAAACGATATTTAGGGAATTGAGGATAACTAACATGGAGGATTTTCTTACTCGTGCTCCTGATGTCGAGGTGTCTTTTGAATTTAACGGTGTCAAGACGCGAGCAGTCACAAACGGATACCGTCCCGCACATTTGATCGATGATAATTATTTAACAACAGGACTTCATCGTTATTATGGTGTTACTGAAGTAGCACCTTGCGGCACGGCAATCGGTACCATTACTTTTATTACGCCGGAAGTGTATCCGCATTGTCTTTGGATTGGCAAAAAAATATCAATACAAGAAGGTTCACGTGTTGTAGGGTGTGCAACCGTCTTAAGAGTAATGAACCCTATATTACTAAAGGAAAACACGTGATTCTTTAATTACACGATGTTTGGTTTTAAAGCGGACAATTTTTGTCCGCTTTTTGTATTATTGACTTTGAATTATTTTGATATATAGCCGCAAAGTCTTAACATTGACATGTTCGAGGCTTTGTAGTATGATGATTACAGCAATTTCGATAATTATTATGGGTACTGTCCCGCACATTTGGGAAATGCCAAGCTATAAGTATTTAGGGGGAAATATGAATAACAACAATTTCGAAATCACTCGCAGCGATTACCTTTTTGCAATCAAATTCGGAACTGTCGATAATACAGATTTTGCTGTTGATTTTTTTAGAAGTGTTAAAGAAGAATGTGGTGTAGAAATCGTTGTATGTAATTATTTTGAGCATCGAGAACCTGTAAACGAAGATAATCATTCAAATAACAAAAAAGTTCATTTTCAATGTCATATAATGAATCCTAATAACGTAGAATTATCCGAATTGATTACCGAAGATACCAAGCGTTCAATATTGTCTATCTTTGATAAAACCCTGAATAAACACAACGTTAATCTTCAATTCGATGAGCAAACCGAACGCAGAATTATTCAGATCGATTTTACATATGATGCAAGATGGTTTTTAATTGAACACTCCTGCACTGTTGTTGAAAAACATTTATATGGTACATTTGGATTTGATGTGGTGGTACTTACAAAACACAAAGAGCGTTCCGTTCCAACACATATTATCGCATTCAAAAGCGCAAAGGATTTGGAAGATTTTATTTCAAATAAATGCATCGACTCGTTGCAAGAACGTTTCCAACAATATCTTGAAGCAAAAGACCATTGGAACGTGCTTAAAAATATTCCATACTCCCCTATTTTATGCTTAACTTCCGACCTTAACGAAGACCAAAGATACGCCTTGGCTCGTGATCGGGCTATAAGTATTTAAAAGTTAGACGCTCGCTGATACGTTGATATTTAGATATACAGCCGTAAAATTTGCAATGAATCCCTCCCTTAAACGGCAAAACCCTTGAAAACATCATGTTCTCAAGGGTTTTCTTTTATGCTATTTCAAAAGTCTTAACATTGACATGTTAGATGCTTTGTAGTATGATGATTACAGCAATTTGCAAGCGGCTGTTTATTAGATACCGTATATAAACATCGCTCAAGCATCTGACATTGAAGGCTACTGCCGACAATGTCCTTGATTCAATTTTCGGTTAAAAAAGGAGACGCATTGCTTATGCATTTCATGATATTAATATTGTTGATTAATATCCCAACATTTTTACTAATAAAATCGTACATATGGTCGATAATATGGTGTGATAAGGGCGGAAAATATAATAGTTTGAGACGTTTTAAACGAACCTTAAGCATAAGCGAGCGTTTAGGTGTAAAGAGCGTAATTCAACACATATCTTCATATAAGAAAGAGTATAAAGTATGGCGCAAACTTGAATTATTATTCATTATTATTTCAACAATTTTGATGTGTGTATATTTTGCCGTATATATGCTCATAGAAGATAAAAATGTCACAAAGGATGTCGCTTACGTAACGTTATTCGTATCAAGTGCGTTTTACATTTTCATGTGTTTAAAATATGATTGGAATAGAAATACCAAATTCGATAGGATCAGAATGGCTCGTAAGAAAAAATAATATTCAAAATGAGTTCAAATGCACGGTTTTATGAAATTGTAAATACTGTTTTTGCAACTTTAAAAACGCTAAAAAGCGGACAATTTTTGTCCGCTTTTTGTATTATTGACTTTTGGCAATCGTTGCCATATAATTAATTTGTAATATCGGTAACTCGATGACTTATCGTGTCTACTATTTATGACTTATCGTATTTATTTTTTGGAGGTTAATAATAAATGGGTTGGAAAGGACGCGAAATAACTTTTCCATTGGGCATGCTTTTTAGAAAAATGTACTGTATGGGATGTGGCACACGGTTAAAAAGGCATAGAGTTGACAACTTGATAAAGAAGGGAGATCCCGAATATAATGGTCGCATCCTTGGAGGAGCTACAATTGGTATGGATCGTAAGCAAGTGTCGTACTATGTCTACAAATGTCCAAATTGCGGTTTGATGTTTACTTATGAAAAACAATTAGAAATTGAAGCTAAACAAAAACAAGTAGGCACATATATACTTCCTCCCCCCGAAAAGCCAGATTATAGAATGTAATACAAAAAGCGGACTGAAAACGTCCGCTTTGTATTCAAATGACAATTTTATCACAAAATTAGTAGATTCCTACTATATAGTCGGAAAAGATATCGCTACAATAACGGAACTGTTGTATGACGAGAACGTGCTAATTGATAGTATAGAGTGGCACGAGGAAAAAGATGGCGATGGTACTGTTCCAAAATGTAGCGCGGCTTTAGGAGAGCTATACCCCGAACGAGTTTTTTATGCAACCGGACGCTCCCATACCGGAAATGTTGATGATATCGCTGATGAACCAGGCCTTTTAGTTTCTGATAATGTAATTGATAAAGCTTCGGATATTATCAACAATAAACCTTATAACGTTATTGAATGCATTGATCAGTTGATTGCAACTTTGTAAGCAATTCGATTTTTAATTTCAGGAGGAATGACAATGAAGCTTTTCAAAATTTTAATTATGTTGTTACTATTCACGATTTTTTTTGCGTTACTGGGCGGTTGTGTGAACAAAGAAATTGACTATGACAACTATGGAATCGAGGTCTTGTACCGCGAAGACGGATATGTTTCAAAATACACCTATCAATTGATTCGTCGTGAACAAAAAAACGCACTTGATTTGTTTGGAACTCACGTTGGTCCGGTTGAAAGTTCATATACCTATTTATTTCCCGATGGCACATTAACAGATATCGTTGTTGAGGATGAAAATGAACAGACTCAAAAATCCAAATTATTTGACTACGATTTAAACAAAATTGAGGGAGAAACGCTCGATGACGATGTTCCGAAAGTTTCCGATCTAAAATACTGGATGTTTCAATTAAAGAACGAAAGAGTTGATACTGTAGCTAACAACATTGTTGAAATCGATACCGTAATCAAAGTCAAAGATATCTTTTACTGTTTGATTCAGTATAGCGATGAAACGTCGTTTCTTCTTGAAATTAACACAAACGGCACAGTAAAATCGTTAATACACCTAAATATGAGAACTACAAGTATTGCTCTTTTTGAAAAAGAATAAAATGCAAGCAACTCATTATCACTTCGACGGAATGGTAGAAGTAATCAAACACTTGACGATCTTTAGATAAACCGATAGAACTCGATAAAAGAGGTATTTAATGATTAATTTGAGTCGGGCACAGTTTAAGCCTGCTGTGATTCTGCTAAGTGTCCTTTTTGTCCCGCTAATGCTGGCAGCTTTTGTCCTTTGTTTGTTGGATTATACGTTTGATATATTTATGTTATTTGTATGTCTTACAGTGTGTTATACTACGATAATCATTATAATGTCTAAAGTCTTAAAAAGGAGCAAATATTGTCTCGTTCTTTTTGATGCATATTTGGAAGCAACCTATCCCAATTTAGGAAAAAGATGTGGGCGCATTCAAGTGAAATACGAAGATATCGTTCGATTAGAGTATTATAAGATATCATCGTTGAAATCATGGCTTCTACTTTTTAATTATGTCGTTCCACAAAGTGTTTTCATTACTTACAAGTGTAACAATGAAATCATTACCGAGCTTCTTGGATATATGCAATATGAAGAAATTAAAAAATTAACCGCCGAAAAAGGAATCGCTTTAAAAATCAATTAAAAAATGAGTTGCAAGAAAGGAAACACAATATAATGAATGCGTTATGGTCAAGGGTCAGTCCGTTTATATTCTTTTTTTGTTTTCCGTTATATGTGTCATTGGAATCTATGTAACTAATGTTGTTAGAAACAAAAAGAATAACACCATACGTTTCACCAAGAAGCAGAGAGCCTCTGTCAAAAAAACGGTGGTTGCATGTATGCTATGTGTCGTGATGTTATTAATGCATTTTTCTATTTTTAAGGATTTGTGTGATGGACAAACAGAAACAGTGGTCGGCACACTAACAAAAGTTGCAACCGGTACTCATAGAAACTTCGATGTCAGCTTCTTTATTACGACCGAATACGGTAAATATCATTTGAAGTGTAGTGATGGTCATTATTTAGATTATTATCAAGATTTAAAAGTTGGTAGCACATATCAATTCGAATTCTTTATTCATTCCAAAACAATAAAGAGCGTCGTGTCCATTGATCATTAAAAGAACGTGTTTTCGAATAGTGTGCTTGAACAAATACAAAAGCGGACAGTTTTTGTCCGCTTTTTGTGTGCTTGGCTTTGAATTGTTTTGATATATAGCCGAAAAGTCTGCGGAGAATCCCGACCCTTAAGCGCCAAAACCCTTGAAAAGTGTTACGAGTTGCGATATAATCAACCTATCCCAACAAAAAAGGCGGTGACGGTATGTTTAATAAGGAAAAAACAAGCATTGTATTTACGGGCGATATCGGTTTTGACAAGTATATGGCGGGGAAATGGGAAGACGAGGAATTGATTTCCAAACCCTTGCTTGACTTTTTGAAAAGCGGTGACCATCTTTGCATAAACGTCGAGGGTTCGCTTATCGATGCGGAGGACAACGGAACGCGCGGTGTGTTTTTTCACTGCATGAATCCGAACGCAGTCCGCGTTTTTAATAAAATCGGTGCGGATATTTGGAGCATCGGCAACAATCACACGATGGATGCGGGCAGGGAGGGCATTATAAGCACCAAAGAGCACGCGAAGAAAAGCGGTGCGATGACCTTCGGCGCAGGTCTTAACGATAAAGAGGCGTCCGAGCCGATTTATCTCGACGAGGCAGGCGGTATCGGCGTTTTCGGCGTGAGCTATATGGCGGAATGCATTCCTGCGACAAAGACCGACGCAGGCGTTTTCCGTTGGGACGATATGGAGTATATCCAGGCGCGTATTGACGAAATAAAATCCAAATGCCGTTGGTGTGTTATTGTTGCGCACGGCGGCGAGGAGTTTGCGCCTATGCCCAACCCTTACACACGCGACAGATATTTAAAATATCTCGAAATGGGCGCGGATGCCGTTGTAGCGCACCATACCCACGTGCCCGAAAACTATGAAATAACGAAAGACGGCAAGCCGATTTTCTATTCGCTCGGTAATTTTATATTCGACACCGATTATCAAAGAGTACACAAATATACCGATACGGGAATCGTGTTAAAGCTCACTTTCACTCTCGATTCCTTGGAGTTTGAAGCCGTCGGCACAAAAATCAACAGACAAAACGAAACGATAGACATTAACGTTTTGCCCGATATTTTCACCAATATCGACGATAAGGAATTTGAGCTTCTTTCGCCGCTTTCGGCAAAGGCGTTTATAATTTCGGATATGAGAAAAATGCAGTTTTTGGAGCCGAACCGCTTTACCAACGCCGACCAAAGCGTTTGGGATGCTTACTTCTTCAGTACCGAGCCCGACGGATATTTCGAGGGCGCGCATATGGACCTTAGCTTGATTGTTCCGCATGCGAAAAAGGCGGATAAAAACGAATGGCAAAAGAGCAAGCTCGAAAAGGTTAAGAATTACATATTGAGGCAAATAGAGGGATAAATTATGAAAAAAACCATCCGAAAGGATGGTTTTTTGTTTTATTCCTTATCTCCGACAAGCCGTTTGGTCCACGTGCCCTTTTTAAGCATATAAAAGCTTATCGTTGATTTCATCGCTTCTGCGCCTTGGCATATCGCAAACAGACCGTGGATATCGACGTCGGTAAATCTCGAGAATATGAATGATACGGGAAGCATGACCATCCACATAAAACCGCTGTCCATAATGAAGGTGATTCCGACGCTTCCGCCCGAACGGATCGAAAAATACGAGCTGTTGTTGAACGCATATAACGGCATATAAATGCCCGAAACGATCATCATATAAGTCGCAAGCGATTTAACATTGTCCTCGGTGTTGTATAATTCGGGGAAGATTCCCGAGCTAACGGCAAGCAACGTGCCGAGCGTAATACCGCAGAACACCGAGCAGACAAGCACCTTGCGGTTGGTGTCCTTTGCTTCTTCGAATTTGCCTTGCCCCAAAAGACTGCCGACCATAATCGAAATTACCGTTCCGAACGACATATAAACGACCGAGAAAACGTTGAAAATCGTCGAGCAGATATTTTGCGCCGCAACAACGTCGATACCTCTCGTTGCATAGCATTGGTTTCTTAAGGTCAGCGAGATCGACCAGAAAAATTCGTTTGCCATAAGCGGAAGCGCTTTTAAAAACATCCTTTTTACAAGGTCGGCAGGGATCTTGAATGATTTGAAAACGCCTTTGAAATAAAGACATTTATCGGTGTTGAGGTGACTCCATATTACAAGGATGGCAAGCTCTGCAAAACGCGAAATCACCGTTGCTATCGCCGCACCTCTTACGCCCATCGGCTCGAAGCCGAGATTGCCGAAGATGAGAATATAGTTAAGAACAAAGTTCGTAAAGACGGCAATAACGCTTGCGACCATAGGAACAACCGCGTGCTCGGTTTCGCGCAGGGTCGATGCGTATACTTGAGAAATAGCATAGGGGATAAGGCCGACAAGCATTATCTTAAGATATGCCAAGCCCTCCGAAAGCGTCAGTGCCAAATCGCCGCTTGTGTCGCTTTCAAAAAGGAAGGTCGAAATAAGAGTGTCGTCGAATATCGCCAAAGCGCCCATCGACAACAAGGTTAAAAACACGTTAAGGTATAGCTTGAAGCGGAAGGTATGCTTTATGCCGTTTTGGTCACCGTTGCCGTGATACTGAACACAAAATATTCCCGCACCCGAAATAGCGCCGTATATAAGGAGATTGAATATGAATATAAATTGGTTGACAATCGATACACCCGACATTTGCTCGGTTCCAAGACTGCCGACCATAATGTTATCGAGAAGACTGACAAAATTCGTAATACCGTTTTGAAGTATAATGGGTATTGCCAGCGTTGCAACGCGCCCGTAAAAGCGTTTGTCGCCAAAGAACTTTTCTCTTATATTCATTTATATCCTCCTTTCAAACGTACTTTTCACATTATAGAGCAAGTTGTCGGTTAACGCAAGAAAATTTGTAAAAAATTTTTGTTTTGCCATAATCTTTAAAGTAAAAAGCGCCAAGCCCCCATATTTTCGGAGCTTAGCGCTTATATTATTTCTTTTTGAGGTTAAGAAGTCGTACGACCGCAGGGCTGAGAACGACGTTGGTTGCGATTTCGATAAAGAAGTTTACGCCTATCATTCCGACAAAGATATAGGTAAAAGCATCTCCGCCGCCTGCCCAAGAAGCGATAGTGTCCATAAAGAACGCAAAGCATCCGAGCACGAATACGCCCGTGTTCACAATCGGGCAAACGATTGCGGCAACGATAACGGCGATATATTTGTTATGCTTTTCAATCAGCTTATATATCAAGCCTGCGCAAAGTCCGCTTAACGCGCCCTTTAAAAGCACGGTAAGGATAGTACCGGCAACGTTGACCGCCAAAAACGGCGCCGCATCGCCCGTAAGCAAAACAACCAGACCGAACACGAATCCAAGCCAAGCGCCGATTTTAGCACCGCATTTCGATGCGCCGATAACAATCGGAATAAGCGCAAGGGTGATCGAAAATATGCCGGTCTTGATAAACGAGCAAAGCAGCTGCAAAACAACCACAAGCGCGGTCAAAACTGCGGCGATCACCAACGTCTCGGTTGACGTTCTTCTTTTGTTTGTTGAGTTCATAAAAAGTTCCTCCTTGCTGTCGTCCACGGTGGGTACAACGCATAAAAATTATTATATAAACCTTTTAAGGTCTTTCAACAGATTATTTAATTGTTTTTATTATAAATAATATTCAAGCCCTTCAAAACAAGGGTTTCATCGACGGTTATTTCGTGCTTGCAATGCTTTATTATCGCTTTTGCAAGTCCTCCTGTCGCAACAATCGGCAAATTCGTGCCAAGCTCATCGTTAAATCGGTCTATCATACCGTCGAGCAAGCTCGCATTGCCGTAAATAATGCCCGAGCGCATACATTCGACGGTGTTTTTTCCGATAACCGATTTCGGCTCCTCAAGGCTTACTTGGGGAAGCTGGGCAGTGCCCTCCGAAAGTGCTTTAAGTCCCATATTAACACCTGGGATTATCGAAACGCCGACAAAAGCGCCCGATTGATCGATAACCGTCATTTTGGTGGCTGTGCCCATATCGATTATAAGTGCCGGACTGCCGTATATTGTGCGTGCGGCAACGCAAGCGCATACCAAATCGGCACCGACCGAGGCAGGGTCGTCGCAATGAAGACCGAGCCCTGTTTTTATTCCCGGACCGACAAGCAACGGCTCGACTCCGCAAATAAGCTTGACCGCATCCTTTATCGCGCGGTTAAGGGCAGGCACGACCGAGGAAACGATTGCTCCCTTTACGATTTCGGGGCTTATTTGATAAAGCGAAAGAGTGTTAAGCAAAATACTCGCATATTCATCCGAGGTTTTTGACGCATCGGTCGAAATCCGCGCAACAAAGCAAAGCTTTTCCTCCGAAAAGCCGCCGAGCGCAATATTCGAGTTGCCGATGTCGATTGCGAGAAGCATATTTACCTCCGACTGACAGTATTTACCGCACGATTATAACACTTATGTTACGAAAAATCAAGTGTTAAAAAAGCACAAAAAAGAGCGCGTAAATACGCGCTCTCCAGACCGCGGACAAATGGTCTGTTTACACCCTTGAAAGGAAAAACAACAAAAAAGAGTTCTTTCGTTTGCATTCGGAAGAACTCTTGCTTTTTTATAAGGAATTTGAAATTTTTATTGTATTTTCAAGGGTTTTAATGAAAAGCTCGACTACCTTACCTTTGTAAGCCTACGCTCGCTTTTCATTAAAAACAAACACATTTCTCTCAGTCTGCTTCAGCTTGCATACTTTGTCTGCAAGCTGAAGAGCGCGTAAATACGCGCTCTCTATTGAATATGCGGTTATTTACATCGGACTTCCGTCCTTGGCGCGGCGAATCTTGTTCGTCGTGGTTTTAACAAACGGAATTTCGCGGATGATGACGTTATTAACCTGCTTGTAGGTGGGAAGCTTTTCCAATGCAACGAAAACGTCGTGCTTCAATTTCGCCTGAAGCTCGTTAATATCGCCCGATTTCAAATATTCGGGGTCGAGCACACATTGAACGGCAAGATTTTCCTCACGGCCGTCATCGTTTCTGTCGGCATAAACGATGTTTTCCAAAACGTAAGGGATGTTGCCGATGTATTCCTCCAATTCCTCGGGGTAAATGTTTTTGCCGTTGCCGAGGATGATAATGTTCTTCTTTCTGCCGGTTATCATAATCTGACCCTTTTTGGTCAGCTTGCCGTAGTCACCCGTGCAGAAATATCCGTCATCTGTAAATACGTCCTTGGTCGCCTGCTCGTTTTTATAATAACCGAGCATTACGATATCGCCCTTAACGCAAATTTCGCCTTCGCCGTCCTCGTTGGGCTCGGCAATGCGTACGTCGATACAGCCCATGGGATATCCGACGGTTTTGGGGTCGTTATCGAAATCGGTGTTAACCGCAACGAGCGGCGAGCATTCGGTAATGCCGTAGCCGTTTGTAACGATAATGCCGATATCGTCAAAGAACTGAACGATCTCTGCTCGCAGGGGTGCGCCGCCGCAGATTATCTTTACGAGTCTGCCGCCGAATGCTTCGTGCAATTCTGCAAAAATTTCACGTCTTTTATCAATACCGATAGCGCGCAGGAAGCGTGAAAGCTTAATGCCCGTTTGAACCTTTTTGGTCTTGCCCTTTTCCTCGATGCTTGCAACCATTCTGCGGTAAACGACCTCTAAAAGCGCAGGTACAACGTACATATACGACGGCTTATAAAGCGCCATATTCTTAACGACGCGTTTAAGACTGTCGTTGATGCAAAGCGTTGCCTTTAGGTGTATTGCGACCAAAAGACCGGTTATCGATTCATAGCAATGGTGATAGGGCAATACCGAAAGCGCAACGTCGCGCAGGGTCGTGAGCTGAATGCCCCAATGCACGAGCGAGAGAATGTTGTGCTCGGAAAGCATAACGCCCTTTGCAAGACCTGTTGTGCCCGAGGTATAGATGAGCATTTTAAGCTTTTGCTTATCCTCGTTTTCGATTTCGGCAAATCTGTTATCGCCGTTTTCATAAAGCTCCTTGCCCTTTGCAACGAGCTTGTTAAAGGAAAGGAATTCGTTTTCATCCTCGTCACGGTCGAAGCAGATGAAATATTTAACGCGAGTAATTTGATCGCGAATGCGCTTAAATGCCTCCTCGCGCTTTTTGTCACAGAAGATTATATCGTCGTCGCCGTGATTTATGATGTTAACAAGATCATCATCGGGAAGGTCCTTATCGATAGGGCAGAAAACGCCCTTGCTTTGCAATGCGGTAACGAAAGCGGTTATCCAATTATAGCTGTTTTCGCCTGCGCAGGCGATATGTCCCGATTCGAGCCCCATATCAACAAGTGCCGTGCCGAGATAAAAGGTGTCTTTTTGGAATTGCTTAAAGGTTACTTCAACAACACCGTCTTTTCCGCGGTATTTATGACTTATCTGATCGCCTACCTCGTCGACTGCCATCTGAACAAGATGCTTTATGCTTTTGGGTTCAGGACGTGCTACGGGGTGACGAGCCAAAACGTTTCTTGCCATAACAAATCTCCTTTAGATAAACGGGTATATCGTCCCGGATTCTACAAAGATTGTATACCCCGAAAGTTAACCGAATGTTAATCACACACTCGTTTTTCGATTTTTTGTCTAAAAATGAACAAAAATGAAAAAACTGTTAAAAAAGGGGTGAAATTCTATTGATTTTAAAGCATTTGTGTTGTAAAATGCATCGGTGGGGTGAATGAATTATGATTTATAACAGCTTGCAAACCTTAATAAATTACGTGATTGATAAAAATATTATCGAAAAGGTCGACGTTTACGTTGTACGCAACCGTCTTATGAATGCGCTTCGGCTTACCGATTGGCATCCTTGCGATGGTGAAGAATACACCGATATTGAAGGCATCCTTGCGCCCATTATTCAATATGCGTGTGAAAACGGCATAATTCAGGACACCACCGCCTCGAAGGACATTTTTGATACAGAAATTATGGGTATCCTTACCCCCATGCCGAGAGAGATAAATGCGGAATTTGCGAAAAGATACGAATCAAGCCCACTTGAAGCAACGAATTGGTATTACGGAATAAGCAAAGACCTTAATTACGTTCGCGCTCAAAGAATCGCAAAGGATATGAAATGGCCTTTTGAATGCGAATACGGAACTCTCGACATAACCATAAACCGCTCGAAGCCCGAAAAGGATCCGCGCGATATCGCAAAGGCAGGAAGTGCCGCCTCGGCAAATTATCCCAAATGTCAGCTTTGCGCCGAAAACGCCGGCTTTTGGGGTACTGCAAACCACCCTGCAAGGCAAAATCTCCGTCCGATCGATATCACCGTCAATGATGAAGCTTGGCAGCTTCAATATTCGCCTTACGGATATTACGACGAGCATTGCATTGCGTTCAATACTGAGCATATCCCGATGAAGATCGATGATTCCGTTTTCGATAAAATGTTCGATGTTATCGATTATCTTCCGCACTACTTTGTCGGCTCGAATGCCGATTTGCCGATAGTCGGCGGCTCAATCCTCTCGCACGAGCATTTTCAAGGCGGTAATTACGAATTTGCAATGGCAAAATCGGGAATCGAATATGAATTTTCGCTTAACGGCTTTAACAACGTCAAGGCAGGTATCGTAAAATGGCCGATGTCGGTCATTCGCGTAAGCTCGGCTGACAGAAAAGAGCTTGCAAAATGCTGTTCGCACATTCTTGCCTCGTGGAGAAGCTATTCCGATGCCGATGCAGGCATTTTCGCATACACCGATAAAACACCGCACAACACAATAACCCCCATTTCGCGTAAAAGAGGCGAAATTTACGAATGCGACCTTGTTTTGCGTAACAACCGCACAAGCGATGACCGCCCTCTGGGCATCTTCCACCCGAATCCCTCGCTTCACCACATAAAAAAGGAAAATATCGGTCTTATCGAGGTTATGGGTCTTGCTGTACTTCCTGCGCGTCTGTCGGATGAAATAGTGCTTATTGAGAATGCGATTCTTAATGGTCAGGACGTTTCTGCAAACGAAAAAATCGCATCCCACTCCGATTGGGTGAACGAAATAAAGGCGAAATATCAATCGATTACAAGCGAAAATATACGTTCTATTCTCGAATATGAAATCGGCAAGGTATTTCTTGAGGTTCTTTGCGACGCAGGCGTTTACAAGCGCACCGAGGACGGAAAGAACGCGTTTATCAAATTTACAAAACAACTGTAAAACAAAAATCAAGCTGCAGCTCGGCAGCTTGATTTTTTATTTGGTGCCTTTTAAGGCGTGGAAATAAACCCCCGGTTCTACCGGGGGAAGATAAAAACTTTAGTATATGTAAAATAAAACCTCCGTGATATAATGTGTAAAGGTTTGGCGACCGCATTACACAAAGAATATACGGAGGTTTTATAACAATGTTAAAAAGAGAAAAGAATGAAATAAAGAGTAGTGCACACTCGAAATACAGATGCCAATATCATATAGTATTTGCGCCGAAATATCGTAGACAAGAGATATATGGGCAAATAAAAAAAGATATAGGAGAAATACTTCGTAAACTATGCGAACAAAAAGGAGTAGAGATAATAGAGGCAGAAGCGTGTGTAGACCACATTCATATGCTCGTAAGTATCCCACCACACATAAGTATAGCACAGTTTATGGGATATCTCAAGGGGAAAAGCTCACTAATGATATTCGACAGACACGCAAATTTGAAATATAAGTATGGAACACGACATTTCTGGTGCCGAGGCTATTACGTAGATACAGTAGGACGAAACAAAAAGGTAATAGCGGAATATATCAGAAATCAAATCGAGGAAGATAATGCCTCGGACCAGATAAGTTTCAAGGAATATACAGACCCGTTTACGGGTGCCAAGAATAAGTAGGCAAAAAAGACAGCCGCACGTGAGCGGCTGCCTGTGAGTGTAATGCGGTGTCAAATCTTCAGTAGTCCCTTTCAGGGACGAAGCCTGTATTAGCCCCTTATAGGGGCTGTGCAAACCACCAGTTCAACTGGTGGTTTTGATT